>JBEKPL010000005.1:0-61447 GCA_049520815.1 Candidatus Limnocylindrales bacterium
ATCGAGACTCAGGCGGGCGACATCTCGGCCTACATCCCGACCAACGTGATCTCGATCACGGACGGACAGATCTTCCTCGAGACGGATCTCTTCAACTCCGGTCAGAGGCCTGCCCTCAACATCGGGGTCTCGGTGTCGCGCGTCGGCTCCGCGGCCCAGACCAATGCAATGAAGAAGGTGGCTGCGCCACTCAAGCTGGAGCTGGCCCAATACCGCTCTCTTGCGGCTTTCGCCCAGTTCGCATCTGATCTGGACAGGGCCACCCGCGACCAGCTGACGCGCGGCGAGAAGCTATCCGAGGTCATCAAGCAGCCGCAGTACCAGCCGGTTCCGTTGGAGCGTCAGGTGGCGATCCTCTACGTTGCCACCATGGGCCTTCTTGACGATATCCCGACGCCGCGCGTCCGCGATTTCGAGACGCAGTTCACGAGTTTCCTCGAAATGGAGCATGCGGAGGTCATGCGCAAGATCGCCACGACCAAGGATCTCGACAAGGAGACCGCTGCGGCCCTGGAGGCGGCGGCCAACGACTTCCGCAAGACCTTCCTCGCCTAGCGCGAGGCGGCGCTTTCGGACCAACCGATCGATAGGGAGCGAACAGATCTAGCGTGCCGAGTCAGCGGGACATCCGAAGGCGGATCTCCGCCTCGCGGAACATCAGGCAGATCACCCGGGCGATGCAGTTCGTGGCAGCGTCCAAGCTCCGCCGCGCTCAGGAGTCGACGCTTGCCGCGCGACCCTACTCGGAGCTGATCGACGAGATCCTGGCCGACCTGGCCGCCGTTCTGAGCGGCGACGAGCATCCGCTCCTGAGCCGGCGTGAAGAAGGCAAGCGCCTCATCGTCCTTGTCACGAGCGACCGCGGCCTGGCCGGACCGTTCAACACCAACGTCGTTCGTTTCGCGGCCAACGAGATCGTGGAGCATCCCGGGGAGCTGGAAGTGGTCAGTGTCGGTCGGAAGGGTCGCGATGCGATGCGCCGCGCCCGCGTCCCGATCGTGGCCCACTTCCCGGGCTTCGGCGACCGCGCCTCGTTCGACGACGTCCTGCCGCTGGCTCGACTCATCTCCGACGAGTACGAGGCCGGCACGTACAATCAGGTCGACGTCATCTTCACGCGGTTCGTCTCGATCCTGGTTCCGCGCGCGGACATGGTCCAGCTCCTGCCGATCAGGCCGAGCGAGGACACGCGCGGCATCCCCGGTGCGCAGTTCATCTTCGAGCCCGCGCCTGCGGAAGTCCTGCGCCAGCTTCTTCCTCGCTACCTTGGAACGAGGCTCTACCAGACGGCGCTGGAGAGCTGCGCCAGCTTCTTCTCCAGCCAGATGGTCGCGATGAAGAACGCCACGGAGAACGCAGACGAGCTGATGGACGACCTGACGCTGAGCTACAACAAGGCCCGCCAGGCCAACATCACCAGTGAGCTGATCGAGATCGCGTCCGGCGCGCGGGCGCGCTAGGCGAACCCAGGAGGCCACGACACGACCATGGCGACCGCCGCAGCCGCCGCGAAAGGCCGCAAGGCCATCGGCCGCGTGATCCAGATCACCGGCCCGGTCGTCGACATCGAGTTCCCCGCCGGCCTGCTGCCCGCGATCTACAACGCCGTCGAGATCACGCGAGGGGACGGCGTGAAGATCGTCTGCGAGGTCCAGCAGCACCTAGGCAACAACTGGGTCCGCAGCGTTGCCATGACCACGACAGACGGTCTGGCACGGGGAGTGGAGGCCGTGGACACCGGGAGCCCCATCACCGTTCCCGTCGGCCGGGGGACCCTTGGCCGGGTGTTCAATGTCCTGGGCGAGACCATCGACGAGAAGGGACCCGTTGGCGAATCCGAGCGGCTGCCGATCCACCGCCCGGCTCCGGCGTTCGACGAGCAGACCACCGAGACCGAGATCTTCGAAACCGGCATCAAGGTCATCGACCTCGTCTGCCCGTTCGCAAAAGGGGGCAAGATCGGCGTCTTCGGCGGCGCGGGTGTCGGCAAGACGGTCATCATCCAGGAGCTCATCCGCAACGTCGCCTCCGAGCATGCGGGCTACTCCGTCTTCGCAGGCGTGGGTGAGCGGTCGCGCGAGGGCAGCGACCTGATTCGCGAGATGACCGAGTCGCGGGTCATCGAGAAGACCGCGTTCGTCTTCGGCCAGATGAACGAGCCACCGGGCGCCCGCCAGCGGGTCGGACTGACCGCGCTGACCATGGCCGAGTACTTCCGCGACCAGGAGGGCCGCGACATCCTCCTCTTCATCGACAACATCTTCCGCTTCACCCAGGCTGGATCGGAAGTCTCGGCCCTGCTTGGTCGAATGCCCTCGGCGGTGGGCTACCAGCCGAACCTGGCCACCGAGATGGCCGCCCTGCAGGAGCGCATCACCTCGACCAAGAAGGGCTCGATCACGTCGCTGCAAGCGGTCTACGTGCCGGCTGACGACTACACAGATCCGGCCCCGGCGACCACCTTCGGCCATCTCGACTCGACGATACGCCTCGAGCGGGCCATCTCCGAGCTGGGCATCTATCCGGCGGTCGATCCGCTCACGTCCACCTCTCGGGTGCTCGATCCGATGGTCGTTGGCCAGGAGCACTATGACACGGCCCGCGAAGTCCAGCGCATATTGCAGCGCTACCGTGACCTGCAGGACATCATCGCGATCCTGGGTATCGACGAGCTCTCCGAGGAGGACAAGGCCACGGTTGCGCGGGCTCGACGCCTGCAGATCTTCAACAGCCAGGCGTTCCACGTGGCTGAGGTTTTCACCGGCCGGCCCGGCGTCTACGTGCCCGTGCGCGACACGGTCGCCTCGTTCAAGGGAATCCTGGATGGCAAGGTGGACGACCTGCCGGAGCAGGCCTTCTTCCTGGCGGGTACCCTGGACGACGTGCGCGCCAACGCGGCGAAGCTGGCGGGATGATGGCGGCGCCGTTGACGATCCGACGGTCGGCACAGCGCGGCGCGGCGCTTGCTCGCCGTCGACCGTCGCTCCGCACAAAGCCGCAAGCGGCTAGAGTGCTTCGCGAGCGGTCGCAGCTCCCGTCGCCGCGCCGCCGTTGCGCGAGGCCAGTCGTGATCGCGACGATCCCACCCGGACAGAAGCAGGAATAGCGATGCCTCTGCATCTGGAGATCGTCACTCCGGAGCGACTCGCCTTCGAAGGCGACGTCGATGAGGTCATCGTGCCCGGCAGCGAAGGCGAGATGGGCATCCTGCCTCATCATGCGCCACTGATCTCCCTGCTCGGCCAGGGCGTGCTGCGTCTGAAGCGGAATGAGCAGGAGGAGGCCTTTGCGATATTCGGCGGCTTCCTCCAGGTCCGACCGGATCGAGTGGTCGTACTTGCCGAGACCGCGGACCTGGCATCGGAGATAGACCTGGAGCGCGCCGAACGCGCCCGGGTCGACGCCCAGAAGGTCCTCGAGGGCGGCATCGTGGAGCCGGCCGACCTCGCCGCCGCTCGGACCGCGCTGCAGCGAGCATTGATTCGGATACGAGTGGCCGAGCGAGGACCTCGAGGAACCGCCCGGGGCGAACACGAGGCGACGCGGCGTGCCGCTCCGCTTCGTCACGACGGACCCCCGGGCGAGTAGCGGATGGCCGACGCCCGCCCATTCCACTGGGAGTTCAAGCCGGAGCCCGTCGCCCGCGAGGTCCTGCGGATCGAGGGCGGCCACCGCCTCGAGGGTTCCATCGCGATCAGCGGGGCAAAGAACGCGGCGCTGAAGCTGATGGCCGCCGCAACCCTGACCGGCGAGCGCTGCCGCTTCACCAACGTCCCGGAGATCGAAGACGTTCGCGCTCTCACCGAGGTTCTGGAGGACATAGGCGTCACCGTGGATCATCCCGCGCCGAACGTCTACGAGATTGCCTCCGGCGACGCTGAGTGGCTCTTCGTGCCGCTTGAGGCCGCGGCCAAGATGCGGGCGAGCTTCATCCTGCTCGGACCGTTGCTGGCGCGATTCGGTCGGGTGATCATCAGCAACCCCGGCGGTGACCGCATCGGCCGGCGACCGGTGAACCTGCACGTCGACGCCATGCGGGCTCTCGGAGCGGAGATCGAGTACCGTCACGGCTACTACTTCGCCAAGGCGCCCGGCCGACTCCGGGGCGGCCCGATCGTCTTCCCCCAGATCACCGTCATGGGCACCGAGAACGCCATGCTCGCGGCGGTCCTGGCCGACGGCCACACGGTCATCGAGCCGGCCGCACAGGAGCCCGAGGTCGACGACCTCATCGCCTTCCTGCAGAAGATGGGCGCACAGGTCGAGCGGACGGCCCCGCACCGGATCGAGATTGACGGCCGCCGGCGCCTGCGCGGCGCGAGTCATTCGGTCGTGCCGGATCGGATAGAGGCCGGAACCTTCATCGTGGCCGCCGGCGTGACCCACGGCCACGTCACCCTTCGGGGAGCCATGTGCGACCACCTGGGCGCGTTCCTGAGCGTGATGGCGGAAACCGGCGTCTCCCTGAGCTGCACCGCCGATGCGATCGAGGTCGACGCCACCTCCGCAGACATCGGGTCCCTGAGGAGCTGCGACATCGAGACCGCGCCCTATCCTGGCCTCGCTACGGATCTCCAGCCACCCACATGCGTCCTGCTGACACAGGCCGATGGCACGAGCCACATCCACGAAACCGTCTTCGAGGATCGGCTGGAGTGGCTTGGTGAGCTACGCCGCATGGGCGCCAGCGTCGAGATAGCTGACCAGCACCACGCTCTCATCAACGGCCCCACGCCGCTCCACGGCGCTGAGGTCGAGATCGGCGATCTTAGGGCCGGCGCGTCGCTTATCCTTGCTGCCCTTGCCGCCGGCGGTGTGACCACGATTCGGGGCGCGCACCACGTCCAGCGCGGCTATGAGAAGATCGACGCGAAATTCATGGAACTCGGGGCCACGATCGAACGGATTTCGGAAGGGACGTAGCACGTCGGTATGAAGATCGGAATCGACCTGGGCACGGCCAGCATCATCGTCTACGTGAAGGGCCACGGCATCGTCATGCAGGAGCCCTCCGTGGTCGCCGTCGACGATCAGAACCACATCGTGGCGGTCGGCGAAGAGGCCCGTGAGATGATCGGCCGCACGCCCGGCAACATCCAGGCCATTCGGCCGATGCGAGACGGCGTCATCGCCGATTACGTCATCACCGAGGCGCTTCTGGACCACTTCATCCACCGCGTTCAGCAGGGGCGTCGCTTCGGCTGGGGCAAGCCCGAGGTCATGATCAGCGTTCCCGCCGGCGTGACCAGCGTCGAGAAGCGCGCCGTCCGCGACGCGGCCCTCAAGGCGGGCGCGGGTGAGGCCTACCTGATCGAGGAGCCGATGGCCGCGGCGATCGGCGCCAACGTGCCGATCAGCGGCCCGTCGGGGTCGATGATCATCGACATCGGCGGCGGGACGAGCGAGATCGCAGTGATCTCGTTGGGCGCCATCGTCGTGTCCACCAGCCTCCGGGTCGGCGGCAACAAGGTGGACGAGGCGATCGCAAGCTACGTCCGCAAGAAGTACAACCTCATGATCGGCGATCGGACCGCCGAGGACGTCAAGATCCAGATTGGGACGGCCCTACCCCTCGAGCGCGAGCTGACGATGGACGTCCGCGGCCGAGACCTGATCGCCGGCCTGCCGCGCACGATTCCGATGGTCAGCTCGGAGGTCATGGAGGCCATGGAGCCGCCGCTCCAGCAGATCATCGGCGCCGTCCGGCTCGTTCTCGAGCAGACGCCCCCTGAGCTCTCCAGCGACATCATCGACAAGGGCATGGTCATGTCCGGAGGCGGCTCGCTGCTTCGCAACATCGACAAGCTGCTCACCCAGGTGACCGGCGTGCCCTGCCATGTGGCCGACAATTCCATGCAGTGCGTCGCTCTCGGCACTGGTATCGCTCTGGAGCATTTCGACTTCTTCAAGAAGTACCTCGGCTCGCAGGTCTGATGGCCGCTCCGGTCCGAGACTCGACGGACGAAGCCGGCCGCGCCTTCATCGACCTGCACTGCCACACCAGTGCCAGTTTCGATTCGCTCGCGACTCCGCGCGCCGTCGTCCGCGCAGCGGCAGCCCGCGGCATCACGCACCTGGCTGTCACCGACCACGACCGGATCGACGGCGCCCTTCGGGCGCGTGACTCGGCCCCGCCCGAACTGGTGGTCATCGTCGGCGAGGAGGTCAAGACCGCGGACGGTGACCTCATCGCCATATTCCTACGCGAACTCGTGCCGCCTGGGCTATCGGCCGTCGAGACCATCGCGGCAGTCCGCGAGCAGGGCGGCCTGGTCGGGGTCCCCCATCCATTCGACCGATTCCGGGGCTTCGGCCGGAAGAGCGGCGCGCAGGTCGAGTCGATAGCCGGCCTCGTGGATTGGGTCGAGAGCTACAACGCCCGCGTGATCGGCGGATCCGCCAACGAGCGGGCCGCACTCTTCGCCCAGGACCACGGCCTGCCGGGCCTGGCCGCCTCGGACGCGCACACGGTGCTCGAGGTCGGGGTCTCCTACAACGCGGTCTCCGGTGATCCGAGCACGCCCGAAGGGCTGCTCGCAGCAATCGGGACGGCCGACATTCATCCCGCCCGAGCCACCTTCTACGTCAGGGCGTGGACGCCGCTCGCTAAGATCATCCAATCCATCCGCGGGAACGGTCGTGGCCGGACCCACGTGACCGAGAAGGGCCGCCGGTGACCGACCGACCAGAACACCACCTCCACCCGATCGGCGATCCGCTCGGGCAGGAAGCCGACGCGCTCATCAACCCGGAGCAGCCCGTCGAGGTCCCGCCGGCCGAGCAGATGTCGCTGGTCCGCCGGCTCCGCCAACCTCGGACCATGCTGTCGATCGCTGTGCCGGTGGCGATCATCGGCATCGCCCTCGCGCTCAACTGGAGGGACCTCCAGAAGGTGCCGGAGGAGATCGCCGGCGCCAACCTGCTGCTGGTGACCCTGGCGTTCTTCGTCTACTACCTTGGCTTCCCCCTTCGAGGCTGGCGCTGGACCAAGCTGCTGCGGGGCGCCGGATATCGCGTGCGGGTCCGGGACGGTACGGAGATCTTGTTCCTGTCGTGGCTGGTCAACTGCATCGTCCCGGCCAAGCTCGGCGACCTCTACCGCGCCTATCTGCTGAAGCTGAACAGCCCCGTGTCGGCCACGCGCACGCTGGGCACTGTCTTCATGGAGCGGATCCTGGACCTCATCGCCATCGCCGCTCTGGGCGTGCTCGCCGGGTACTGGCGTTTCCGGGGCAGTCTCAACGACCTGCCCCAGACGGCCCAGCTGGTCTTCGCCCTGGGCGTCATTGTGGTCGTGGGGCTGATCGTTGCCCTGGTGGCGATGCGCAGTTTCGGCCACCGCGTCATTACGATCCTCCCGTTGCCGCACCGAGTCGTCGACTTCTACGAGCGTTTCGAGGAAGGTGTCTTCGGCTCGGTCGGTCCGCGCGGATTGCCCTGGCTCGGCCTGCTGACGGTCCTCATCTGGTCCACCGAGGCGCTCCGCCTCTACTTCGTGGTTCGAGCGCTGGGCTTCAGCGACGTCGACCTCGGCTTCTCGGGCGCGATGTTCGTGGCCCTGATCGGCTCGCTCCTGACGGCGGTCCCGTTCACCCCGGGCGGACTCGGTCTGGTCGAGGGCGGGATGGGTCTCGTTCTGACCAAGATCTTCAACGCGAGCACCGGCCACGCACTGGCGATCATCCTCATCGATCGCGCTATCAGCGTCTTCTCCATCGTCCTGCTGGGCTCGATCGCCTACGTCATCTCGTCCAAGCCGCGGGCCGGCGGGATGAAGGTCGAGGAGGTCGCGACGGTGCCCATCTCGGCGGGCTGAGGCCCGATCGCGCACACGTCCTGCGGGGCCGCCCGAATCCGCATTCAATCTGGCGACCCCCTGTCGCCAGGCCGGCCGACAGTCGCAAGGCGTGAAGTACGAAATGGTGATTCATGCTTTGGCGTTCTTCTCCGATAGTTCCAGTATCGGGGCAGATTGCGTCGAACCTGGGGAGCCAACTTCGCGCATGGCCGGACAGACTGGACGAGCCTTCAACGAGTGGCTGAGGGCCCAGCTCAAAGCGAAGAAGATGTCGCAGCGCCAGCTGGCGCAGCAATCTGGCGTGGACCACTCCACCATCTCTCGATTGATCCGCGGCGACCGCATGCCATCTCTCGGCACGGCCACGAAGCTGGCCCGCGGCCTGCGCGAGATCCGCGACGACGCGGACGCGCCGCTATACCTGAGCGGCGTAGCTGCCGGCACAGCCAACCCGACGGCTCGCGTGGAGTACTCGCTGCGCGCCGACGAGATCCTCTCCGAGCCTCAGGTCCGCCAGGTCATGGAGTACTACCTCGCCGTTCGAATGCGCCGCTTCGCTCGGGTGTACGCGAACGTCAGGCCGAACGAGCGGCCGTTGGAGCCGCGCCGCCTTATCGACGATCGCCGCGACTCGCCGGTACTGTCGGCCGCGATGGCCGGCCGCGCCGCGCGGCCTATGCTGCGGCCTTTGCCGCCGCGCGCTCGCACGGGCCGCGACGCCGGCTGACCAGTCGTAGCGGCCGGCGGTGCCGGCCTGCCGCCGAGAAACGCCACGCCACGCAGGCGAAGCCCGGCATTGATGACGGCTACTCCGCGTAGATGAGTGGAGCGTTCACCGGTTCGGTATTGGCATCACGGCGCGCGGCGATACACGGTGAGCGTCCGGTCGGGAGCGGCCGCGAACTGGTCCATCAGCACCAGATCGTGGCCGGTCGGGCTGCCGGTCCGCCAGGCTTCCTCAGCCTGACCGCCGCAGCCGGCAAGCCAGAACGAGTCGCACAGGAGGACCACGGTGGTGGCCTGCCCGGGCGATACGAGCGTCACTCCGTCGCGGGTAAGTGGATAGGCGTAGGCGTTGCCTCCCTTGGGCTCGAAGAGGGGCACCAGCGCCATGGCCGAGCCGCTGGCGTCTCGCTCGAGCCTTGCGGCCGCCGCCTGCGCCGCGGGCCAGCCGCCGTCCGGTGCGGTCAACGGCGGCCAGTGGCCCACGTTCCATGCCACCACGGCCACGATGGCTCCGACCGCCGCAGCGCGACGGATCGCCGTAAGGTCTCGTCGCGGAAGTGACCGCCACAGTCCCCCGAACACAAGGCCCGCTGCCACGAACACGAGGGGATCGGCGACGGCGTGGTATTGCTCAGTGGGCAGCTCCTGGACTTCCGAAAGGGCGTGGAGCCCCAATCCGAGGGCCAGGATGATCAGCAGCAGCCCGCTGCCTACGAGCTGGGTGCCGAGCCGTTCGATCGCCTGGGGCGCTCCGTCCGGGTGCTCGGGTAGGGCGGCGGCGGCCGTGGCAGCACGGGCGCCGCGAGCGATCTCTTCTGCCGGATACGCGGCCGCGACCGCAGCGCCGGACGCTTTCCGCCCCGCTGTCTCTCCGATCCGCCACACCATCCCCGCGATCAGGGCCGTGGCGACGAGGAACGCGATCGTGAAGGCGGGCCTCAGGTCGACCAGAGGCCAGCGGGTCAGGGGCCAGGCCAGTATTCGAATCGCGCTGAAGAGAACCCGGACCAGCGGATCGTGGGCCGGCGCCGAAGTCGGGGCCGTGAAGTACGCCAGTATCCCTCGTGTATCGGCGAAGTCGTGGCCGAGCTCGTAGATGATCAGCGGCAGGTAGGATGCCGCGAAGAGGACGACCCCCGCGAATCCCCACAGTGCGATGGACCGCCGTCGACCGGCTGGCCCTCGCCTCAAGTCGAACGCATAAGCCAATGCCAGCGGCAGAAGGAGCACCGCGGCGGCGATGTGCGATTGGGCGGCAACTGCCGCCCCGATGGCGGCCAGAATCCACCACCTCGCCTCGGACTGTCGCAAGGCCAGCCACGCTCCAAGGTAGGCGATGGCCGCCCCCGGCTCCACGAGGGTCGGATTCCAGATGAACGTCGAGTAGCCGATCAGGCTGGCTGAGATAGCCGCCAGAAGCGCGGCGACCAGACCGGCCGGCGTCCCCGCGATCGATCGGGCGATCCACCAGATGACCGGCACGACCATCAAGCTCAGAAGTGCGATCTCGCAGACGACCCACGTCGGATCACCGTTGCCCAGCCAGGCCGCGGGCAGGAGAAGGTCGTAGTACAGAGCGCCGTGATGGAAAGGGTTGATCACGCTGATCGACTCAGGGCCGAAGGTCGGCGGACGGCCCGTGACCAGTGCGGTTCGAAGGGCCAGCATCTCCGTCCCCTGGTCGGATCCCAACCGCCCCGGACCGGCAGATTGGCGAAGCGCAACGCCGCGGCTGCGGCCACGATCCCGGCCACGCCCGCGAGTTCGCGCCCGCCGACGCCGAAACGGGCCATCAACCTGCCGGTGATGGAGTTCATGCCGGTAGCTCACGGGGCGGACCCGGAGTGAGCGGCCCGTCTGCAGCCAGATCGCTCAGCCTGGCCACGTTCACCGCGTCGTAGCCGCTCTCCATTTCGGGCGTTTCGAGGTAGAACGCGACGTGGTTCAGGGACGGGTGACAGAGGAAGTGAGCCAGCCCCGCGCGGCCGATCTGACCCTCACCGAGGTGGGCGTGGTGATCGCGGCGCGATCCTTGTGCGGAGCGTGAGTCGTTCAAGTGAACCATCGCCAGTCGTTCCAGGCCGATCGTTCGATCGGTCTCTTCGAGCAGGCGGTCGATCGCCTCCGGGCAGGACACGTCGTAGCCGGCGCCCCAGAGGTGGGCTACGTCCAGGCAGATGGCCAGGTGGCCGTCCAGCCCGCGAGCCGCCGCCGAGTCCAGCACCATGGCCAGTTCCTCGATCGTGGCGCCGATGGCGAATCCGCCGCCCGACGAGTTCTCGAGCACGACGAGCGGCGCGTCGGGGCTCGAGAGAGTCCCGTCCGTGGCGCGCTCGAGGCCATCGACCAGGCGACCGATTCCCGCCTCCAGGCCAGCGCCGCGATGCGAGCCGACGTGGATATTGACGAATCGGGCGCCGAACTCCGGCGCATGCTCCAGCTCGTGCCGGAGCAACTCCACGGACCGGCCGAAAGAGTCGTCGTCCGGCCCGGCGAGATTGACCAGGTAGGCGGCATGGATCGCGACTGGCCGGATGTCCAGATCGCTCAGTCGCTGCCTGAAGGCGGCAGCCTCGGGCGGGGTCTCCGCGCGCCGGTGCCAGGCGGTCGGGTTGTCGCTGAAGATCTGCAACGCCGACGCGCCTATCTCCGAAGCGCGCTCGGCCACTCGGATCAGACCCATCCCTATCGGCAGATGGGCCCCGGCCCGCCGGCCTCCCGGCAACTCGACCCGCTCCGGCCACCTCACGGGATCGCCTGCGCGCAGGTCGCCCCCGTCTATGGGAGGTGCGGTCGTCGAGCTGCTCTCGCCCTCGCGCGCAAGAACCACCTGGCTGTGGGCCTCAGCCAGCCCTGCGGACGTTTCGTCCCGGCGTGTACTCGCCGCCGATGACCGGCTCGATCAACCCGTAGTCGCCGGCGTGTCGCTTGTAGAGAACGCACAGTCTCTCGGTCTCTGCATTCACGAAGATGAAGAAGTGGTGGCCGAGCTCTTCCATCTGCGCAAGCGCGTCCTCTTCGAACATCGGCTCGATGGCAAAGCGCTTCGTCTTGACGATCCGGTGTCTGGGCTGCTCCTGCTCGACAGGGCTTTCCGGCTCCTCACCGGCGGCTCGGCGGGCCCTGGCTTCCTCAAGCCGGACCTTCCCGCGCGGCTTCCCGCGGGCGTCGACCGCCTGACGTTCGATCCGGTCGATCACGGTGTCGAGGCTGGCCTGGTAAGTCGGGCCGGCGGCGTGGCTTCTGAGCATCTGCCCGTCGACGACCAGCGTCACCTCGGCGATCTGCGAGTCCGCCGCGCTGCGATGCTGCTCGTTCGACAGCTCGACCACCGCGTCAGCGCTGTCGTCGAGCAGCCGTTCCAGCCGGCGCATCTTGCGCTCGGCGTACTGCCGCACGGAGTCCGAGACGTCGGTGTTCTTGCCCTTGACGATCATCCTCACGGCTGACCTCCGCAACGCACATTGCCGGCGTCCGGGCGGCCCAAGACCCTCCCTAGCTCCGGCGCTCTCAGATGAGCCGCTGCCACGCGGCAAGTATAGAAGCCCGTCCCGTGGGCGGGACTCACCCGTCTCCGACTCAGCGCTCGCGCGCAACCGTCAGACCCGCCACCGCCGTCGCTCCCGCTTCGTAGAGCGCCTCGGCGCAGGCCGCGAGAGTCGATCCAGTCGTGACTACGTCGTCCACGAGGACGATCCATTTCCCGCCGACCTCGGCCGCTTCCCTGGAGCTTCGAGGCGCGAAGGCGTCGGCTACGTTCGTCCGGCGCGCCCGCCGGCCAAGCTCGAACTGCGGCGAGGTGCGTCGGATCCTCTCCAGTGTGGCTCGCCACGGAACCTTCAGCTCCCGCGAGACACCGGCAGCGAGTAGGACTGCCTGGTCGTAGCCACGCTGTCGCGCTCTCTGAGCGTGAACCGGGACAGGCACCAGCAGCTCCCCACCCGCGCCGGCCTCGCGCCACCGCGCCGCCATCGCCGCGGCCAGTGGACCCGCGAGCCTTCTCTCGCCCCCGTACTTGAGCTGGTGCAACGCGGCCCTCACCACACCCGAGAACGGCGCGCACCACTCCAGCTGGACGAGTGGCAGCGGCAGTGGCGCGGGCAGGCCGATCGGGACTCCGGCCGGCAGTCTCAGGCGCACCTCGAAGGCCCGCCGGCAGTGCCCGCACAGAGCCGTTCCCTCCGCCCCGCAGCCGGGACAGGCGGC
Organism: Candidatus Limnocylindrales bacterium; assembly: GCA_049520815.1. Classification (GTDB taxonomy): domain Bacteria; phylum Chloroflexota; class Limnocylindria; order Limnocylindrales; family CSP1-4; genus Fen-1039. Next base: position 12,731 of record JBEKPL010000005.1, read on the forward strand.
CGGCAGTGCCAGGTCGAGAAGCGACGTCGCCACCGATAGGGGAGCCCGCGGGACCACACGGCGAGGGTAGCGACGCGCGCTTATCCCCGGCGTATCGGGGGCTCATCGCGATGGAGCCCTCCGCGGATGGTGAAGCCGAGTCTCGGATGACTGGGCCATCCCCGGGCCTCCGGCGGCTCCCAGCGGCAGCCTGAGCCGCCTCATGACTGTCGACTGCATCGCGCCGCGCTCAAGACAGCCCGATGGAGATCTCATCGCCCACGGCAGTTCCGGATTCGTCGATCGTGCCGACAGGCAGTTCCAGGACGCCCTTGGCGCCGCCGACCCGCCACACCACGCCCCGCCACGGCGGCACGGCACGGCGCAGCGACAGCACTCGCCTGGGGCCGTCATGACCGTCCGATGGCGGCGCCACGAACAGGACATCTATCGGAAACCTCATGAACAGCATGTGGATGCCGTTCTCGCCGGGGAGCCACAGCCCTTCACCGGCCGGCAGCGCCGCCCGGCCCATGAGGCCCATGAACTTGGCCCAGAAGGAAGAGCCGTCTTCGAGCCGCGAGGCGAGCTGGGTCCCACGGCTGATGTTGCGAGCCAACAGCCGCCGCCGGCTCATTTGGCGAGGATCGGCCCCATATTCTTGATGATGGAGATGATCGCCGGCCCCAGGATGACGATGAACAGGGACGGGAAGATGCAGCCAACCAGCGGGAAGAGCATCTTGATGGGCGCCTTTGCGGCCATCTCCTCGGCGCGCTGCCGTCGCTCGATGCGGAGCTGCTCGGACTGGACCTGCAGTACCTTCGAGATCGAGACGCCCAGCTGCTCGGCCTGGATGATCGCGCCGATGAAGTTGGAGAGGGGCTGCACGTTGGTGCGTGGCACCATGTCCCGCAGGGCGTCACGTCGTGCCTTGCCGACGCGCACCTCGGCGAGCGCCCGCCGAAACTCGTCGCTCAGCGGACCGGGGAGCTTCTCGACCACCTTCGCCAGGGCCGCGTCGAAGCCGAGTCCCGCGCGCACCGAGATGGTCAGCAGGTCGAGCGTGTCCGGGATCATCTTGAGGATGACCTTCTGGCGGGCCTTGATCTTGCCGCCCAGCCAGAACTCCGGGATCAGATAGCCGACGCCGAAGCCGGCCACGCCCAACAGGAGCCCGGACCCCACGCTGGTGGACAGCACACTGATCAGCAAGAACAGGAGCACGCCTGTGGCGATGGCCACCAGTATCTTCACGCCCATCCAGTCGGTCAGCTTGAGATCGCCCGGATTGCCTGCCAGAGCGAGTCGCCTCTCGGCGGCCTCGGTCGAAGAGGCGCTGCCCAGGCGTCCGCTCATTCTCGACAGGCGGGCAACGAGCGGACGGAGTGTGCGCTCGGCGAAGGGCTGCTGCAGCTCGAGCTCCTCGAGGTTCCTCGCTTGAACGGAGCCGAGCTGAGTCAGGCGGGCCTGGACTGGATCGATCGGCGAGCCGCCGGCCAGCCCGACGACGAGGAGCAAGATGCCACCGAAGACCAGGATGGGGAGGATGTAGAGAAGCATCGCTCAGACCTCGATGGCGACGATGCGCCGGATGAGCATGAACCCCACGAACATGAAGATGCCGCCGATGATGAGGACGACGAGGCCGGCCGGCAATCCGAGGATGCCCGGCGGGTTCTCGAACATCGGCTGCATGAACGATGGGGCGATCACGAACAGGACGCCCATCAGGCCGATCGGCATGCCGGCGACCACGTAGCCCGAGAGCCGCTGCTGGGCCGTGAGGGTCCTGATCTCGCCCTTGATCCGGACGCGCTCGCGAATGGTGAATGCGATCGAGTCGAGGATCTCGGCCAGGTTGCCGCCGACCTGGTGCTGGATGGAGATGGCTGTCGCCATCAGCTCGAGGTCGTCCGAACGCACACGGCGGACCATGTTCTCCAGCGCTACGTCGAAGGCGAGGCCGAGGTTGACCTCCCGAACTACCCGGCCGAACTCCACGGTCACCGGCGGCTGCCCCTCCCGGACGACCATCTCGATGGCCTGCAAGAACGACGATCCGGCCCGCAGGGCGTTTGCGATAAGGGTGATGGTGTCGGGGAGCTGCTTGTTGAACGCGTTCAAGCGCCCGTTGCGGCGCCTGCCCAGCCACCAACGAGGCAGGAAGAAGCCGAGTCCGGCGCCGATCAGGAGGGCGATGGGCGTCTTCAGCGTCGCCAGCACTAGGCCCAGGACAAAGAAGAGGGAGGGGATCGCCAGGATCGTCGCAAACCAGATGGCCATGAACTCGCCGGGCTTGAGCTTGAGGTCGGCGCGGGCGATGTCCCGGGCGAGGTTGGCGCCGAAGTCGCGCTGCTCCACGATTCGGTTCAGGCGAGCCAGCGCGACGCTTTGACCCAGAAGATCGCCCAGGCTGGTCGACTGCCGAGCGGACCCAGCCGGCGGCACCGCCTCGTTCCGTCCTGCCGCGTACCGCTCCAGGCGGGCGCTGATCCCCGCGCCCCCACCCGAGCTCGTCAGGCCGAGGACGAGCAGCAAGATGCCGGAGAAGACCAGCAGCCCGAGAATGACCGGAATCATGTCGCCTCTCCCCGCCTCGCCTAGTACGCGAAGCCGAACAGGCCGCGTGGCAGGTGGATGCCCTTGACCTCGAACTTCTCCACAAACTTGGGCCGGATGCCCGTGGCCCGAAGCCGGCCCTGAATCTTGCCGTCGGCCACGCCCGTCTGCTCGAACAGGAAGACGTCCTGCATGACGACGACGTCGCCTTCCATGCCCTGGACCTCGGTGATGAACTCGATGCGGCGCGAGCCGTCCTTCATGCGTGACTGATGGACGATGAGATCAACTGCCGACGAGACCTGCTCGCGGATGGCCCGCAGGGGCAGATCGACGCCGGCCATGAGGACCATCGTCTCGAGTCGCGCGAGCATGTCGCGCGGACTGTTGGCATGACCGGTCGACATCGAGCCGTCGTGGCCGGTGTTCATGGCCTGGAGCATGTCCAGGGCCTCGCCGCCTCGGCACTCGCCGACGATGATCCGGTCGGGACGCATGCGGAGGCAGTTCCGGACGAGTTCGCGGATCGGGATGGCGCCTTTGCCTTCGATGTTGGGCGGCCGGGACTCGAGCGTGACCACGTGCTCCTGGCGGAGCTGGAGTTCCGCGGCGTCCTCGACTGTGATGATCCGCTCGTCGTTCGGAATGAAGGAGGAGAGCACGTTCAGGGTTGTGGTCTTGCCGGAGCCGGTACCGCCTGAGACGAAGATGTTGAGGCGAGCTTCCACGCAGGCACGCAGGAAGTCGAACATCTCCGGTGTGGCGGTCCCGAACCTGATCAGGTCGTCCACGGTGAACGGCGAGGCGGAGAACTTCCGCACGGTGATGACCGGTCCTATGAGCGACAGCGGCGGGATGATCGCGTTTACGCGCGAGCCGTCGGTGAGGCGGGCGTCGACCATCGGGCTCGACTCGTCGATGCGGCGACCGATCGGGGCGATGATCCGATCGATGATGCGCATGACGTGGTCGTCGTTCTGGAAGACGACGTTGGTCAGCTCCAGGCGACCGTTGCGCTCGATGTAGACCTGGCGCGGGCCGTTGACCATTATTTCCGTAACCGTGTCGTCACGCAGGAGCGGCTCGAGCGGGCCGAGACCGATGATCTCGTCTGTGATCTGCTCGAGCATGCGGACACGCTCGGCGCGGGTGAGGGCCAGGCCCTCTTCGTCGATGACGCGGCCGAAGATCTCCTCGATCTGACGGCGCACCTCGACCTGGTTGGCCAGATCGAGCTTGGGGTCCAGGTCCTGGATGACCCGGGACTGGATCCGAAACTTGACCTCGCGGAGCGACTCCCGTACGGGAGCCTGGCTGGGCATCCGCTGTCCGCCCTGGCCGGACGGTTCGGGAGGACTTGGCGGCGCGGTCGGGGTCCCGCTCGGGGCCCCCGGAGCCACACCCGGTCGGGCGCTCTCGATTCGTTTCAGAAGGGACATCGCCTACACCCCTTGGTGGCCCAGCTGGGCATCTATCTCCACGCGAAGAGGGACTTGCCCTTCTGGGGAGCCTTGCGGGTCTCCTCTACGCGCGGTTCTCGGCTTCCGACTATCGATGTTGCCAGACGGAGTACGTCCTGCGAGACCTGGCTCTCTCGATTGCTCAGGACGAAGGGAACGCCCCTGTTGAGGGCGTAGACGACGGCTCTCCCGTCGCTGACGATGGTGTGGTCGACCTTGCGGCCGATGGAGTGCTCGACATCGGCAACTCTGATGCCCAGGGTCGTGTCGGCTCGGTTCAGAACGAGCCGGACCTTGTGCGAGTAGCCGAGCTGCTCTGCTACCTCGAGGAAGAGCCGCGTGTTCTTGATGCTGGTGATCTCGAGCGTCAGCACCGTTAGTACTACATCGGCCAGGTCCAGGATGCTCAGGGTGATGTCGTTGAACCAAGCAGCGCAATCGACTACCACGAGTTCGTTGCGCTGGCGAAGGATCTCGATGACGTGCTTGACTCCGGCTGGGGTGATGAGCTCGGCCATCTCCGGCGACGGGGGCGCGAGCAGGACGCGGACGCCGGACGAATGGTTCTGAGTGTACGCCTCGACCGAGTCCGAATCGGTCCCTGCCTCGAGCTCCGGCACGAGCTCGGCCATCGACTTGTCTTTTGGGTTCAGGTTCAGCAGCACGGCCACGTCGCCGAACTGGAACGAAGCGTCGACTAGGGCCACCTTCTTGCCGATCTCCAAGGCCGCGGCCACGGCAAGGTTGACGGCGATAGTAGTCCGGCCCACGCCCCCCTTGGGGCTATACACCGCCACGACCTGACCTTCTCCGACCTGGGCACGCGCGGCGACGACGACGGCGCGCCCCACCTTCTCGCGCTCGCGCTCGTTGACCTGCCGGATGGAAGCCGTGAGCTCGTCGCTGCTGAACGGCTTGACCAGGAACTCGCGGGCGCCGGCCAGCATCGAACGGCGGAGGTAGTCCGCCTCTCCCTGGACGGACATCATCACGACCGAGGCCGTCGGGACCTCGGACGAGAGCCGCTCCGTGGCCGTGATGCCATCCATGTCGGGCATGTTGATGTCCATCAGGATGACATCGGGAAGCAGCTTGGCGCCCAGTTCGATAGCCTCACCGCCCGATGATGCCGTGCCGATCACCTCGATGTCCGGCTCGAACCCGAGCAGCTTGGCGAGGTGATCTCGGGTCTCGGGGATGTCGTCGACGATGAGAACTCGGATCCGGTCAGTCATCGAACTCGGTCGCTTCCAGTTGGCGGGAGAGGCCGATCGAGCCGGCCTCTCGCCGTTCGCTCCGCCGAGAGCCGGCGGAGCGCTCTACCACGAGATGCCCTTGGCTAGGTCGGGCGGCAGGACGCCGCGCGGGTCGAGCGGCAGCACGTTGTACTTGTCGACAAGCATCTTGAACGTGATGCCCGGCGTGGTCACGGGGGGCAGGTCGTTGTCTTTGTCCGATCTCAGTGCGAGCGACAGGTCGATGTAGTTCTGGGGATCCTGCTTCTCCTCGCGCTGAGCCCAACGCAGGATCTCCGCCTCGTCCGGCTTGACCTCCAGGACGACCAGCATGTGCCGTCCGGTGTTCTGGACGACTTGCGCCGTGGGCTTGGCCACCGGGACGCCCGAAGCGCCCGCAGCGGGGACGGTATTGGCGGTGGCCTCGGTCGGTGCCAGAAGCGTGATCAGGATCTTGCGATTCTGGATCACCATCTTGGTGGTGACGTGGACTCCGCCCTTCAGGTCGATTTCCGAGCCACTCGCGTTCTTGGCCTTCAGCTCGAGCTGATCCATGTACACGCTCAGGATGACGTCCACGTGGTTGCCGGGCACGAGCAGCGTTCCCACGCCATTCACCTGGTCGACTTCAACGGTCACGCCGAGCATGCCGGTCCCGACGGCGCCCGCGATGTCCTGACCTTCGGCCACCGTTCCAGGTGCCAGGAAGTCGCGACTCGCCAGCAGAACTTGCCCGCTGGTGATCTTGCCTCCGGCGATCTTGCCGATCACCTGGTTGACATCCGAGTAGGTGTCACCAAGGGCCGCCTGTGCCGAGACCGTCATCTGCTTGGTGGCGACCATGGCCGCGGTGATCTTGTCGCCGAGATTGATGTCCTGCTTGGCGACAACGACCGACGTCAACGGCTCGGGGGTAGGTGTAGGAGAGGCGGATGCGCCGCCGCCGCCGCCGCCGGTGTTGTTGCCGCTGATGAGGACCATCGTCCCCAGGCCGCCGGCAACCGCCAGGAAGACCCCGAGTAGGATTAGCAGCCGATTGGATCGCTTCACGACACACTCCCGAGCGCATGTGACAAGTGGCACCACGGTAGCCTTGCGGACAACCTTACTGCGACTATACCAATGGACTACGCCACTTAGGAAGTATTCTCGGAGTTCGCTCGGGATGAAGAATCGGCTACCGGGCCGCTGTTGGGCCGGTTGCGCAGCTGGGCCGGCGCCCATCGCCGGGCAAAGAAACAGGCCGCGCACGAGGCGCGGCCTGTTCTTGTCGCAGCTGGGCGGTTACAGCGATGCGCCGATCGTGGAGAGGATGGTCTCGATCTGAGTCCTCAGGAACACGAGTGCGCCAACGCACAAGATGGCGATGAGTGCGAGGATCAGGGCATACTCCGCAAGGCCCTGTCCCTTCTGACGGATGAGCATGATTGCCTCCTAATGAGAGCGCCTCCAATGGGAGGCATGCAGTCATTCTGGGTGGCGGCCCGTCTCGACGCCACTAGCAAGATGGTAATGGGACTGCACGTAACCCCACCTTCCCCACCTCGGGTACGCAGGTCCGGCACCCTGGGTGGCGCATCGTGTCAACGGACCGCGAGGACCCACGCCCGGCTGCCCGGCTGCCCCCGCGATCACACCGCCGACCCGATCAGACTCAGCAGAGACGAGAGCTGATCCCCGAAGAAGAGCAGCGACACCATGCAGACCACGGCCATCAACGCGAGGATTAGGCCGTACTCGATGAGGCCCTGACCGGACTGCTGCGCTGCCCGCCTGAATGGGGCCCGGCCGGCCGTCCTACGGCACCTGAGACTGCTCCGAGTGGACTCCGACCAGGCCCTCGGATGCTCGGGCGGCGCGTCCCCGCTCAACTCGCGGCCAGGACCAGGACGACCTCCCGGCCCTCATCAACGAGATCGGCCGTGGCGCCGATCGTCTCCGCGCGCTGCTGGATCTCGCGCCATGTGTTGGATGGCAGGGCCAGCGGCTGATTGGCTCGAGCCGCGCGCGAGACCTTGGCCGCGCGCGTCTCGTCGATCATGACCTTGAGCGCCTCGGGGATGTCCCGCTCCACCGTCTTGCCGCGCTTGTCCGGCGGCAACGACGTGTCGAGCTCGGGCTCCGCCGGCTCTTCGCCGCCCTCTCGCCTGGCGGAGATGTGGGCCTCGGGCTTCTCCGCCCATTCGAAGCGAATCGATATCCGATCCGGATGGCACGACAGGAAGCCCGTCACGGCCTCATCGATGATGCGGAAAAGGGCACTCTCGACATCCATGGGCAGGCGGCGGTCGGTGCCGTACGACTCGAATTCGATGGGGATCTGCGACCGGCGGCCGCGGTCCCTCGCAACTCGCCGAAGAGTCGGCACCAGGCCCAGGTCGTCGAGGACCATGGGCCGCACGTCGAAGATGAATGTCTTCGTGGCATCGAGCGTGTGCTGGACCATCGCCACCAACTGCCCGACCTCTTCCTTGGCCGCGGCCGGATCGCGATCCAGCAGTCGCACTACGATCTGAGCCTGAAGGACGATGTTGGTCAGGCTCTGGGCCGGGCCGTCGTGCATCGCCCGCGCGATCTCCCGGCGCAGGTCCTCCTGGGCCGCCTGAACGAGCCGCGCGATCGCCGGTGGGAGCGGCGTGCTCGTGTCCAGCTTGTCCGGCGTGTGCTTGGGTATCGCTCCGCCCATCGACGCCCGGTCCAGCTCGGCGCTGTAGCGACGCAGGCTCTCCCGGAAACGAGTCAGGATCTTGAGCTTGCCCTCGAGGATCTCGACCTGCGATTCCGTGATGGCGGAGCGCTTGGTCAACGCCACCAGCTGGTCGGCCTCCTCTTCGGAGGCGGATCCCCTGCCCGAGGATTTGAGCTTCTCGGCCGCCTGGAAACGCTTCTGCTCGTGCCGGCTGGCCTCCGTGCGGGCCTGTTGAACGAGGAGGTCGACGTCGTTGATCTCCCGGGTCAGGAGATCGACTTCGCGCCTGGCCCGCTCCGCAATCTCCAGCAGTGGGACCGGCAGCGGTTCGATGGCCACGGGCGGCTCAGTCCTCGGGCATGCGGATCCAGCCCTGGCGCATGGCGTAGACGACGGCCTGGGTTCGGTCGTTCACGCTGAGCTTGCGCAGGATGCTGGACATGTGGTTCTTGACGGTCTGCTCGCTGATGGACAGGGCGTAGGCGACCTGCTTGTTCGTCATGCCCTGGGCGATGTTGTCCAGGATCTCGACCTCGCGCGGCGAGAGCGGTGCGAAGATCGGGGCCGCTTCCTGGCCGTAGATGGCCAGCTCGCGGAACTCCTTGAGGACACGGCTCGCGACGGCGGGCTTGGCGAATACCTTGTCGTTGATTAGGTACTCACCGGCGGCGACGCGAAGGATTAGGGCGACCAGATCGTCGGGCGCCACGTCCTTGAGGATGAAGGCGGCCGCGCCGGCCTTGATGGCATCGAACAGGGCGTCCTCGTCCTCGCTCACGGCCAGAACGATGATCCCCGCCGATGGCAGCTCGCGCTTGATCCGCTGGGTCGTCTCGATGCCGCCCGGTGCGGGCAGGGAGAGATCCATGAGGATGATGTCCGGCGACAGCTGGATCGCCAGATCGAACGCGCTACGGGTGTCATCGGCCTCGCCGACGATGTCGAACCCGGGCTCGCGCTCCAGAATCTGGCGCATCCCAACACGGAAGAGGGCGTGGTCGTCCACCAGGAGAATCGTGGTCTTCTCTCCCGTGCGGCCCTCTGGCCCCAGCCGGCGCCTGTCCGGCCCGGAGTAGTCGTTCGAACTCATGCGCTCTCCTCTCCCACTGGAATCGACAGCCAGACGACGGTCCCGCCGCCCTGCCGTGATCGAACCTCGAATTGGGCACCGATGAGCTCGGCTCGCTCCCGCATGAACTGGAGGCCGAAGTTGCGCCGACCCCTGGCCGCCACCGCGTTCACGTCGAACCCGCGGCCGTCATCCGAGACCTCTAGGATCCAGTCTCCCGACGCGGTCCGCGTCGACACGACCGTCCGACTCGCGCCCGCATGCTTGCGAACGTTCTGGAGCGCCTCCTGGACGATGCGCAGGACGGCGGTCTGCTGGGTTGGGGTCAGGCCGTCGCCGGGCGCTCGCAGCTCGGTCTCGACCGTGGCGCCGGTGAGGGCAGCCATGCTCTCGACTGCATCCATGATGGAGCCGTCCAGGCCGAGATCGTCGAGAAGCGGCGGCCTCAGCTGGCTGATGAAGGTGCGGATCTCGCCCAGCTCGCGACGCAGCAGCTCGCGCAGGAAGCGCAGTTCGCTGCCGGCCACGCGCACGTCCTCGTTGAGCACGCGCTCGATGTACTCGACCTGGAAGATCGCATTCGACAACGCCTGGGCGGGCCCGTCGTGGACCTCCTGAGCGAGCCGCGATCTCTCAGCCTCCTGAGCCTGGACGATGCGCATCTGGAAGTCGGTAGCCAGGCCCGCGTCGGCGACCTCGGCCACAAGGCTAGCATCGCCGCGCTCGAGGAACAGCCAGGAGTTCTCCATGCTCCGGACTGAGAGCTCGAGCTTGGACAACTCCTGCTGGTGCCGGCCTAGGTCGCTCGTAAGGCGTTCGACCTCGGTGCGCAGCGCCTTCTGACGAGCGTCCTCCGCGCCCGCTTCGGCTGCCGCGGCCGGATCGCCACTGTCCGCCTGGGGCAGCGGGGTGCGGTCGGTCGCCTCGAGTTCATCGCGGAGGCGATGCCAGCGACCCAGGGTGTCGCGATACGCCTCACGGTATCTCTCGGTGACGGAGCGGAGATTGTTGGCCCCGTAGCCCAGCGCGGCCTTGGCTTCGGCGTAAAGCTCGTCGAAGCGCGAGTCACGCGATTCTGCGGCGCCTCGTGCAGCGTCCATACCGTCTGGAGTATACGGGGCGTCTCTCATGGACAGACGATCCGGATTACGTGTATTTGCGCCAGTGACGAGCCTTCCACCGGCTCGCGACCGAAGTCGTCGGTCAGCGGCACGTCTTCGAAGCACGCAGACGCGGGTCCACCCCGATCCAGTATGCCCGGCCACTGCCTGCGATCGTCGCTCTGCACGATGAGAAGCCGCGCCCCAAAGTGGCGGGCAAGGTCCAGCACCACGTCCGGCGGTTCCTCCGGAAGAGCGAGGGTTCGGACGCGAGCCGACTCGGCCAGCCATATCGGGTAGTCGGTGATGACCGGTCCGGCGTCTGCAAGCGGCACTCCGGCCCGCGTCAGGGCTGCGGGCAGGGCTTCATATCGGGCTCGGACATCCTCGGCCTGGCGCGACATACCGGACACGGCAACTGCGGTGAGTGGAAACACTGCCGCCACGGCAAAGGCCGGTCCGAGCCAGGCCACCGGCCGGGTCCAGTGCCGCCACCGCCCGACCCACACGATCAGGGCGTCGAGAGCGGCCAGGCAGCTCACGATCAGGAGCACCACCACCGCACCGGCGGCGTGCAGGAACGTGCCTGATTGGGTGCTGACCGGGAATAGCAGACCTGTGACCGTGAAGGTGAGGAGGGCGGCGATGACGAGCGGCCGCAGGGACGCTAGTCGCCAGACTCGCGGAAGCAAGAGCAGCCCGATGAGTCCGATCGGGAACGCGGGGACTATCAAGACGTTGAACAGGTTGTGGCCGATGCCGGCCACGTGCATCGCGATGAGCGCAGCCGGGCCCTGGGCCAGATATCCGGCCAGGGAAGGCTGGTCGCGGTAGGAGAAGACGTCCAAGTAGTTGACGTAGAGGGCGTTGTTCAGGGTCTGGCCGGGCAGCGGGCTGCCGAAAGTCAGCCAGTTTCGAAAGCCCCACGGAGCGAACACCAGGACCGCCGCGACGCCGGGCGTGAGAACCAGCCGTAGGCGCTCGAACCGGTGGGCCGGAGATCGGCCAGCGTCGCCCGCGGCCGCTGCCGCGGCGGGCGGACTCTCGACCGCCCGGCTCGGAAGACCTCGCCACACGATCGCAAGCCAGGCCAACCCGAGCCAGATCGCCTCGCTGCGGGTCAGTGCGGCCAGGCCGAGAAGAGCGCCGAGAGCCACGAGCCGGCGGCCCGGGACGGCTGCCTCCGTCCCCGACCCGTATCCCGATGCGATGCGGGTCATGAGCAGGCAGGCCGCCAGGGCAAGGACGGCGAAGATGGCGGTGGAGTCGGGCAGGGCGCTGTAGATGACCAGCGGGCCCACCACGCCTGCCGCCACGCCCGTGCCCACGCTCAGCGTCCGTGCCCGCCCCACCGGCAGCCGCATCTCCGCGGCCACATCCGCGCCCAGGCGCCACGCCAGCACCGCCAGGGCCGAACCGGCCAGAACGGACACGACCTGCGCGGCCCGGAACCAGTTGACCGCGCCCGCTATCGCCATCGGCACCGCAGCGAGGAGCGACGGCAGCGGCATCCAGACCTCGAACGCAGCCCGCGGCACCGTCAGAGGCGGCGTCTGGTAGCTCCACAACGCGTCGCTGACCAGGCCACGACCCTCCACGATGTTGCGGGCCACGCCGGCGTAGTAGGCCGTGTCCTCGGGTATGGGGAAGCGGATCGCGGCCGCGGCCACCGCTCGAACGACGAGCGCCAGGGCGAAGACGGCGCCTGCACTCAGCCAGGCTTCGCGCCGGCTCACGGGAAGCGCCCCATTCCGGAGCCGCGGGCAACCCGCGAAGCGGACATCACGCCGCCGCAGCGAGTGTCGGTGGCGGCAAGGCAGACCGGGTAGATCGCCAGAGCCGGCGCGCCGTCGACGGCCGGATCGCCGGTCCGCGGTCCCGTGTACGGTATCGAGTAGATCGGCGGGCCCAGCCAGCTCGGGGAGACCACCGATTCGATGACCGGCGCCAGGGGCGGGACGATGTGCGCCCGCTCGAGCACGAGCCACCGGATCCCGTAGTCGGCCGCGACCTCGTGGATCACGTCCAGCGAGTCGTTCGGCGTGACCACCCCGCCGCGTCCGGTGAAGTACTCGAACCCGGCCGGATCGGCGGAGAGCAGGCGGTCCGTCTGGGGGGCGCCGGCGGCGTCGAGGGCCCGCCCGGCGGAGAGCCGCGCGTCTCGGTCGGCGTTCCAGCGTGGGTACGCCAGAGCCGCGAAGGCCACCGCGTTCAGGACCACCGAACCCACTCCCGTGATCAGGAATAGGCGGATCGCGCCGTCCTCCGTCCACCCACGGCGCCGCGGGGCCGCCCATCGGGCCGCGATGACCAGGCCCTCCAGGCCGGCGATGAAGCTGAAGGGAACCAGGGCCACGGCCGAGTGCAGGAAGGTCCCGTACGGAACGTGAACCGCGAACAGCAAGCCGGAGGCGCCGAACAAGAGAGCGGCGTAGAGGAGGAACGGCCCGAAGTCGACCGAGCGGCGGCGGGCCCAGCAACCCAGAGCCACGAACGGCGCCAGTACGATCGAGACCGCGATGACGCCGAAGATCTGCACCGCGGAGACCAGACCGAGGACTCGGCTGACCAGCAACGGGCCCAGGCCCTGGCCGAGGAAGCTCGCCAGCGAGGTGTCGCTGGTAACGCTGTTCATCTCCTCGTAGGTTCGGATCAGGAGAATTCGGCCCGAGGTCGAGGAAGGAGACAGGCTCCCGAAGACCTCGAGCTGGCGCAGATACCAGGGCGCCATGACGATCAGGAAGAAGGCGAAGCACGCGAACGCGTAGCGCCACGGGATGGCCGGCGGCCGGCTGCCCCGCGAGCGCCATGCCCGCCAGCGGTCCCATACGAAGGCCAGCCCAACGGCGGCTCCCAGCAGAACGCCGTCGTTTCGTGCCAGCGTCGCGAGTCCGACCATCAGTCCCGCCAGCGCGAACGACCGGCGGTGGCCGCGCAGCCCGCGAGCCGCCAGCCATAGCGCCGCCGTCCCGAACGGCTGGTACAGGGAGAGGTTGTCCGGCTGGGCCATATAGATCGACGCGGCTGCCGGAATGGCCACGACGATCCCCGCCGCCAGTGCGACTCGGTCACTCGCGCCGATCTCCCGCGCCACCAGCCAGGTCAGCGGAGCGGCGAGCGATCCGATCAGGAGGAACGGGATGATCGAGGCCAGCGGCGTTGGACCGAGGAGCCACATCGTCGGCAGCTGGATAGCCGAAGCCAGCGGCATCCAATGGGCGTTGCTGGGGATGGGCAACATGGGGTTGGCGGGAATCCGGCCGCCCACGTCCACGAACGACCAGATGAAGTCGATGTTGAAGCCGTGCCCGGCCTGCAACGCTCGGGCGACGTCCACGTAATAGTAGGAATCGGGATAGGCCGCGTCTGGATGCAGGACGAAAAGGCACGCCCTGACCACCAGGGCAAACGCAAACAAAGCGAAGGGGATCCGCACGGCGGTGCAGCGTAGCACCGGTCGGGACTGCCTCCAGCCGGTACGAACGACCTATCCGCCGCCCCCGACCGGTCCGGCTCGTGCGTGATGAGGCTGCGGGCGGTGCGGTCCGAGAGGCGGGCCCGTAAACTCCCGATCATGCTTTCCAGCCTGGGGATCGTGCTGCCTGCGTACAACGAGGAGTCCCGCCTGTGGTCCGCGCTGGACGAGCTGTTCGAGTACCTCTGCTCGGCGCCGTCCGGGGACCTGCCTGAGCTGGTGAGCGTGCTGGTCGTCGACGACGGCAGTACGGACGGGACCGCAGCGCTGGTGCGGGCCAGGCCCGAGTTCGCGGCCGAAGGCTTCGCTCTATCCCGCCGCGACTGTCCCAAGCTCGGGCTGCTGACGGTCCCACACGGCGGAAAGGGCTCTGCCGTCCGGGCGGGGATGCTCGTCGCGGACGGCGACGCACTCGTATTCGCGGACGCGGACATGGCCACGCCACCCGATCAGCTGGGAAAGCTGGTCCGGGCGCTCGAGACCGCCGACGTCGCTCTCGGCAGCCGCATCCAGCCCGACGGCTCGGACATGCGCGCCACCCAGCCGCGCTTTCGGCGCCTGGTCGGGCGCATGTTCCGTGTCGCGGCGCAGCTCTGGGTCACCGGTCCGGTCAAGGACACCCAGTGCGGCTTCAAGGGATTCCGGCGAGCCGCCGCCCGCGATCTCTTCGGCCGGCTGCGGATCAGGAGCATCGTCTTCGACGTGGACCTCATCTACCTGGCCCGGCGGCGCGGCTACCGGATGGCGATCGTGCCGGTCAACTGGGCGGACCGGCGAGGCTCGCGCATGCGCGCCCGGCCGAAGCTGGCGCTCCGGGTCGCCTGGGACCTCGTACGAATCCGGTTCGTGCACCGGGGAGTCAAGCGGGCGCCGCGGGAGTCGGCTGCGGCCGAGTAGCCGGCGTCTGCCCCGCCCGCGGCCCGCCGGCGCCTTGGACCGCGGGGCGTAACTCGGAACCGCGCCGCAGGGGACCGAACGTCCCGGGTAGCTAGCATTGCAACGATGCCGGCCCGACCCGGCATGAGCCGATGCGAGGAACTGATGTCCGGTCCAGACCCACGAGCCGCGTATGCCGCGATGACCGCGGCGCTCATCGAGGATTTCCGCACCCACGGCGGCCAGGTTACGGCCGGACCGTTTGCGAACCGGTCCGTCCTGCTCCTGACGACGACCGGCGCGAAATCGGGTCAGCCGCGGCTGGTGCCGCTCGTCTACACCCGCGACGGCGACCGCTACGTCATCGTTGCGTCGAAAGGTGGCTCACCGACGCATCCCGCCTGGTACCTCAACCTCGTGGCCAACCCGATCGTGACCGTGGAGGTGGACCGGGAGAAGTTCAAGGCCCGGGCCGCCGTGGCCGGGGACGCCGAGCGCGATCGGCTCTACGCCCAACACGCGGCGACGTACCCTGGCTTCAACGACTACCAGGCGCGGACCAGCCGCCGCATCCCAGTGGTGCTGCTGGAGCGCCTTTCCTGATGCCGACCGGGGCAGCCCATCGGCTGCCCCGGCGGAGGCGGTGCTATTCTCGGGGAGTGACCAGCCGCTCCCTTTCCGATGGCGGGCCTGCCTGTCCGGACGGCTCGAAGAGATGACAGCGGGATCCGCTCGGGCCGAGCCCGCGGCCGGGGGAAGGGTCGATGGAAGCGGCGCCGCGCCGCGCCGCCTAGTTGCCGTTCGCCGGGCCTTCGACTCCATCCCGGCCGAAGCCTGGGACGCGCTCGTCGATCGGACGTCCCATGCCACGCCCTTTTCGCGCAACTGCGTGCAGCGGGCCTGGTGGGACGCCTACGGAGCCACGGCCCACGACCAGACCCTCGTGGTGGTGGACGAGGCCGCCCCGGACGAGATCGCCGGCATCGCGCCGCTGATGCATCGCCACGAGCTGGAGCCGGGGGACGTGGCGGCGCGAACGACCATCCGCCACCAGGCAGGGGCCGTGCTCCGACCCGTGCCCGCTTCGGCGACGGCCGTCTTCTTCGGGGCTTCGTACCACGCCGACTACGCCACGATCCTGGCCGCGCCGGGGGACGTGGCGGCGGTTTGCGAGGCCGTGGTTCAGGCGCTCGCCGCCGAGGATCCGTCGCGCTGGGACGTGGTGGACCTGCGCCGCCTTCGCTCCGGCGACCCGGCCGCCGATGCCCTGGCGGCGTCGTTCGAGTGGGCCGCACCGCGGGCCGGCTGGCTCGTCACTCGCGAGCGGGAGGACGTCTGTCCGATCCTTACCCTGCCCGCAGGCGCCGATTTCGAAGCCTACCTCGGAACGCTGGACAAGAAGGAGCGCCACGAGATACGGCGCAAGATCCGCCGGGCCGAGGCCGCCGGCGAGGTCCGCCTGGAACGCTCGCCTGATCCGCCCGGCGATCTCGACGCCTTCGTGGAGCTGCACCAGAAACGCTGGGGCGCGGAAGGTCTCTTCCCCCCGACGGAGGGCGGGGCCGCCAGCCGGCTCTTCTTCGGCCGGCTGTTCGAGAACTGCGCGCCAACCGGCCCCGTCGATCTCAGCTTCCTCACCGTCGCCGGCCGTCGCGTCGCGGCCGGGGTCACCTTGGACGACGGGGCGGCCGTCTACTACTACAACGCCGGCGTCGAGCCGGACGCCAGAGAGCTTTCACCCGGAGTGGTCATGGTCGCCCTATACGTTCAGAGAGCCATCGAGCTGGGCCGAAGCCGCATCGATTTCATGCGCGGCAACGAGCCCTACAAGTACGAATGGGGGGCGGTCGACGAGCCGATCGAACGCCTGCTGGTCCAGCGCACGGCCCCCGCGGAGGTTCGATAGCGATGGGCGACGAACACGTGATCCTGGAGCCCTGCCTCGAGCAGTCGGACCGTCAGCCGGTCGACGGCGGTCGCGTGCGGGTCCTCGAGGTCATGGCGACCGGCACCAACGGCGGGGCGCAGGAGCACGTCTACTCGCTCGTGACCCGCCTCAACCGGGAGTGCTATGAAGTCCGGGTCGTATCGCTGTCGCACGGCAGCAGCGTCAGGCGGCTCCAGAAGGCCGGCATAGACGTCACGGTCATAGACGAGCCGGACGACCGAGCGGCCGTTCGGGCGCTGGCAAACTCGGTGGCGTCGTTCGCGCCGGAGATCATCCACGACCACATGTACCGGGCCGAGGTGATCGGCACGCGCGCCGCCCTGCTGCTGGGCGAGAAGGGCTGCAAGCGCCCGGCCGTCATCTCTACCGTGCACTCCAGCCGGATCCGCTGCGTCGACGACCGGCAGACGCTTCGCCAGCTCACCCCCCTGATGGACCGGCTGATCGTGGTGTCGCGGGCCATCGAGCGCAAGGTCCGCGAGGAAGGCCGCCTCGGCGCTCCCGTCAGCCTGATCTACAACGGCGTGGATCTGCAGCGCTACAACCACCAGCAGCCCTGCTGCACCCTCCACGAGGAATACCTGATCCCGGAGGAGGCGCCCATCGTCGGCGTGGTGGCGCGCCTGGAGGCGGAGAAGGGCCACCGCACCCTGATCGACGCCTGGCCGGACGTCCTGGCCGCCGTCCCCAACGCCTGGCTGCTGGTGATCGGCGAGGGCTCTGAGCGCGATGCGCTCGAAGCCGAGGCCGCAACGCTGGGGGTGAGCGAGCGCGTCGTCTTCACCGGCCGCCGCGAGGACGTCCCGGCGGTCACCGCCGCGCTGGACGTCTCCGTTCTGCCCTCTTACCGGGAGGCGCAGGGACTCAGCGTCCTGGAGGCGATGGCCCTGAGCCGGCCCGTCGTAGCCTCGAACGTGGGCGGTATCCCGGAGATGATCGAGGACGGGGTCACAGGCCTGCTCGTCCCGCCGAACGACTGCGGGGCCCTGGCGGCTGCGATCGTCCGGCTGCTGACGGACCACCCGTTCGCGGACATGATCGCCCGCCGCGGCCACGATCTGGTGCACGAACGCTTCTGCATCGAGCTGATGGTCAACTCGATAGAGACGCTCTACGACGAGGCGGCGGCCAAGCTGCGCACCGAGGAGAGCGTGGCGCGGTAGGGGAGGGCGAGCCGGGCGACCTGGCAGGCCCGAGCCCTCTCGCCCCGACCAAACTCACCAATCGATGCCTTCAGCTCGTACACGGGCGGCAGTGCGGCGTTGAGGCCAAGTTCGATTGCGTCTGGCGCCAGCTCATAGCCATTCGGCGAAGCGCGTCATGTCGGTGCGCGCGAACAAGGCCATAGCCGGGGCGCAACACCTTCAGCGGGACAATCTCAATGGCCGGCGAACGGCACCGTCATCGGTGCGCTCCTTGGGTACGTGGCCGGCAGCGCCAGGCTTCTGGTCGGCGTCTGCCCGGTCCCTCAAGGTCGCTGAGAAACCCTAGGGGTATTCGCACCCGGCCAGCGCGAGCAACAGCATGGCGGCCAGCGCCAAGAGCATCAGCGGCACCAGGAATCGTCCTGCCCGGCCAACGATCATCGGTCGTCTCCTTGTCTCGAGTGTGTGCCCCTACGGCTTGGGTGGGTCGGCGGTGATGGTCTTGGGCCACGTGCCCTTGAACCTGATCGCGCCTTCGTGGAGCTGCAGCGTGTCGATCGTGACGCCGGCTGCGAGGATCTTCCCGTTCAGATAGTCGTCCAGAGTGTTCTTGACAGTGCTGACGACGTTGCCGGGCACGCCGATCCGCCCAAAGTCCAGCTGCGAGAAGTCGATCGCGACCGTGCGCGAACCGGTCGCCGATATCGAGAACTGGGCGTACATAGGGCCCGACGCGGGGTAGCCGGGCACGTTCACGAAGGCGGACATCTCGACGGAGCCCTCGTGGATCCGGAACTGCATTTGACTGACGTGCTTATCGGGGGCGCGGTACTCCGGCAGCGCGGCCAGCGCGGCCTCGCTGATCGTGTCGTCGACCTTGACGCTGCCCGAGTAGTGATGCTTGCTCGAGAGGGTGTAGTTCTGCGTCGGCGACGGCAACTCGATGCCCCACTTGCTGCAGAAGTCGCTGAGCGCGGTGCTGTCCCTGACCATGTGGAGGTCGCGCGGGTGATCCATTCCAAACGCCGCACTCAGGATCGGGACCTGGGCAACGCCGAGGTAGGAGGTAACGACTGCCGCGATGAGGACCATGCTGATTACGGTTACCAGGACGCGACCCAGCAGATGGGTAACCAGGGTGACCGGGAGCATCAGGACACGACCCAGGATGCCCGTGTCCGTCGCCGCCTGGGCACCGGGCGCTGCATATGTGGGTGGGCCCATGTAGGCGGGGGGCGGCGCGAAGGGTGGGGGCGCGACAGGCGGCGGGGCAAATGGGGGCGGCGCGAATGGGGCCGGCGCAGGTGGCGGGGGCGGCGCGAAGGGGGCCGGCGCAGGTGGCGGGGGCGGCGCCGCAGGTGAGAGGGCGGAGCCGCACCCGGCGCAGAACTTCTGATCGGCCGCGTCCCGCGGCGTGCCGCAGGTGGAGCAGAACGCGAATTCCGTCGTCATCGCGAGGATCCCTCTCGTTCCCACTTGTCGAGGAATTGTGGAGGCTAGCAGGCGCTGCGGTGGCAGCCATCGCGGTCGACCAGATCTGGTCCTCCCAGACTACCGTCATCCTAGCTCCCGGGGGTCGTCCTGGAACGGCGACATTGCGACATCACGTAGGCTTGGCTCGCCGAGGCTCGGCGTTTGAACGATGGAGTCAGGCGGCGTCGCGGCGGCCGCCAAGGATCTGGTGGCCTCGCGAGCGTGCTCGACCTCAGCCGCATCGCCAATCGGCGATGACGCGCTAAGGCAACCGACGGCACTTGACGGGGTTGTCGGCCGGCACGATGCTGCCAGGGCGTGCGAGGCGGCGACGCGCCGTTCATGCCCTGGTCGCCCGGATCGCGTCGAGCCACCGGCGAAAGCGACCCACCTCATGTTGCCGCGGGCATGGTTTGGCGTCGGTTGGGGGTCCTTAGCCCTGCTCGGAGCTAAGGACTACTTCGACTTACCGTGAGCGTGATGGATAACGCCTCCTCTCGGTCTTTCTGCCCGGCCTGCGGGACCAAGAACCGGCCAGGAGCTGCGTTCTGCTCGGGTTGTGGAAGGAGCCTTGCGCGCCTCTGCCCTTCTTGCGGCGCCGTGCTCAAAGGTGACTCTCGCTTCTGTGATGCTTGTGGTCTCAGTTTGGCCGCCGGAGGAGTGCCGCCGCCAACATCCACTCCTGCCCCGGTGCCGTCACCTGCGCCATCGTCGCAGGGCCAGTACTCGGCCGACGGCGCCTGGTGGTGGAACGGTACGCAGTGGGTGAGCGCGCAGGGGCCGGCGGTGCTCACAGCCGCCACCGCCTCGGCACCTGAGCCGCCGGCCACGAAGGGCAAGAGCGGACGGGGGCGGAAGTTCCTGGCGCTGGCGATGGTGTTCGCTGCCGGCCTCACGCTGTGCTGGTTGTTCTACGGCCTGTATATCGCCGATGCCCCGGTCGAGCTGCAAGTGTCAGGTCATGCGTACCTGGCAAAGCCGTTGACGGAGGCGACCGTCAAGGTCTACGAGATGAAGAGTGACGGACAACCCGGCGCGCTGCTGGCGACAGCGGTCACTGACAAAGACGGCTACTACCTGGTTACCGTTCAGCGCCGCCCGTCATCTTCGCTCCTCGTGATAACGTCGGGCGGAAGCTGTATCGATGAGATCTCTCGCGGATCGCTTCCGGCTGGTCAAGACGACTCCCTGAAGACCGTTCTCCGCCCAGGAAGCAACTACGCTTCACTCACCCCACTGACGACGTTTGCCGCGACTCGCGCTTCGTCGTTGGCTGCGAGCGGCAAACCCCTCAACGCTTCGGTCGAGGTCTCCTTTGCGGCAGTTGCGCGTCAGTACAACCTCGAAACCATCACCGACATCGATCCCGCGATCGCCGACGATCCAGAGGATGTCCAGGTATCCGGGCGCACTGGGCGCCAATATGGGCTGATTCTCGCCGGTCTCGATGAAGAAGCGAATGCTCTTGGCGTTACCGATTTCGCGCTCACGGATGCGGTGGCACAGGATCTGAGCGATGGAAATCTCGACGGAAAGAACGGAGCGACCCGGGTCCTCATCAACAAGACCATCCCCCTCCCCGCTGATGCGGCAACCGCAAAACTCCAAGACGCCATCAACAAGGTTGCCGCCTCGTCTGCCAATGTCACCCACCTTCCCGCACCCCAGATCTCCCTGCAAACGCCCAACATCGATCTCAACACCGCCGGTTTGTCATATACCTCCTCTACCATCCTGCCGGCCTGGATAGATGGCCAGGCCGGTACGGTGACAATCCGCGGGAGCGGCGGAACCTTGCCGTACACCTGCGAAATCGCGGGCGGCGAGCTGCCTCAGGGGTTCTCTTTGTCCCGCGACTGTGCCATCTCTGGAACTGGCACCCTGGGCACGAGTCCCATGCGGATCACTCCCCCCTTCACCGTCAGGATGTCTGATTCGTCGCAACCGCCGCAATCCGTGAGCGTTGAGCTGAGAATCACGATCATCACCAAACCACCAACAATCACGGTGTCGGGCGGGAAATGCCAGAAGGCGGGCAAAGCCTGCTCCGTCACCGTTGCCAGCGCGACAGGGGGAACTCCACCGTACTACTTCACCAGCGGCTCGTTCAGGAACGGGACGCCACCCCTCGGTATGATCGTCAACTTGAAGGGACAACTAACTGGCACCCCCGCCCGTGACGGCCCATACCGCTTTGAGGTCTGCGTCGTGGACCTCCTTGGGGCCATGGACTGTGACAAGACGACCGTCATAGTCGGGGAGCCGTCGCCGTCGCCCGTTACCGCGCCGACTGCCAAAACCAATCTGCCGCCAGGATTCCCGACTAACCTCCCCTCGGGTACCTACCACCTCTCCGTATGTGTAGACGTCCCCGGCGCCGCCGTGAAGTACAGCGGCTGCACGGACGTTGGCACCTACGAGATGAGTGGCGACCCCAGCACCCTCGCCCAGCAGATCTCAGAAGCGGCCAACGCAGTCAGCAGCGGTGGTTACACGGTCCAGTACACAGCCTTCAACGGCACTTACTTCGATCTTGTGATCACCGAGACGAGTACACACACCGTGATACGGATACACATCACCAAGGTTGGGTGATGAGGCCGTTCTCGCGCTGCGCGAGACAGGCCTGCTCATCCCGCCGAACGACTTCGAGGCCCTGGCGGCCGCGATCGTCCGGCTGCTGACGGACCCCCCGTTCGCGGACATGATCGCCCGCCGCGGCCGCGATCTGGTCCACGAACGCTTCTGCATAGAGCTGAGGAGGGCGAGCCGTGCGGCATGAGGGCCCGAGTCGCCGCGCCCAGTAGTACTTTTGGGGCTTGACCGAGCCGCCGAATTACCTACCCTAATGGGGCGCATCGGGCTCGGCCGCCGTCACGGCCGCCCGATGAGAAGGGAGGTCCCGTGAGCCCGCTCGATCTGACCTATTGGTCGCTCGCCGGCGCCGCCGCGATCGTGGTCATCGGCATCGCCGTGGCCGTGGCCGTCGTCGCTTTGGCCAGAGCCCTCGTCGTGGTCCAATCAGCGCTCGATTTGGAGCCGGACAACGAGCTCGGCCAGGGTATGGCGGCCATGGCCGACAGCCTGACCGAGGGCGCGGCTGGAGCAAGCAGCAGCTTTCTCAGGCGGCTGGATTCCGTTCGGTAGAGTCGCGTACCGGGCTCGGTCTCGATCAAGGGACCGCCCGAGGAGGAAGGGAGACCCCGTGAACCCGCTCGATCTTATCCTGTGGTCGCTCGCCGGCGGTGGCGCGATCGTGGTAATCGGCATCGCCGTCGCCGTGGCCCTCGTCGCCCTTGCCATGGCCGTCATCGTGGTCCGCTCAGCGTTCGGGAGTGAGTCAAAGCGAGCTCTCAACCGCGATTGGGCATCCTCTCCGAAGTGACGGCGGGTGGCTGGATAGCCGCGAGTCGATATCAAGAACGGTGTCGTGACGCGGGCCACGTACCCGCAGTCCGAACCTAGCCCGGCAGCCAACAAGACGGCTGAGCACTGTGCCGAACGAAGTGACGCCACGGGGCCGGGGCTAACCGGGCACGTCGGGGGTTGTCTTGGATCTGGGGCCCGGCTATGGCTGTGGTCGATGAGGCCGATGATAGGCTCGTGCCCTCCGGTGGCTGTGTGGGGCTGACTTCTTTCGCCCCGACCACCTACGGGTAGACGAAGCCGCAACTACGGGTGCAGCCGCCCAAGCCACGGCCGCCAGCGCGGCGCGTCGGCGTCGAAGCCGCCGGCGCCGACGAGTGGCACGAAGACGCACGACCCGCAGCGGCGTTCCTCGAAATCGTCGCCGTGGCGGACCACCGCCAGCAGTTCCTGGAAGTCGCGCGAACCGACCGGGACCACGAGACGGCCGCCCTCGGCCAGTTGCGCCCGGAGGGTGGCGGGGACGGCGGGGGCGGCGGCGGTGACCACTATCCCTTCGAACGGGACCTCCTGCGGAAGGCCCAGACTGCCATCACCCACCTCGATTCGGACGAGATCCCCCAGGCCGAGCTGCGCCAGCCTGGCCTCGGCAGCCGCCGCCAGCTCGGCATGGCGCTCGATGGTGACGACCCGGCAGCCGATCGTCGCCAGCACGGCGGCCTGGTAGCCGGAGCCCGTGCCCACCTCGAGGACGCGCATCTCCGGCCGCGGCTCCAGCAGCTCGGTCATCTGGGCGACCATGTACGGCTGGCTGATCGTCTGGCCGGCCTCGATCGGCAGGGCGTCGTCGCTGTAGGCGTAGGCCAGGACGTCCGGCGGAACGAACAGATCGCGTGGCACCGCGGCCATGGCCGCCAGGACGGCCTCATCGCGAATGCCACGGCCGCGGAGCTGGTGCTCGACCATCTCCGCCCGGAGCCGTGCAGCGACGTCCGGATCCACGCGTCGAAGATACGCCGCTCGGAGGCGAGAAGAGCGACGACTCGGCGGGATCACGGCGGGAGGCGCCAGCCGGATCAGGGTTCCAGGATGGGGCCGCTCTGGTCGCCGTTGCTGTCGTAGCCACGGGTTTCCCAGTAACCGCGGTAGGACGTGTCGCTGGACAGCTCGATCCCGTCGACCCACTTGACCCACTTGTAGCCCCACTTGGACTCGGCTACCACCTGAAACGGGAATCCAAGCTCGGCCGGGAGAGTCAGGCCGTTCATCTTGAAGGCGAGCAGGATGTCATTCGTCTGCACGAAGGCCAGCGGAAGCGAGGACGTATAGCCGTCCACCGCGTGGAAGATGACGACGGGCGCGCCGTCCC
Source organism: Candidatus Limnocylindrales bacterium (assembly GCA_049520815.1). Lineage (GTDB taxonomy): Bacteria > Chloroflexota > Limnocylindria > Limnocylindrales > CSP1-4 > Fen-1039. Next base: position 36,477 of record JBEKPL010000005.1, read on the forward strand.
GAACACCCGCAGCCGCCAGGATGTCCTTGATCGCGACCCCTTCCCAAAGGATCGTCGCGTCCCAGCCCTCGACGCAGTGCAGGGTCACCACTTTGGTGACGCGGTCATAGCCGAGTACCTGGTCGTAGGTCAGCTCCAGGGGCGTGTTCACGAGGCCGGAGACCTTCAACCGATACTTGTCCAAAGAAACCCGCTGGGGCCCGGCGATATCGGTCTCCGGCATATCGCTGATTGCCGACAGATCCTGGCCTTGGTACTGCCGAATCTCGACCGACCCCGGAGGGACGGTGTAGCGGCTGGACTCTGCGCACGCCACGACCAGCAATACCGCCAGGAGAGGCGCGATGCGTCTGAGCTTTCCCATTCTGGCGCCCCGCTGTCTCAATCCCGCGCTCCCCGCAAGCGCCACCAAAGCGCGATGCCGACGTGGACCGCCAGGGCCGCAAGGACCAGCAGGCCGACGGATTCGTGCCAGCGCTGGGAGACCGCCTTGCCCACGAGACCCGCTGTCAGAGGATCCACGACTCGGAACTGGGTGATGCCGTACCCGGTCAGGGTCGTAAGCAGCACCAGGGCCAATGAAAGCCAGCCGAACCAGCGGCCGACCCGTCGGATCCTTCGCTTGTCCCTGAGCCAGACGACCATGCTCGATCCAGCCTTCGACGCCTGTACCCGCCCCTCTCGATACCCCTCATGAGGACCATCCCACTGGATCGCGGCGGCGTCAACCTACCCCTTTGGGCCGATCCCGGAGCCGGCGGACCAATCACGGCTCGCTCTTGTCATCCGTCAGTAGACCGTCGCTTCGGCGTTGAAGCCGAGGGAGCAGGGCCACTAGCTGGGGGATCGAGCCATGGATGCCATCGCGACTCACCACCGAACGCGGGCGGGACTGCTCAGAGGCCTGATAGCCGTCCTCGCGGCTGGATGTCTTGCGGCCGGGTGCACCGTGGCTGCGGCTTCGCCTTCGTCAACCGCCGCGCCGCAGTCCTCTCCTTCACCGAGCGCATCGGCCCAACCCACGGCCAGCCCGACCAATCCAACCCCGACGGCGCTCTCGAGCGTGGGCCCGGCTCCGGCGGGCCGATGGACCGGCATCCGATGGATCGCCGCCGGCCCGGTCTTCCCGCAGACCCCGGTCCCAGACAGCGGCGACGGGTCATCCGTCCAAATCAGCGTGTTCGGCTGGAGCCGAGGGTATGTGGGCTTCAGGACCGCGGTCTCGCCGACCCTTTCAGAGACGGAACCGACCGCCGAGAATTGGGTCACGGTCTCCACCGCGTCGGCCGATGGATTGCACTGGACGCCGGGCAAGGCCCTCGACGCGGGGGACGGGACGGACTCCTGGGTCTTCATCAGCGGGGTCGTGGAGGGTCCGGCCGGACTGCTGGCCGTGGGCCGGAATCCGGCAGCAACGTGCGGTGGACCTCCCACGGTGGGGGCCCTGTGGACCTCGCCTGACGGGCAGACCTGGACTCGCGTCCAGCTACCGGCCGACTTCGCTTCGGCTCGCGTCTACACGGTCGACGCCGGCTCGGCCGGCTACATCGCCACGGGGACCCTCAAGGACGATGTCACGCCCGCGGTGTGGGTTTCGGCGGATGGCAGGTCGTGGCACCGGACCGCACTGCCCATGCCGACTTCCGGCGTGGTCGTGGATGGAGCCACCGCCTTTGCGGGCGGGTATGTGATCTCGGGCGCTCATCCTTTCGATGCCGGCTGCGGTGAGTCTGAGTACGTTCCCTCGCTGTGGTGGTCCGCCGACGGCAACAGCTGGACGCCGGGCAAGCCGCCCGGAGCCATGCCTTCGGACTCCGTCTCTGTGACCGTCAACCGGATCAGCGACCGCGCCCTGATTGCTATCGCGCAGCAGTGGGACGCGACCAGCCTGGTTAGTTCGCAGCAGGTGTGGGTCAGCGGCGACGGTCGCACCTGGAACTCGATCAAGTCGCCCTCGAGCCTGCTCAGCGACAGAATCCTCAGCAACGGGCAGCGTGGCGTCGTGGTCGTCCAAGCTGCCAACGGCGGCCCTCCGACCATCGCGACCGTCGATGACGACCTTACGGTGACGACCCTCGGCCAGTCAGGTCAGGGCCCGGTCGATTCGGACACGTCCAACGCATGGACGTCCGCGCTCGGGCCGACCGGAGTAGTAGTCCTGAGCTTGGACGGGCTCAACCTGTGGCTGGGCGTGCCGACGGACTAGGACTTGGTCGGCGACGCGCTCGGGGCCGCGGTCGGCGTGGCGGTCGGCGCCGGCGTGGCGGTCGGCGCGATCGAGACGGATGCGCTCGGGCCGGGGCTGGCGGTGGCCTGGCCGGTCGGCACGACGAGCGGTGCGAGCGAGGGCACAGCCGGCTGCGGCACGTAGTTCCCCGCCAGGGCAATGGCCAGGACGCCGATCATAGCCACGGCGACGACCAGGACGTAGACGGCCGATGCCCTGTCGTCGATGTGGACCCGCTCGTGAGACTCGCGGACCGATCCCGTCGGCCGATAGGCGGCTTCCTCGGCCCCCTGCCCGCCTCGGCGGAAGCCGAACCGGCGCCGTGAAGGCGCGCCGGCCTCGCCGCGACCTTCCTCGCCCGACTCCTCGGGTTCGCCTTCGCCCTCGAGGCCCTCCTCGGGCTCCTCTTCGAATTCCTCGTCGCCCGGCTCGAATACGTTGGGCGCTGGAGTCTCGTTTCGATCCTGATCGCGGTCCGACATGCCCTCGTGCCACTCCTGTGCTGGCGGCCGCTACAGTCCGGCCGGCCCGGTACGGGCACCGCTGGTGCCTTGAATGCGTCGTTGGCCGGTGCGCGCCGCCCGCCGGTAGAGACGGACCTGGGCGCACCGCTGTCCGGCAGTTTAGCCGACGCGTTCCGTTGCCGCGCGCCGCAGGCACTTGCGCCCGCAGGCACCTGCGCCCGCAGGTACCTACGCGCGGCGGATCGAGCGGACCAGGATTCCGAGGGCGCCCGCGGCAACGGTCAGGATCCCGCAGGCGGCCAGGACGGGGCGCAGGCCCACGAGCTGGGCGAGGGCGCCGCTGGTGGCCATGGCCACGGCCAGGACCCCGTTGACGACGGCCAGGCGGATCGCCACGACCCGTCCGAGCATCTCGTCCGGGGTGCGCTGCTGGAAGAGCGTCTGGCTCGGAATCACGAAGGTGACGTTGGCCAGACCCACCGCCCCCGCCAGAACGAGGGCGAGTGGCAGGTTCTCCGTGACGGACAGGGCCAGCAGCGCCACGCCCAACGCCGTGAACGCGGCGATGATGCTCGGCCCCTTCGGAATGCGCGTCGCCAGGCCCCCCAGGACGATGCCGCCGCCCACCAGGCCCACGCCCATCGCCATCTCGAAGAGGCCGTACGCGGTGGGGGCGTCCGTCCCGCCGAGCGCCAGAGAGGCGACGAGCAGCGGCGAGAGGGCGGTCAGGGCGCCCAGCCCGAACTCGGCCACGGCGGCCTGGACGGTGGTCGCGAAGAGCACGCTCTCGGCCCGAAGGAAGCGCCAGCCGGCGACGAGGTCGGCGACGAGGGAGGCGACGAGGGAGGCGGTGCGGCCCGCGGACCGCACGGACCCCGCGGACCCCCCGCGGCCCACTGCCCCCGTCTCTCCCGCCACGCCGCCCGCGCCCTCCGCAACGGCCCCCGCGCCGGATCGCGCCAGCGGCGGGATCGCAACGGCCGCGACGAGGGCCGCCGACGCCAGGTAGCTCGCCCCGTCCAGCCAGAACGCCAGCGCCAGCGACGAGCCGAGGAACGCCACGAACAGCCCGCCCAGGCCGTAGCCCACCAGGTCGCTGGCCGTGTCCGCCACCCACATCGCCGAGTTGGCGGTCAGCAGATCCTCCTGCGGGACCACTCGCGGCAACGCCGCGGCCCGCGCCGGCCGGAAGAACGACGAGACGGCCGCCAGCATGAAGACCAGCGCCACCACCAGGCCGATGTGCAGGCCGGACGCCGCGGGAATGGCGGCCACGATGCCGGCCCGCAGCAGGTCCGAGGCGACCATCACGTGCTTGCGGTCCCAGCGATCGACGAGGGCCCCGGCCGGCGGACCCACGATGACGGCCGGAACGGTCATCGCCGCGAACACCAGGCCCAGCGCCAGCGGGGACGAGCCGGTGGCCCGGGCAACCAGGAAGACCAGGGCGATCTGGTGGATGCGATCCCCGAGAGAGCTGATGACCTGGCTGAGCCACATGGCCGAGAAGGCGCCGTTGCCGGCGAGCCGGACGTACGGATGGCTGAGCGGCCCTCGCGCAGCCACGCCCGCGGCCCCGGGCAGCGCCGGTCCCGCCGGGACGAGCGCGGGGGATCCAACGGCGGCGGCGAAGACGAAGAACGCCAGGCCGGCTGCAAGGAGAACGTCGCCGATCGAGGCGACCGACTGAAGCATCGGGATCGGAATCGGAATGGCGATGATGTCCACGAGCGGCCCGCCGTGGGCGAAGAAGTTCGCGTCCACCGGTCCGGTCAGCAGGGTGTGGAAGCCCGAGTGCACCCTGGTGGAGTCCATCCCGGCGGCGGCCAGGCTGGGCTGCCAGACCGGCATCCAGCCCCCGTTGGCCACTATGGCGATGCCGTTCGCCGCGGTCCCCAGCGCGGCCGCGGTCAGGCCGGGCAGGCTCCTGTTCACCAGGAGCATGGCCGTCAGCAGGACGTACGTGGCCAGGACGAGCCACAGTCGCAGGGCGTTCGGAATGTCGCCGGCCGCGAGCGAGGCATCCAGGCCAAAGCGCGCGACGGCAGCCGCAAGCAGGACCGGCAGCCAGCGCAGTCGAACGTTCGCGAAGTTGTCGATGCGCCCGCCGGCGAGAAGCCCCAGCCCAAGCCCCAGGAAGACTCCGAGGACGGGCACGGCCTAGGCGGCCGGGCCCGGAGGCCGGCCCGGCGGGGCCAGCGTGCCCGCCACGTGACCGATCAACGGCACCTCACGGACCTGCTGCTGTCCCGGGTCCGGGAGCCCGTGCGCCCACTTCGTCTTGACGAAGGCGTCCACCACGTCCGGATCGAACTGGATGCCGCCGAACTTGCGCAGCTCCGCCAGGGCCTGTTCGGCCGTCAGGGGCGTCATGCGGTAGGGGCGTGCCGCCGTCATCGCCTCGAAGGCGTCGGCCACGTGGAGGATGCGGGCCAGTCTCGGGATGTCGTCGCCCACGAGACGATCCGGGTAGCCCGATCCGTTGAACCACTCGTGGTGGTGGCGGATGATCGGCAGCTCCGCGGCCAGGTGCGTGACCGGGCCGATGATCTCCGCGCCCAGCGCCGGGTGGGAGTTCATGACCGCCCGCTCGTCGCGCGTGAGCCGCTCCTGCTTGAGCAGCACCCTGTCCGGCACGCCGATCTTGCCGATGTCGTGGAGGAGGCCGCCCCACTCCAGGGCCTCCAGCTCGGCATCGCTCACCTTCATGACCCGCCCGATGTCCATCGCCATCGCCTGGACCAGGTGACTGTGGCCGCTCGTGAACGTGTCGCGCTTGTCCACCGCCTCCGCCAGGCTGCGCACGGTTTCGGTGAACATCTCCCGGACTTCCACGAAACGGCGATACGCGACCCGCGTGGTGTACAGCGGCACGGCGAACAGCAGCACCGCCCACCACCCCGCCTTGATGTACATCTGCGCCATAAGCCACGCCACGGGCACGAGAGCCAGCATGCTTGCCCAGGCGCCTGCATCGGCGCGGATCGGAGTGGAGAAGCGTTCGCCAGTCCGAAGAGAAATGAAGACGGCGGCGAGCGCGAAATTGAGGGAGAAACAGACGAACCCGGCCGCGAGCGTCGCCCCGAAATCCACGGCCGGCAGCGACCGGGATGGCACCGCATGCAGTGCGAGGGAACCCAGGAGGACAGGCGCAAGAAACACGCAGCGGTTCGCCAGGAGATGCCACCGAGGCACTCCGCGCCTCAGCTCTCGAGCCTGGGTGCTCCCAATAAGGGCGACCCAGCCCGCCGCGGCTGGGCCCCCGAGGTTCATGGCGGCCACCATTGGGGCGAATGAGATGTCGACGAGGGTGCCGCCCGGCATGCGAACCGCCAGAGAAGAGCCGGCGAGTGTCAGAGCGACCCAGAAAGCGACACCCGGAAGAACGCCAGCGGCGCTGCCGTCGATCGATATGGGTGCATCGATCGGGAACACCAAAACAGCGCCAGCGAAGAGCAACCCGCTCACTGGCGCGACGATGGCGATCGATAATCCTAGCCGCCGGTTCATCGCCACTCCTCGCTCAGCCAGTGAATCAAGCGGTGGCAGACGTCCGCGCGGCTACTACACAGTGGTACTCAGAACGGCCTGTAGCTTGCCCCGCCGCCAACTGCTGCCATCAGGGCGGCACCGACGACTACGAGGATCGACTCCAGGCGGTGGCGCACAGAACTCACCAAACCCTGCCTATTCGTTCGGGGGACATCAGAATTCGCTCCTGGCGCAGGCCAACGCGCAGCAGGTGGCACTGGTTGCTTGGTCCCCGCTCAAGTGCCCTAGTTCGGCTGGGGCCGCATAGCGTCCGAGCGTTCTCATCCGGCAGGCGTGACGTAGGTTTAGCCGGACCCTTGGAACGGTAACCACCCGAAAGTACCGGGGTCAATGCGGCACTTGCCCTACGGCGGACCTATGGAGGATTGGCGGACTTGGGCGGCCACCGATCTTGACCGAGGGCGCTCCTGCATCCGACCTCGGATGAGATGGTCGGAGGTTCAAATCCTGAGCGACTTCCGACATCGATCTATTTCGGCGCCGCGGGCGAACCCTCGGCGTGCTACCGCAACGCTGCCTGCCGCCCACGCAGGCGTCGTGCGAGTTGGACTGTCAGGACGGTGCCGACGATCAGACGGGACCAGTCCGAGCCTTGAGTGGAGTCGGTCCGGACTCAGGGTCGCAAAGGTCGTTCGGCGATCGGGCATGTCGCGCACGGACGCAACCGCCGAGGCACCCGGCCGCGTACGATAGCGGCTCATCGGAACGCCGCGGAGGGATCAGCATGAGCTTGGTTCACATGTCCGACGATGAACTCCGTCGCCAGGCGGACAAGCTCGCGTCGGTCGCGACGACCCATGAGGCCGTCGTCGCCGAATACAATCGCCGGGCGTGGGTCAGAGCATCCTTGGCGGCCGAACGCCAGACAACCATTATGGCGATCGCCACGGTAGTGATGGCCTTCGCGACCGTCGCGAGTGTCTTGGTCGCGGTCGCGACCCTGGTAGTGGCCCTGAATCATCCGGCTCCGTGAGCCACGCCCGACTCGATCCGCGGAGCTTGCATTCCCCCGGCAGCCGGTGCCTATACTTCAGGCAGCTCCCAGGAGGGGCTGCCAGGATCGGAGGCCAGCATCAGGGATCGGCTGCCCGAGCCGTCCCCAAGTGGATCGGCCGCTCTGGAGGTGAGGCGGTCGAACATCTTCATGCAGGAAAGACAGCGACTGGCACAGCGGAGTTGCACCCCGGCGACAGAATTGCCGCACGAGGCGCCCACCGTGCAGAGCCCCACCGGGGCCTCCGACACGGAAGTGACCATCACGCGGCGTAGTACCTGGCCGTACGGACCGCCCATTGAACCGTCCAGCGCGACGGGACGATAGTGTGGTGGAATGGTGGAACAATGAGTGACGTAATGGTTGTTGATCCCGCCCCCGCTGCTCAGCCGGGGAGACGTCTATCCTTGGGCGGCGTGCTTGGGCGGTTCGGGTGGCCTCGGAAGGCGTCGCCCCCGCACACCATGACAGGGAGGATGACCGTGTCGTTGGCCAGTTTGGCCGATATGGTCGCTGAAACCACGACCAATCGAGTTATCCAGGCATTCCTTTCGGCGACCTCAGGGCTGCCCAATCTCCAGCGAGTCACCGCCCGTATCTCTGGCAATAGGGTTGAGTTTCGGGTTACCGTGGATGGTCCGTGGGACGAAGCGATCGACTGGCTTGAGCCACGTCTCAGGACTCTGACCATCACTAGCGGGTCGCAGTATGACTACCGCGTGGTCGAGACTGCTTGGGGGGAGCCCGATCCGACTGGGCACATCGATCTTGAGTGCCCGGATCTGGTCACTGCTCGCCAACGGTGAGCGAGCGACCCCAGCACGAGGTCGCTGCCAGACTCAACGCCGAGCTAGCGGAACGTCTCAAGAACTGGACGCAACCGGGCGATCATGTCTGGCTCCCAACGCTCAACTACTACACCGCCCTCCAATTGTTCGAGGCAGCCGAGGCTTTCCTCGGATTCCACCACGGAAGAAGTGACGATCGCTTCATCGCGCTGGCGGCTCGCTATCCGGCTGCAAGCGGCGATTTCCGGAAGCTAAGGCAGCTCAGCGAGACCTGGCGATACAAGGGCCTTCAGCCGAGCAAGGATGATGTGCGCAAGTCCGCTGCCTGGGCAAACCATGTCGCGAGCGTCATCGGCGAGGCCTGGCCTACGGACGCCACTTGAGGGGGATCCAATGCCTGGCGTCGGCCCCACCCGCCGTGACATCATGCTGCAGAGGGTGCGCCAGACGATGGCAAACCCAACCCCCCTGACGCCCCCGCTGCTACCCGGCTACTCGTCGCAGTTCGGCGTCGCTGGCGCCTCGCACTTTCACCCTCTATGAAAAGGAGCCCGGCCGTCAACGTGGGTAACTGAGTTGAGCCTGGGTCAGTTCATGGCCCGGCGGACTGATGGCAGGATCGAGCAGCGCTCATCTCTCTATGGCCTTCTCAGGATAGGAAGGACAAGGTCCGGTTGGAGGCTGCTCCGGCGGCCCAATTCGTATAAGGGTCGTCAAGCGACCAGGGTGAAGGCGGGGCCTGCCGGGCCGAAGGGTTCATTCTTGGTGAGGACGTGCCAGATGGCCTCGGCGAGCTGCCGAGCGATGTCGACGCGGGCGACCTTGGCGCCTCGCTGGCGGCCGAGGCGGTGCTTGGTCCGCTCGTAACGATCCCGATAGCGGACATCGCGAGCGGCGTGAGTGGCAGCTTCTATGAGCGCCCAGCGCAGGTACTTGGGGCCGTTCTTGGCCAGCGGTCCGCGTCGGTCGTTGGGGCCCGACTGGCGCACAATTGGGCAGAGCCCGGTGTATCCGGCCAGCTTCTTGGGGCTCTCGAAACGGGCGATGTCGCCGATCTCGCCCGCGATCGTGTAGGCCAGCAGCGGGCCTACGCCTGGCACAGTCCGTAGCAGCGGGATGTAGGGGTGGTCGGCCCCGAGGCGTCGCTGGTCGGCCTCACAGACGGCGATCTCGACGTTGAACTCGTCGATCATGCGCAGGCTTGTGGTCAGCGTCTTCGCCCAGGGCTCGGGAATGGCGAGCCGTCCGAGGATCTCGCGTCCATTCATGCCGAACAGGTCGCTGACGGGGACCGAGTAGCCGAACGTCATGAGCGTGGCATGGATGCGGTTCTTCAAGGCGGTGCGATGGCGGACGAGATGGAGCCGGAAGCGAGCCCTCTCGGGCTCGGCACGGATTGTCGGATCGGGCAGCCAGATGGCCGGCACGAGCTCCCGCCTCGCCAGCTCGGCCAGGACCCAGGCGTCGATGCGATCGGTCTTGGCCGCCAGCGGGGCCAGGCCCTTGACCTTCACGGCGTCCGCAATGGCGACGTCCCAGCCCCAGCGCTCGAGCTGATCCTGGACGAAGCGGGCGCCAGTCATCGACTCTATGGCCGCGGTCACGTCCTGGCCGTGCCTCAGGGCATGGCGTGCGAGGGTGCGCAGAGCGTCCGCGTCGGGGTGAACGGCCATCACCTCGACAGTCCGGCCCTCCTCGTCGAGGACGTGCACATCAAGCCTCTGGCGCGACAGGTCCAATCCGGCGTACAACATGGCGTGGAGCCTCCCGGTGCTGGTTGCCTTGACAACCCAACTTTGTCACCGGCGGGCCTCCTTCTCGCGCCTTTTCATGGCATTCGTATAGGCTCGGCCTGACTCCTTGACGACCTCCGATCTCCTCAGGGTAGGACGGGCTCCGAGATCGCGTGTACTCGGCGCTCGGCGACTCGTCGTCTCAACGGAGCACCGCTATGCTCATTGCCGTGAGGGAGATCAGCGATGTCGGACTGTTCAGATTGCCGGACAAGGCAATCCAGGCGGAGATCGAGTCAGCAGCCCCGGATCGGCGACGCCGGATAGCCATCGCAGTCGCTGAAGCCGCAATAGCGGCGTAGGAGACGGTGATGACAAGTCGGGCTCGGGTCATCTTTCAAGCTAACGTTCTCCTGCCGTTTGAGTTGGCCGTACCAGTCACGGCCACTTACGACCCTGTCAGCTTTCGTATGCCGCCGTATCTGGTGACGGTTTTCCCCCCGCAAGAGTCCCTGCGCCACTCTGCTATTCGGCACGATGAGCCGCCCCCCTTCCGAACGGAGCAAGCTGCCCGTCTGGCCGTGAATCAGGAAGCCGACCCCGACGTTCTACTCGATGCAGTACCCACGGTCCCAAGCGATCTGCTGACGCTTCAGTTTCGCCGCCCTAGGTTCAACCGCCGAGCGTGGAGCGGCGGCCAGGAGATTGACTATCTCTCCTGGGGGGATCCCTCGCCCGCGGACATCGTCAAGGCCGTCAACAAGTGGCTACTTACTCTGCGGACCATCGCGCGGAATGAGCGGATCTTCGCCATTCAACCACTGGACCTGGTCTGCTTCGGAGCCTACATCAGAGAGACTGGGGAGCTACTTCCTCACCGAAACGGCTTCCACCGAATGAAGACGCTGGGCGGGAACAGCATGGTGGTGAATGGTCTGCCAGCCGATTCTTGGAGTCTCGTTGCCGGGCTCGTGGGATCGTACGAGCCGCCGGCATACGAGACACTCCTGCTGGATGCCAAGGCACTGCTACCCGCGGTCGCTCCGGCAATCTCCTTGGCCTACGCCGGCCTGGAGGTGTTCCTCGACAGCGCACTCGGCCAGATGCCGACGGCTCGGCGCCTTCCCAAAGGCTACTGGGAGTGGCAGACGGCACGGAAGCGTGCTCCCCTCCCTGATGAACAGCTTGACTCGTTCCTTCAACTCTTGTGTGGCCACTCTCTCAAGAACGAAGAGCCGAGCCTATGGACTGCCTTCAAGGACCTTGAACGGGCCCGGAACTCGCTCGTGCACACCGGGACTGCGGAGGACGCGACGGGTGTTCCCGTAGACGCAGTGCGAGCTATGGCTTTGGTTGTCTCCGCTCAGCAGATCGTCGATTGGGTTGAGGCCCTGCTCCCGCATGACGCTCGTCTCCCTCGCTCAGACGCCAAGCATGAGGTTGCGTTCAAGCTCAGACTTCGGTCGCTTGCTGTCCAGCCCAAATGATCTTCTCGGGCCCGAGCCTCGCGCGAGCTAGCTGGTTGCCTCGGTTGAGGCTGCACGGAGGGCGGAGCACAGGTACTCGGTCGAGCAGGGTTAGGCCGCGAACTCGGTCAGGCCGATGCCCGGCGTGCGTCGACCGTCACTCGGCCGCGCCGCACCTTCACCCGTAAAGTGTCGGCTCTAGTCCTCTCGCCCGCCCCCTCAGACCTTGTGCACGTCACCCGGTAGCGACGAAGACCGGGACGTTCGATCCGGGAACCATCAGGACGTGGTCGGGGTTCATGTCGCGCCACTCCTGACCTGCCCCCTCAGTGATGCTTACCGGCTCTGTTGTGTCGCAGATCCTGCCTCCGAACGGAGCATTCACGGTGGTGCCGGTATTGCTGGCTGTGAAACCCTCGAATTGCCCACCTACGGTGAGGTAGTACTCCTCCTTTCCCGGGTATATGTTCGTCACGTACTTGGCATCGAGACGAAGTGGCCAAGCGTAAATCCATCCGGTGAACGTGTTCGCCGCGACGAGGACCTGCTTCGTGTCGGGGAGGATGTTCGTGACGGGCAACTCGCCATTGAAGCTGATCAGCACAATCGGTATCGCGCCGCCATACCCCTTGACGTAGTCGATGTTCAACGCTGTCGCGGCTGTCACGGTCCTCACATCGAGAGGCAGGGCCGCCATGTACTTGTCTGTCTGAGCCGAGATCGAGACAAGGCTGTCGGCGATGAGCTTCGAGACGACTACGGGCTCAAGCGTAACTCCTCCGACTTGCTCCTTCTTCACGCTGACGAAGGGGTTGAACACCCCAGCGTAGGCACCTGCGTTGAGCTTGTACGTGTTGCCGGCTAGGGCGGCGTACGTGACCTTGCCGGCGGCGAGAGACGCGGTCAGCCCCGTAATCTCGGGCACTTGGAGCTGAGTTCCGTCCGAGGCGACGTAAACGATCCGTGATGGTCCCGCCGTATAGCCGGCCGAAAGAGTCGGGGTCGGGCTTGGAATCGGCGAAGGGGTAGGGCTGGACGCTGGGGTCCTCGGCGACGCAGCGGATCCAGACACCAGGGAGGTCGCCGCCGTTGGACTCTTACCGGCGGCATCGAGCCGGAAGGCTCCCAGGGCCACGAGGCTTCCTGCCGCCACGACTACGACAGCGGCCACCGCGAATAGACCAACCAGCCAGCGTCGCCGGCTCTCCATCGCCATGAACCCCTTCTGCGCCTCAGATGACGGGCTGAGGGTTCAAGTCAGTATGATCGCGGGCCACTACCCCAACAGGGTCGGCAGCGTATTTCGGCGGGCGGTCGGGCGGGCAGGTTAGCTCGCGGGCTAACTTGTTATCTCGGCCTCAAGTCCTCTCGCCCCGACCCCTTGCGGGTAATCGCAGCTCAGCTGGAAGCACTGCCGCCAGTCCGTGACGGACCGCGTACGAGCTGAGATGAACCATCGCCTCGCGCATCCCCAGGATGTCGATCCGCTCGAACAGCGCCGTGGCCAGCATCGCTCGGCCCTTGCCCCCCTTGGCCCACGTCTGGGGCAGTTCCCGGAGGAAGCGGACGGCGACGTCTGCAGGCACTGGCTCAGCCGGCTTGGGAGCCCGGAGCGCGGCCCGGTCACGGTCGAGGGCGGTCATTGCCTCACCAAGCCTGGTCGCATCGCGGTCGCGGACATATCGGTCCAGGGCCTTCTGGCGCTCCCTGGCTATGCGGTCCAGCTCAGCCACCTTCATGGGGTCTGTCGCACGCCCGAGCACATGCTCGGTCGCTATCCTGATGGCATGGAGCAGAGAGCGGCAACCACGGCACCGCTGGCGTTCCGGCGAAGCGTCCAGGCAATCCAGCGGAACGTACTCATCAAGCGCGAGAGCAGCAGGGACAAGGAGTTCCATTTCCAGAGCTGGTTCGGTGACAGGCTCGCCGAACTCGGTTCCCCGTTGGAGATGGGCGGCCGCAATTCCTACCCGGACTTCCGCATGGTGGAGTATCAAGAGGGCTACGAGCTGAAGGGGCTCGCCTATCCGGGGCGCGACGCCACCTTCGACAGCAACAGCCAAATGCCGACCGGGTTTCACAACGGCAGGGCCATCTTCTACGTGTTTGGCCGGTACCCGGCTAAGCCTGACGGCGATAGGTATCCCGTCCTGGATCTCGTCGTCTGCCACGGCGACTTCCTGAATGCGGCTCGTGAGTACGAGCACAAGAACCGCAGCATCAAGTGTTTTGGCAGCTACGGCGACATCATGATCCGCGACAGAAAGATGTACGTCGTGCCGACCCCCTTCCGGCTCATCGATGGGGCCGCCCACCATCAGACGCTTGTCCTGCCGACCGACATGGAGCCAGGCCCCGGCTTCATCCAGGTTGGGCGCCTGGTTCGCACAGAAGCCCCCGAGATCATCGTGAGCTACTCGTTCGATCTCCGAGCCAACACAATCACCCCTCGCACCGTGCCCAACCCAAGCGCCGGCAAGGAGCACTCGTTCCGTGCCTGGCGACTCCAGGGCTCGCCCACGACTGCAGTCTCGCTTGGCCCATTTGACCCGTCGCAGATCGAACTAGAAGCCGCGGATGACGATGAGGACTGAGTCAGCACTCATCGAGAGCGACGAATTCCCCTTCGAGTTCTTGTCGGAGATCGGCGAACGGGAGAGTTGGCGCAAGGAGATCCACAGGCCCGTCTATCACCTGCACAAATGGTGGGCGCAGAGGCTGGGATCGGTTTTTCGTGGCATCCTTCTCGGCGCTGTGCTTGACCCCGACGCGGACCTGCCAGCCGAGTTCTACGCGAGTCAGGCATTCAGCGACAGGACCGTGCTCGACCCGTTCATGGGGTCGGGCACGACCATCGGAGAGGCGCACAAGCTCGGCTTCATTGCTCTTGGCCGCGATATCAATCCCGTAGCAGTCGAGTCGGTCAGGACGGCGTTCGGCCCAATGGATGTCCGTGCCTTGGCGGCAGCCTTCACGTACCTGCAGGAGGGGGTCGGCCAGAGGATCCGCGATCTCTACCGGGCCAAGAGCAGTATGGACCAGGCGAGCGACGTCCTCTACAACTTCTGGGTGATGCAGGCCTCGTGTCCGCGATGCGCCCGGCCGGTGGACCTCTTCTCGTCGTACATCTTCGCCCGGAACGCCTACCCCAAACGCAAGCCAGAAGTCCAGGTCCTGTGCCCGGAGTGCGGCGAAGTCTTCGAAGGCAGATACGAGCGAAGCGACGAGGTGTGCCGGCGATGCGCCCACCGCTTCGATCCAACAGTTGGTAGCGCCAAGGGTCCGGCCGCATCGTGCCCACATTGCGGGCATGCCTTTCGAATCCTCGATGCCTTCTCCGGGCGGCAAGGACGGCCCGACTATCGTCTCTACGCCAAACTCGTTCTCCGACCCGACGGTGAGAAGGAGTACGTTCGCGCGACCGCCTCAGATCTCGCGGCCTACGCGAGAGCGTCGGACACGCTGTCGCGCGATGTCGCGGAGGGAGGGATCCTCCTTCCGACTCTCGCACTGGAGCATGGCCACAACACTCGCCAGGCGATGCGCTACGGCTTCACAGAATGGCGCGACTTCTTCAATGACCGCCAGCTCCTCGCTCTTGGCTGGCTGCGGACCGCTATCGCCACGCTGCCAGATGAGCCGGTTCGGAGAGTGATGCTAACCCTGTTCTCCGGATTGCTTGAGTTCAACAACATGTTCGCATCGTACAAAGGCGAGGGCACCGGGGCCGTCCGGCACATGTTCTCGCACCACATACTGAAGCCGGAGCGGACGCCGATAGAGGCGAACGTCTGGGGTACGCCGAAAAGCTCGGGCTCGTTCTCGGGTCTCTACAAGAGCCGGCTGCTGCGCGCCGTTGCGTACCGCGCACGGCCGACGGAGATCGGCCTGGCCATGAGCGAGAAGCGCATTAGCGCCTCGCCCTCCTTCACGGGCATTGTGGATGAGTGGCCAAGCAGCGAGCGGCTCAAGGCGCGAGGCATCTACCTATCGTGCGGCGATTCCTCGGCCCTTGGACTGCGCGACAAGAGCGTCGACCTGGTCGTTACCGATCCGCCATTCTTCGACAACGTCCACTACTCCGAGCTGGCCGACTTCTTCCACGCTTGGCAGCAGATAGGGCGTCCGGCTGCGGCGGTGTCGACGCGCAGTTCCGCAGAGGTGCAGGACACCGAAGCGGACTCATTCTCCAGAAAGCTCAAGGGCGTCTTCCGCGAGTGTCACCGCGTCCTCAGGGATGACGGCTTGCTCATCTTCACGTACCACCACTCACGAGAGGAAGGGTGGCACGCGCTGGCCCAGGCCGTACTTGGCGCCGGGTTCGTCGTCGTCAACTCGCAGCCGGTCAAGGGAGAGATGTCCGGCGCGACGCCCGTCGCAGCAGCGAAGGAGCCCATTAGTTTCGACATGGTTCTTGCATGCCGCAAGAGCACCGCAGGGCACCGTGTGCGTAGCAGAAAGCAGGCGGTCTGGGCGGCCCGAAACCAGCTTGCCCGGCTCACGGCGGCAGGCTTCACGCTCTCCCGGAACGACCGGAGGGTGGTCGAGTTCGGCCAGCTTCTGACGACGGTCGCATCGTCCGACGATGCCATCTACCTGGCCGATCACGCCGAGATCGAACTCGATCGAATAGAAGAAACGACTGCCTACTTCATCCGTGTTCCAAGCAAAGACCCAGCTAGCGACGTCTCTCGGAAGCGAGGCGGCTCGTCGTCGTCATTCCTTCCGCGTGTCGACCGAAGCGCTCGATAAGCCGCAACAAAGCCTGCTCTGCTACGGTCGTGCAGCGGCCCCGCACCGCGAGCCCTTGGCCGATCCTAGGTGCGCTTCAAGAGAGCGTCGGGGCCGTTCAGGTCTGGCCGTATAGGCCTATTGGGATCTTGGAGTGGAGCGGCGTAGCCCGCGATACTCGCCCGGAGACGGGCGCAGCTGTGATAGACGGCCCGCCCGACGTCCCGTGCTGGATGCGGCACCGGGTGCCGCGTTGCTCAAAGGGGGGCTTGCGCGCCCGTGGTTGCGATCCGCCGAATCTCGATTAGCAACTTCCGCGGCTTCGAAGACATCGCCATTCCGATCGGGCATAACGCATGCCTTGTTGGTGAGCCTGGTGCTGGCCGCTCCGATCTGATCGAGGCGATCGTTCGCGTTCTGGATCCCGAGTACCTTCGTACGAGACGTGGCGAGGAACTTGACTTCTACCAGGAGGACACGTCACGCGAGGTCATCGTTGAGTTGGTGCTCGGCGACCTTTCGGAGGCCGAGCGGCGTGCCCTAGTCTCGTATTGGGAGTGGTGGGACCGGGAAGGCGAACAGCTTATCACGTCAGCGCCCGACGCTGTAGCCCTTGGAGCGGCAGGTCACGAGCCGGTCGTCCGCGTGGCATACAGACTCGCGCTGCGTCCTGACGGTGCCTTTGAAGAGAGCATCTACTGGCCGAAGAATTCGGACCCCGAGGAAGAACTGTACGAGCTGGTCAAGCGCGACCAGAGACAGCTCCTCCCGTTCTTCTGGCAGCGTGGTCTATCCGCGCGGCCGTTGGACTTGGGTCGGGGAGAGCTACGGGACCTCGTGGAAGGGCAGCAGGGCGAGGCGTTCGGCGACGCCGTTGATCGCTTCCTTGATGAGGTGGAGGACGCGTCGGCGAAGTTCTCCGGGCAAGAGCGCGTCGCGTCAGCGCTCGAACTCGTGCTCAGGCCACTAAGGTCGGTAAGGCGATTCGATCCAAACCGCCCAGCATCCGACCTGGTCAGATTCCTTCCCGAGGGCGGGGCGCCGTCCGGCCTTCTTCGCTCCCTGACGTCAGCCATCACTCTCCAGGGAGGCCCGGATCATCTGCCCGCTATCCGCCATGGTTCGACTCTTTTGGCTGCGCTCCGAGCCGGAGTGCTATTCGCAGCCTCGTCTGGCCGACCCGGGACGATCGTTGCGGTCGATGATTTTGGCGGCGAGCTGGACTCCTACCTGGCCGGACACGTCGCGGGGCAGCTGCGACAGTCAGCTGGACAGCTGATCATGGCCACGAGGTCGCCAGGTGCGATCGAGGCCTTCGGCCCCGAGGAGGTCGTGCGTTTCTATCGTGAAGGCTCCCGTCGCAAAGCAGCCCGAGGCATACGGACACGAACCAAGTCGGACCGGATCGCGGCTCACCACTACCGCTCGAAGTTCATCGGTGCTCTGAGTGCCAGCGCAGTCATCCTGGTCGATGGCCCGCACGATCATCTAGGGCTAGGCACTCTGGCCGAGCGCGCTCACCAGCTCGGCTTGTGCCCATCGCTCACGGGCAGCGGTATCGCACTGATCGAGGCGGGCGGAATTGGCGAGTTTCCCAAACTAGGAAACGCTGCGCGCCAACTCGGCATTTACGCGGTGGCGCTGCTCGACAATGACCAGCCCGCTAGCGCGGAGCCGTCTGCTGCCGTCAACAATACCGTCGCTTCAGTCGATGTGGCCTTGTGGTTGCCGCCGCGGACCGCGCTAGAACGGCTCCTGCTCGATGGCGTTCCGGACGTTGAGATCGTCCGCGCGCTTCAGGTCCTTCTCGACGGGATGAACGACCTCAGCTTCCCGCCTGACTGGCAGACGCGAACAGGGCCAAGTCTCCGACAGCTAGCGATCGATGTCCTCCACCAGAGGTCCGGCTCACTCCACGGCGCGTTCGTGGAAGCGTTGGACGACTCCGCGCTAAGTCCCGGCGCAATCGCCGTGATCAACCGTTTGCATCAACTCGCGACGGAGCGAGCCGAGCAAGGCTTGGTCCGGCACCAGTGATCGATTTGAGCGATCTAACGCGGTGCCAACGCGACGTGTACGACGCCACAGAACCTCTTGTCCTTGTTACCGGTGGCCCAGGCACCGGGAAGACGGCGGTTGCCCTGCTCACCGCGCGCCACCTCCTCGAGAGGGAGCCCGAAACATCGTCCAGGCGAGTGCTGTTCCTGACGTTCTCCCGAGCGGCGGTGCACGAGCTGACGACCCGTCTGCCCCGCGTCCTTCGTCCCCCACTGGGGGAGCGTGTCGAGATCCAAACCTTTCACTCGTTCGCCACGATGCTGCTGAATCAGCATCGCCGCTTTGATGGAGGCGGACCGGAACCCGTCGTCATCTACACGGAGGTCGAGGAAGCCCTCGGACTCGTCTCGGACGGGGAGCTTCCGTTCAAGTCCCTGCTTCCGGCTGCCTTGGCCTTGCTTGATCGCGCTCCGTGGCTGCGAGATGAGTATCAAGCTCGGTACGTCGCGGTCATCTGCGACGAGTACCAGGACACTGGTCCAGACCAAGACCAGCTACTTCGGTTTCTCACGCCGCATGCCCAGCTGATCTGCCTGGCCGACATGAATCAGATGATTTACGATGGGCTCCCAGATTCGGGTGTCTCTGCCAGACGGATCGACGATCTCCGGGCCCGCGGCCCCCGCGAGATTCAACTTGAGCCTTCTTCCCACCGGGACCCTACGAATCTCACGCCCCGCCTTGGCCGTGCGTTCCTGGAGCGAGACTTCGACGCGGCCGTCATTCGCGAGGCCATGGGCGCGCATCGTCTCAACATCATCCGCGGCTGCGATCCACTTGCGACAGCGGTGGTCGATGA
Source organism: Candidatus Limnocylindrales bacterium (assembly GCA_049520815.1). Classification (GTDB taxonomy): domain Bacteria; phylum Chloroflexota; class Limnocylindria; order Limnocylindrales; family CSP1-4; genus Fen-1039. The sequence continues at coordinate 55,289 of JBEKPL010000005.1, forward strand.
GGTGCGGCGGCTGGGCAGCGGGACCGCCAGAAGCATCGGGGTCTTTGTTACCCAGAAAGTGATGGTGGATGAGCTGGCTGACCGCTTCCGGAGCGAAGGTATCGAGCACGAGATCGCCGGTCTCGGCGCTGCCTCCGCCTATGCGCAGCTCGCTGCGGCAGCCCTTGCTGGCGTGGCCGTTGGCAAGGTGGGCTGGGATGTCGCGCTGCAGCGGATCGGCCTCTTCTGCGCGGCGAGTTCGTCCCGCAGGCGCATACCGGCGCTCGCATATCAGCTTGTCTCCAACCAGCAGGACCTTCCGGCAGGCCTTGTCAAACTCCTCCTGCAGGCGCAGACACACTTCCTCGCATGCGCGGGCGGACCGGTTGGCGAGTTCCTCGTAGCGGCGCGAGCGTTCTGGCCTCAGACATTCGTTGGCGAGCGTGGAGCGCGACTGTGGGAGTGGGGTCTTGACGATCTGATGGGGCAGACGCTTGCGATGTCAAACGAGCCACTCGACACGCTCCGGGTAACTGCTCTGGCAGGGATCGCATCGGCCCGCCATACGACTGCCATGTTGGAGCTGCTTCCCGACGGAGGGGCTCCGGTCAAGCTGATGACTTTCCACCAAGCTAAGGGCCGCGAGCTGGACGCGGTCATCTTCGTGCACGACCCGCGAGACATTACGCCGAGGGACGTCATCGAAGCGAAGCGTACAGCCCGATTGCACTACGTCGCCATCACCCGCGCACGCCAGAGCGTCACAATCCTGCTTCCGCCACAACCGAGCCAATTCTGGGAGCCATACGCCGGCTCGTGACAATCGGCGCGAAGCCTCTCATCCGGCCCGACGACTGACGGCTGCCTTTGGCCTCAGGATCGCCGCGCCTTGACGTCCACCTAAGCAAGGAGGGAGGGGTGAGCACGTCCGCGAAACCTATACTCGTCAACGTGACTCTCGTCCCCCCGGATTCACCGTTGCGCATCCGCGGCGACATCGACGCGCGGCAGGCAGCGCAACTCGACGCCATCGCCTTCAGCGCCAACGTTGTGGACCTTCTGTACGGGCGCCTCGCGGCGTTCCTTCTGTCTGTCGGGATCACGCGCGCAATCACCGCGGAGGAGGTTCTGGCGGATGCATGGGCGATCGTCGACTGGGTTCATCGCTTGGATGGGCTCGTACGAAACCTGCGCGGTGTCCCGAGAAAATCGGTCGTCGTGCGGGACTTTCTCAACGCGACCTCCCTGGTTGAGACGCAGCGCCACCGAATCCAGCACCTGGAAGGGACGATCCCGGCGATTGAGGCGACCGGGAGGTCGGCGTTTGGACACCTCTGCTGGACCCTTGATGGCGGAGCGACCGACGACGGTGGCCGCGTGCAAATCATCGTCTGCGCACTCCCGTCCATGCGGGGCAATGGAGAGGCGTCATGGCGCCTCCCTCAACTCCTTCCGCCCCGAGGCCCCATCGACTACATATCACTGTTCTCAGCAGATGGCGAGGCAGAAATCGGGCTGACTGGTCAGTCGGAGGCGCTCGTCCGGTTTATCGGGTGCCTGGAAGCCGGCGTCGCGTCCGCCGGAGATCCGCGGGCGAATGGCATCCTCGCTATCCCGATCTAGGAGGAGCGCCAGCCGATCATGCCGTTCTTGACTCAACCAAATGCGAGCGCATCGCAGGGCGCACCTTCACCCTCGTATAGTGTCGGCCTGACTCCATTTGCGCCTCCCACATCAGCGGCAGGTTACGGACCCGACGGTGTGAACCCAACGGGCGCGATTAGTAGGGCCCGGTCTCCTGCCAGGCAGCTTAGCTTCGCGCAGTGGCCCCTGCTAGGACTCGTACTCGAAGCTCAGCTTCATCTGGACGCGGTACTCCACGATCTCGCCGCCCTCCACGCGGGCGGTGGACTGGACAACCTCAACGGAGCGGATGTTGCGGACCGTCTTGGACGCGAGCGCAACGGCCTGGCGGGCCGCGTCGCTCCACGAGTGCTGGCTGGTTCCCACCATCTCCCGGACGATGAGCACGCCCATCTAACTCCTCCCTTGGCGGGCGGGGGTATGCCGCCCTATGCATCGCAGTCTAGGGTCAGACGGCCTCGGCGTAGCGCTCGGCGGCGTAGCTGATGAAGCGGGTCTGGCTCTTCTTGAACCAGAGCTTGACCTGGCCGGTGGGGCCGTTGCGGTGCTTGGCCAGGTGCAGCTTCACGACCTCGCCGTCGCTCGAGACCTCTTCCGCGGCCCTGTCCTTGTCCTTGTCGCGCTGCTCCTTGGACAGGAAGAGGACCAGGTCCGCGTCCTGCTCGATGGCGCCCGACTCGCGCAGGTCCGATAGCCGCGGCTCGTTGTCTCCTCGAATCTCCGGCTGGCGCGACAGCTGCGAGAGGGCGATGACCGGCACCTTCAGCTCGCGCGCCAGCGCCTTGAGCCCGCGGCTGATCTCCGACACTTCCTGGACGCGGTTGGCGTCGCGGTAGGAGCTGGCGCCGATCATGAGCTGGAGGTAGTCCACGATGAGCAGGTCCAGCCCGTGTTCGGCCTGGAGGCGGCGGGCCTTGGTCCGCAGCTCCATGGTGCTGATCGACGGCGTGTCGTCGATGAACATCGGAGCCTCCGAGAGGTCCTGCATGGTGGGGGCGATGCGGGCGAAATCCAGCTCTTCCAGGTAGCCCGAGCGCAGGCGCTGCGAGTCGATTCCGGCGACGCTGGAGATCAGGCGCTGGACGAGCTGGTCCTTGCTCATCTCCAGGCTGAAGACGCCCACGGTCTTGCCCTCGCGCACGGAGGCATGCTCGGCGATGTTGAGGGCCAGGCTTGTCTTGCCGACGCTGGGCCGGGCCGCCAGGACGATGAGGTCGCTCGGCTGGAAGCCGGTCGTCAGCAGGTCCAGGTCCACGAAGCCGGAGGCGATGCCCAGGATCTCGCCGCGGTGGGTGTGGAGGTTGTCCAGGCGGTCGTAGGCGGCGTGCAGGAGGGCGCGGATGGGGCTGAAGCCCTCGTTGGCGCGGCGCTGGCTGACCGCGAACAGCTCGGCCTCAGAGCGGTCGATCGATTCCTGGATGTCCGAGCCGTCCTCGTAGCCGATGGCGGCGATCCGTCCGGCCGCGGAGATGAGGCGGCGCAGGATGGCCTTGCGCTCGACGATGCGGGCGTACTGGGCGACGTGGACCGCGGTGGGAGTGTCGTTGCCGAGCTGGGAGAGGTAGCCGGCACCGCCGATCCCCTCCAGCTCGTTGGCCCGTTCCAGGGCTTCCGCCACGGTCACGACGTCTATCGGCTCGCGGCGCTCGAACAGCTCCAGCATGACCGCGTAGATGCGGCCGTGGGCCTGGCGGTAGAAGTCATCCGCGTGCAGGAAATCGGCGATCTCGATGATCGCGTCGCGATCGATCAGGATCGAGCCGAGCACGGCCTGCTCGGAGTCCAGGCTCTGGGGTGGGAGTCGGTCGATCACGGGCGGTGCGGGCTCCGTTCTGCGGCTGGCTGCGGTTGCCGATATGGTCGCGCGGCCGGCGCCGGAGGACTCCACGAACCATGCCGGACGTGTCTCTTCTATCCCCGATTTCCGATGCGGTGTTGGCGGATTGTGGACATTCGCTGTGGACGAGAGGCCGCTGGCCGCCGGCGCGGGCGCGGGCGGGGCGGCCGGCGTTCCGGCTAGTCCAGCCGGCGGATGACCCCGATGAGCTTCCCCTGGATCCGGACGTCGTTGTAGAACATGGCCGGGTAATCCGGGTTGGCGGGCTGGAGCCGGATCCGCCCGGCCTCCTTGAAGAACTGCTTGAGGGTGACGGAGTTCTCTTCCACCTGGGCCACCACGATGTCCCCGTCACGCGCCGTCTGCTGGGGCCGGATCAGGACGAAGTCCCCGTCCTGGATGTGGGCGTTGATCATCGAATCGCCCCGGACGCGCAGGACGTAGGCGTCTCCGGAGGGGGCCAGCAGGTCCGGCACGGCCATGCTCTCCGATGCGTCCTGGTAGGCCTCGATGGGGCCGCCGGCGGCGATCTCGCCGACGATCGGCAGGACGTGGGCCTCCCCGGCGACGGCCTGGGGCATCAGCTCACCGGACAGCCCGAGGCGCATGGCGGCCATGGGCGTGAGGCGGATGGCCCGCGACTGGGCGGCCCCGCGCTCGAGGTAGCCCTCGCGCTCGAGCATCTGCAGGTGGTGGTGGACCGCCGAGGTGGACGCCAGGTCCACGGCCACGGCGATCTCACGGACGGACGGCGGATAGCCGCGCGTGCGAAGCGTCGCGGCGATGAAGTCCAGGATCTTGCGCTTGCGTTCGGCGTCGTGCTTGGTCACCGGCGCCTCCTTCCCAGTGGAGGGTACAGAACGCCCGTTCGATTGTCAAGCCGATGGGGCGGCGACGACGCGGTGCAGGTTCGCCTGGGGCATGCCGAGAAGATCGGTTCAGGTCCACTGAAGGAATGCTCGCTGACGGGGTAAACCGCTGCTTCGGCTAGACCGCACCGGGGCCGAGCGAGATGTCTCTGAGACAGGGCGAGGAGGAGTGGACGCTCCTAAGCAAGCAGCCGATATTGCCACCCGAGCACTGGGACCGCGAACCGATGCATTTCGCACGCTGCCAAGTAGCTGGTGCCGGTCGGACGCGTGGCCCGCGGGAAGCCTGAGCAGCACCGTCGTCCGCTGTTGTCGTGGCACGCACCGAAGCCGCGATGGGTCCGAATGGCACGAGTAACATAAGTTGCGCTCGTTTGTCACCGAACAAGCGGTTTCTAGAACGAGCAGGGGCAGATGCGGGCAACTCGTCCGATCCGCTCGGGGACTGGATCGGGCGGCGTTTGGCTTCCCCTTTGGGCAGGCCCCCCGCACAGAATGGGAGGAAGGGTCCGATGCTGGCGATCTCCGAGGCTGCGGTTCGTGCTCATATCCATGCCCGCCGGTCCATCGCCCGGCTGTTCGCCATTGGCGCGGCGGCGGCTCTGGCCGTGGCGTTGATGCCCGCTGCGGCAGTGGCGGCGTCTCCGACGTCTGCAACGCCAGCGATAACCAGCGGCGACTGGACGCAGTTCCACTACGATCTGGCTCACTCCGGCTACAACGCCGCCGAGACGACCATCTCCGCCGCCAACGTTGCCCACCTTGGGGTCGCCTGGACAGCCACCACCGGCACCGAGATCCAATCCTCGCCCGCGGTCGCCAACGGCGTGGTCTACGTCGGATCACTCGACGGCAAGCTGTATGCCTACGCCGTTGGCTGCGCAAATGGTGACGGAACCTGCACGCCGCTCTGGACGGCCACCACCGGGAGCGCGATCCACTCCTCGCCCGCGGTCGCCAACGGCGTGGTCTACGTCGGCTCCGAGGACGGCAAGCTGTATGCCTTCGCGGTCGGCTGCGCCAGCGGCGGCGGAACCTGTACGCCGCTCTGGACAGCTACCACCGGCAGCTGGATCTACTCCTCGCCCGCGGTCGCCAACGGCGTCGTCTACGTCGGCTCCTACGACGGCAAGCTGTATGCCTTCGCGGTCGGCTGCGCCAGCGGCGGAGGAACCTGTACGCCGCTCTGGACGGCCACAACCGGCGATCGGATCTTCTCCTCGCCCGCGGTCGCGAACGGCGTCGTCTACGTCGGCTCCTTCGACGGCCAGCTGTATGCCTTCGCGGTCGGCTGCGCCAGCGGCGGCGGAACCTGCACGCCGCTCTGGACGGCCGCTACTGCCGGCATCCTGATCCAGTCGTCGCCCGCTGTTGCGAACGGCGTCGTCTACGTCGGCTCAGACGACGGCAAGCTGTATGCATTCGCCGTCGGCTGCGCGAGTGGCGGCGGGACCTGCACACCGCTCTGGACTGCCACTACCGGCAGCGGGATCTCCTCCTCGCCTGCGGTCGCGAACGGCGCCGTCTACGTCGGATCACTCGATCACAAGCTGTATGCCTACGCCGTCGGCTGCGCAGGCGGTGGCGGAACCTGCACGCCGCTCTGGACGGCCACAACCGGGGGCGCGATCCAATCCTCGCCCGCGGTCGCCAACGGCGTCGTCTACGTCGGCTCCGAGGATCGCACGCTGTATGCCTTCGCCGGCGGCTGCGCGAGTGGCGGCGGGACCTGCACACCGCTCTGGACTGCCACCACCGGCAGCGTGATCGAGTCGTCGCCCGCTGTAGCGAACGGCGTGGTGTACGTCGGGTCATGCGACAGCAAGCTGT
>JBEKPL010000006.1:0-59131 GCA_049520815.1 Candidatus Limnocylindrales bacterium
TCCGGCGCGAACGTCACCAGGACGCTGTATCCCCAGGCCGCGCTGGTGCCCACCACGACGAGGGTGTCCATGCTGGTCGTGGCGTGCCGGGCTGCCCGCCAGGCCGCGCGATAGAAGCGCCGGCCGGCCCAGAACTGGACGATTGTGGCCGGACCGATGAGCACCCAGGCGAGCTGCTCCATGGTGAGAGGCACGTTCGGCAGGTACATCAAGGCCATCGTCACCGCAGCCACAGCGAGAGCTACGGCCGCCGCGGTTCCGAGCGATCGCTGCTCGTGGGCTCGCTCGGCTGCCTCGGCGTCCGCCTCTTCGATCAGGCCGCTTCGGGCGCCGTCGGCGGCCGCCGGCAGATGCCGGACCTCGTAGCCGGCCGCCTCGATCGCCCGTACCAGCTCGTCCAGCCCCGCGACCTCCGGCAGGTAGCGGACCGTGGCCACTTCCGTGGCGAGATTGACGCTGGCCTCGGCCACGCCCGGAGTCTTGCGCAGGAAGCGCTCGATCCGGTTCACGCACGAGGCGCAGCTCATCCCCTCGACTGGAAGCTGGACCTCAGCCGTAGGGACGTCGGTGTCGGCGGTGGGGAGGGCGGCGGTGTCGGTTGCTTGCATACTCCCAGGGAGTATACCCCGGGGGCGCGGCCGTTGCGCCCGGCTGCGGCCACGTGCCAGGATATTGCCATGCGTCGCAACTGCCCACCGATCGCCGCAGCGCTCGCGTTGGCGCTGTTCGCCGCGGCCGCCTGTGGGTCGGCCGTCGTCACGGCGCCGGCCGCGACTACGCCACGACCCGGCGAGACCGCAGTTGCGGCTGAGTCGGGCGCGACGGCCCCATCTGAGTCCGGGCCCGCCGGGTCTGTGGCCACGCTCCAGCCCGGCGCATTGACCATCGCCACGCTGGGCGACAGCCTGACCGAGGGTCAGGGCGACGACTCCGGCCGGGACGGCTACCCGGGGCGCTTGAAGTCGCTCATCGACCCACTGCGGCCCGGGACGCGTATCGTCAACGTCGGCCACTCGGGCTGGACCTCAACGGACCTCATCAACGGCCAGAACGGCGAGCCATCGGAGCTCTCGCAGGCGATCGACGCCAGACCGGACGTCGCCCTGGTGTGGATCGGTTCGAACGACCTCTGGTACCTGTACGAGGGCGGGCCAGAACCGATGGAGACCAGTTTCGAGCAGGCCGACCTCGCGACCTACGAGGCCAACATCGACAGGATCCTGAGAGAACTGACCGGCCATTCGGCGGTGGTCTTCATCGCCCTTCTGGACGACCAGTCGAAGCGCCCCGTCGTCGCCCATCCGAACCCCACCGAACCCGTCTTCTCGGAGATGACGGCGGCCGACCTGGCGCTGATGTCGGCTCACGTCAAGGCCTACAACGAAGCTATCCGGCGCACGGCGGCCCGGTACGGCGCCACAACGGTCGACTTCTTCAACACGACCATCTTCACCGACCCGGCGACGCTCTATGGGGATGGCAATCACCCGAACACCGCCGGCTACGATCGGGTCGCCCAGATCTGGTTCGCCGCAGTGAAGCCCCTTCTCGCGTAGCCCGGGGGATCGACCCTCCCTCGCCGCGAGGCAAGGCCCGCGGCACCGCAGCCCTACGCGGCCACAGATCCGCAGGCGAGCAGGCCGTACGAGGACTTGGCTCGAAGCACTCGCAGGGCGGCCGCATCCACCTGGGCGCGGAAGCCGGCGTCCGAGGCGGCTCGCTTCGAGACGGCCGCGGCCATCTCGACCGCCGGAGCAGTCCCAGCCACCACGATCAGATCGCCGCCGGCGGCAATGAACCCGACTGCGCGTCCCCCAGCCGGCGTCGCGGCGATAGACGCGGCAGCGCCCAGATCGTCGGAGACCACTACGCCGTCGAAACCGAGCTGCTTCCGAAGCAGGTCTTCGATGATCGTCGGCGAGAAGACGGCCTGTCGGTTCGGGTCGATCGCCGTGTAGGTCGCCAACGACACCATCACCATCGGCGCCCCAGCCCCGATGCCGGCCCGAAAGGCCTCGAGGTACGGATCGTCGGCGGTCGTGACCGAATCGACCACTCCGGCGGTTGTGTCGGTGTTGCCCACCACTCTCCCGAGGCCCGGGAAATGCTTCAGAGTCGTGGCGACCCCGGCCTGCTGCATGCCCCTCACAACGGCGACGCCGTGGCTGCCGACAGTGGCCGGGTCGTGTCCGAACTCGCGTTGGAGTGCCCCAATCGGCGCGTTGGTCGTGTCCGCCCCAGGCGGCACGACGTCCATGACGGGGGCGAAGTTCAGATTGACCCCCGCTGCCCTAAGCTCGCGGCCCCATGTCTCTGCGTCGCTCTGGAGAATCTCGGGCGAGAGAGCGCCCTGCTTGGTCGCGGACGGGATCGTCGAGAAGCCGGGGCCGGTGATGCGCTGCACCTTGCCGCCTTCCTGGTCGGCGCCCACGAAGAAGGGGACCCCGTCGGTGGTCGAAGCCGTCGCCAGGGCCTGGATCTCGTTGGCCAGCGGGCGGACGCCATCGACACCCCGCGTTCGCCAGTTCACGAGCCAGGCCGAGCCGAAGTGGTAGGTCGCGAAGGCGGCCGTTTCCTCCGCCGACAGCTTGTCGCCGTCGATCCCCAAGAGGAAGAGCTGGCCGATGCGCTGCTCCTCGGTCATGGCGTCGAGCGTTGCCGCCGCGCAGGTCACCGTGGGCTGGGGCGTGGGGCCGGCCGATCCGGGCTCGGCGGTCTGCACGCTCGTCTGCGAGGGAGTCGCGGGTAGGGTCGCCGAACCTGGAGCCAGCGAGCCTGGAGCCACCGAGCCGCACGCCACGGCTGGCACGCTTACGAGCAGGAACAGCAGGATGGGAACTGGCCGGCGGTGCCGGCGCGGCAGTCGGGTGCGGGGCATGTGTCGCTCCTGAGTCAGGCGGCTGCTTCGAGCTTAGTCGACCTCCCGCAACCGAGCGCGAGACTGCTGGGTGCGGGGTAGGAGCTTCCCTTGGCACGCGATCCGTCTCGTGGGCCGCGCGGGCACTCCTCGCCGCACCGCTTCGGCGGCTGCCGGATCATTCGCGCAACTCATGCGGAGGAACAGAGATGGCGAAGATCACGCCAAATCTATGGTTCGACGGCGACGCCGAGGAGGCGGCCGACTTCTACGTGTCGTTGCTGCCCGATAGTCGGGTCGACAACGTTTGGCGCTCCCCGGCGGACAATCCGAGTACGCCGGCCGGAGCCGTGCTTCTGGTCGATTTCACGCTCGCCGGTCAGCGGTTCACGGGCATCAACGGCGGTCCCCAGTTCCCGTTCACCGAGGCGATCTCGTTCGTCATCGACTGCGAGGACCAGGTTGAGGTCGACCGCCTCTGGAGCGCGCTGACCGAGGGCGGCGGATCGCCGGGTCAGTGCGGCTGGCTGAAGGATCGCTTCGGCGTCTCGTGGCAGATCATCCCGCGTCAGCTGGGCGAGATGATGAGCGATCCGGACCGGGAGCGGGCCGGCCGCGCCATGGAGGCGATGCTGCGCATGTCCAAGATCGACGTGGATGCGCTCCGCCAGGCGTTCGACGGAGAGCCGGCTCGCTGACCCTCGCCGTAGGCGTCGACGCCGGACTTGGCGGCGGTCTGCTGGATATGGTCGGGGCGAGTGGACTCGGACCGGCGTGTCCCACCTGCCGGGTCGTCGTGCCAAGCTGGATCAACCAGGCACTGTCAGCTTGCCTGGGGCACCACGACACGGGGCATGGCTTTCACCCAGAACGCTAGATGGCGTGCGCCGTCGTCCCGCCCATCGACCGAAGCGACTATTCGATACTCCCCGTGGGAGGGGAACTTGAGTTGCGCCTGCACAGCGAAAGGAACGTGCGTGGACGCGCCGTTCTCCATTGAGGGGGACCGGCCCGTTTTGAATGTTACTGAGAACGGCGGAGCCACCGCCGTTCCGTCAAGATCCTGGACGGCGATTGCGAGAGCATGGTTGTCGTCCGTCTCATTCCAGGGGACCAAGACGCCGCAGGCGATCGACACCGGCACGGGCTGCTCGACACTCGCGACGAAGACGCTGTCCCACCCTCCACCCATCATGTAGAGCTTGCCGTTGAGCGCCTCGACCTGGTCCGCGAGGATGAGATACTCGATCTCGGCGTGGGGTTGCGGCAACCTGGCGCGTCGGCGAGCGGTGTCAGGCATCTAGGTGGTACCTTGGGGCGTATACTTCGTAGACATCGTAGACAGATTGTATGCCTTGGAGTTGGCCGTGGCAAGGCGCTACATCGACGTACTCCGCGTTTCGCCGGGCGCCGAGGACGAGCTGGCCAACCATGGCGTCGATCTCGACGAGGTGTTGGAGGTACGGTGGGACGATCCGGCGTTCTTCCGTGACAAGGAACCAGGCAGAGATCTCATGATCGGGCGCACGAACGGGGGTCGGCTGCTTACGATCGTCGTCGAAGAGACTCGACACTCAGGAACATGGGAAGTTGTTACGGGCTGGGAGTCCGACAAAGGAGAGCGAACGCAATGGCGCAAGGCACGACCAAGTCTGAGTCGACGGTAGAGGGACAGTTGGAGCCTTCCGACATCGAGCTACGGAACACGACTGTTGTCCTTTCGGTCCGGTTGGACGATGGCACGGCTCGTCTCCTACACCGTCTCGCCCAACGAGGAGGCGTCCGCATTTCTGACGTGCTCCGCGAGGCCGCCGTCGCTTACGCAGCGGCCGAGGCAACCGAGGGGAGCGTCCGGGTTGCGATCATGGGCGGAAACGAGACATACCCGGTCGAGGTGACTCTGGGGAGGCGATCTGTGAGCACCGAGGATCCGTACCGTCAGCGCACCGGCTCCGGGACCCTTCCGTGGGCTGGTCAGCAGGCACAGATTGTGCGTACCTAGATCCACAGCCGACCGGTATTCCATCGTCGCCGCCCGGGCCCACGGGCGCAGCTGGAGGCCATGACCGCGCGGTAGCCAGGTCCGGAAGGCGGCCTCACCCGACCGCGTCAGCTAAGGCTCAAGGCTGGCACATAGCCTGGAATGGGGCTCGATTGGTTGTCATGGTCGGGGCGAGAGGACTCGGACCTCCGACCTTGGAGAAGCCGCGTCCCGCGGCGCGATCTCGCGCTCCGCGCCAGATTGCCCCTCGATGGCAGCCCTACTGGCGCGCCACCGGTCTCATCGGGTAGACGCCGACGACGGCCGGGCTGACCGGGTCGAGGACGAGCTCGCAGCCGACTTCGCCGGACTTGATCAGCTCGCCCAGGTATGTGGCCTCCTGCGCCGGCAGGCCAACGAAGAGCGTGCCCTGCCCGGTGGGCATGGCGCTGACCTCGTCCTCCATCCCCTCGATCTCGAAACGGCGACGCAGCTCGTGGACCGGCACGTAGGGACGGCTCTTGATGAAGCGGCGCATCTGGGCGAGCGTGCAGGCGGGCCTTCGTTCGCCCGATTCGACGTCAGCCTCGCCATCGGCCGGCTCGGACCGTCCGGCCGGTCGAGCGGGCTCCGCCGCCGCAGTGGGCCGCGCCGCCGGAGCGGCAGGACCGGATTGTCTGGCCGGTTGAGCGGGCCGCGCCGCCGGAGCGGGCTGTTTGACCCTGGGCGGCCTTCTGCCGGTGCGTGCTCCATTCCCGGACGGAGCGGCGCCCTCGGCGGCCGGCTGCTCGCCTGCCGCTTGCGGGCCTTCCGGAGCGGCTACTGCGGCCGGCCCGCCATGGCGTCCGCGGCTGTGTCGGCGAGCGCTCATCAGGCCATCAGTCCCGCAGCGCCGCCGCCTGCTCGGCGGCCTCCGCCGGCGCCGCGCCGGCCAGGACGCGTTCGGCGTAGCGTTCCGCGAAATTGCTGGCGGCCTGCTCCGGGACGATGGCCCTAATCGACTCTGCGTCCAGGCCGTAGCCGTACTTGATGGCCGCGATGTTCTCCCGGATGTACTTCTTCGGCAACGCCGCGGTCAGGTGCTCGTCGGTGAAGTCGACGTCGCAGACGCACAGCAACCGGCCCAGGGCGATCATGTTGCCGAAGAGGTCGCGCCCGAACTTCTCGACGCCCAGCTGCAGGAAGGGGATCTCCTCGCCTCTCTCGCCGGGTTTCATCAGGTCGCAGTCGGCGATGACGTAGTCCGCGCTGAGGTGGCTGGGGCCGCGGTCGGCCAGGCGGAGCACTACGTCCGCGCACTCCACCACGAAGTTGCTGATCGGCTCGCGATCGTATGAGAGGAAGGCCTCGCTCATGCCGCCGCGAACCGAAGAATCGTAGTCGAACAGCAGCGTGACCTCGTAGCCCATGACCGCGAGCAGGCTGGCCATCGTGTTGCCGATGACCCGAACGCCCTGCCCCCCGATCCCATCGATCACGACGGACTTGGCCGTCATCCGTTCCTCCCGTGCGCGACCCTACTCACCGTGGCCGTCCCCGGACGGCGCGGCGCCGGCTGCGGTCGCGGGCTCGCCCTTGACGATCCCGAGCTGGTGCGGCTCCAGGCGTGTGGCGTCGCGCGGTCCCGGCTTGTACTCGGTCTTGTAGTGCTCGAGCATCTCGTAGGCGCTGCCGAACCCGATCCGCCGGCCGTTGTTCTCGATGCACTGGCTGGCGATGTCGATGAACGAGAAGCCCGGCCACCCAATGGCTTCCTTGATCGCCTTCCTCATCGGTCCCTGATGGTAGACCGTCGTCCTGGCGTAGAAGGCGTTGGGATTCGTGTTGACCACGCCCTGCAGGTTGAGGGGCGTGTACGCGGCACCGGCCGGTGAGGAGATGGTGTTCGTGCCCATCGGCGTCGTGGGGCCGGTCTGGCCGCCGGTCAGGCCGTAGATCTCGTTGTTGTTGCAGAGGACCGTGATGTTGGGGTTGCGGCGGATCGAGTGCAGCAGGTGGTTGCCGCCGATGCTGGCCAGGTCGCCGTCACCCGAGACCACTATCACGTTCAGCTCCGGCCGGACCATCTTGATGGCCTCGGCCACCGGCAGCGTCCGGCCGTGGAGCGTGTACACCGATTCGAAGTTCATGTACGCGCCCATCCGGCCCGTGCAGCCGATGCCGGTCACGAGGACGGTGTTGGTCTTGTCGAGCCCGAGGTCGTCCATGACGCTGGCGAGCTGCTGCATGATCAGGCCGATGCCGCAGCCGGGGCACCAGATCGTCGGGAAGAGATGGGTCTTGAGCTTGTCCTTGACGGCCATTGGGGTGAACCTCTACGGGACGCTGGATCCGCCGACCGCGCGGCTGCCGGCCGGAGCCGGCGATTCGGCGCCGACCGAAGCCGGCGATTCGGCGCCGGACGCGGTCGGCTCGGAGGGCAGCAGGCCGATTCGATCGAGGCCCTCGCGGATGGCCTCGAGGCTCATTCGACCGCCCAGGAGCGGCACGCGTTCGACGCGGCGGAAGAGCATCCGCTCCACGACGTTGGCATACTGCCCGTCACTGCCTTCGATCACGATGATCTTCTTGTAGCGACCGGCGATCGCGCCCAGCTCCTTGTCCAGAGTGGGCCAGATGCGGATCGGGCGGAAGAGCGCGAAATGCGGCGCCAGGGGCTGGGCCACCCTGCGCGTGATGCCGAAGGCGATCACCAGCGTGTCCGACTCCTTGTTCCAGCCGTACTCGTAGAACGCATACCGCTCGGCGACCTCGAGGCGATGCTTCTTGGCTTCCTCGTACTGGCGGATGTACTCGTCGGCGTCGGCCGTGGCGGGTTCACCGTCGGCGTAGGTGGCCACCCCGGAGAAGAGCCGCGTCCCGCCGGAGGCGAGAGGCTCCATCGTGCGCGGCACGACCTTCACCTTTATGGCGTCCAGGTCCGCGACCTCGTTGAGGTGGCCCAGGAACGCGTCCGACAGCAGGATGACCGGTGTCCGGCTCTCCTCGGCCGCGTTGAAGGCCTGGATCGCGTACTCGTAGCACTCGGCCACCGTGGAGGGGTAGAAGACCATGCTGGTGTAGTCGCCCGTGGAGCCGTAGCGCGCCTGGTTCAGGTCGCCCTGGCCGGGCATCGTCGGCATGCCGGTCGCCGGGCCTACGCGCATGACGTTGACGATCACGCACGGAATGCCGACCTTGTGGCCGTAGCCGATCGCCTCCTGCATCAGACTGAAGCCCGGTCCCGAGGTCGCGGTGAAGGACTTGGCGCCGGCCAGGCTGCCACCCAGGATCGCGTTCGCGCTGGCGATCTCGTCTTCTTCCTGGATGAAGCGGAACTCGGGATGGCTCGCGGCATAGACGGATGCCTGGGCGAGGATCTCGGACGAAGGGCTGATGGGGTAGCCGGCGAAGAAGCTGGCTCCCGCCCGAATGGCGCCGAGCAGGACTGCCTCGTTCCCCTGGACGAGTCGCTTGGTCATCGGTTTGGTCTCTCGCTCAGGTTGGGTTGTCGCGGTCGACATTGGAGGCGCTCTCCGTGTCGGTTATGCCGCGATGTGGGTCCGTGCCGGCAACAGCGGGACCGCGGGCAACGTCCGGGATATGCGGTCTGGCATGCCCTGCCGACGTCCTGGCCGGAGCCGCCTCAGCCGGTAGGCTGCCGGATTCGTCGCGCTTGGGCAGGACTTCGATGGCGAGGTCCGGGCAGAAGCGTTCGCACAGACCGCAGCGGATGCAGTCGGTCGCCTCGATGATGGCGTCGTGGGTCAGGACGAGGCTGTCCTTGGGGCAGATCTCGACGCAGATGTTGCAGCGCTTGCACCATTCGTCGACCCAGCGAATGTTGACGTAGTCAACGATCGTGGGCTCGAGATGGGGGCGACGTTCGGGTGCGTAGAGCGTTGTCGTGGCTGGATCTCCAGGTCTCGGCGTCAACCGGAGGGGACGCCGGTCCGTGAAGTCTACGGAATACTTGGCGGCGGCGCAGGTAGCGGCCCGTTGCGACCCGCGGTATGGACGGGCCTCACTGGACCCTCAGCACCGTCTTGGCCTTCGACCAGTGGCGCTCCAGCTGGTAGTAGTCGCGCTCGGGCGGGGCGAAGATGTGGACGATGACGAAGCCGAAGTCGAGCAGCGTCCAGTGCGAGTTCGAGCCACCCTCGCGTCCGATCGGCCGAACGCCCTCTCCGCGCAATGCCTCGGCGATGCCGTCGGCGATCGCGCCGAGCTGTCGCTCCGAGCCGCCCGAGCAGATGACGAAATAGTCCGCCATCGAGGTCAGCTCCGATACTTCGAGCAGGACGATGTCCGCGGCCTTCTTATCCTCGGCGGCTTCGACGATCTTGCGGGCCACCTCCAGGGCGCTCAGGCGCAGGCCTCGCTGGCGGAGCGACTCCTCGATCGCCGGACCGGACTCCGCCTCGGGCTCCGCAATCGCGGTCGCGGCCTCCAGAGCGTCGGCCGCGGCCGCCTCGCCGGCGGCCTCCGCCGTGCGGGTGGGCTTGTGCCGTCGCGGCAGGCCGTCCGGGCTGGGCATCGCTTCCGTCGCGGGCGATGAATCGGTCACTTCAAGCGGTCCTCCGGGAATTGCCAGAACGATACAGTCGATGCTCGCGGATGTACGCCTCCACGGCCGGCGGGACGAGGTAGCGGATCGAGCGACCCTCCGCGGCACGGTTGCGGACATCCGAGGCGGAATTGGCGATCAACGTGGTCTGGACGCATTCGACCCGGAAGGCGGACGCCGCCCCGCCGGGCAGCATGGCCGCGAGTCCGGCCGCATCCGGCAGCGGCGTGCCCGGGCGCGGCACCACGGCCAGGCGGCACAGCGACAGGATTCGGTCCGAGTCGTGCCAGGCGTGGAGGCCGGCCAGCGCCTCGGACGAGAGAATGAAGAAGAAGTCCCGCGCCACTCCCCCACGAGCCGCCTCGCCGGCAAGGGCCTCGAGGGTATCGACGGTGTACGAGGGCCCGTCGCGCTCCAGCTCTATCCGGGAGATGACGAAGGCCGGATTGCCGGCTATCGCCAGCTCCACCATGGCGGCACGATCCGTGGCCGCGGCGATCTCCTCGTCCTGCTTGTGGGGCGGGATCCGGGCTGGCACGAAGAGAACGCGATCCAGGCTGAGAGCTTCGCGAACCTGCTCGGCGATGACGAGGTGACCGTAATGGACCGGGTCGAACGTGCCGCCCAGGATGCCGACGCGCCGATCGTCCCGCAAGACCCGGGTGGGCTCGGTCATCGGGCGTCCCAATCGTCGGGCTCCCACTCAAGCTCGCTGGCGCCGATCCGAACGGTCTCTCCGGCAGCCACGCCCTGGCGGCGCAGCTCGTCGTCGATCCCCAGCCGGACCAGGTCCCGCTGGAACCTCTCGGCCGACTCCTCGGCCTCGAAGTTGGTCTGGGCCGCCAGCCGCTCGATCTTCTTGCCATGGACCACGAGCACGCCGTCCTCGCGGTCGACGCGAAAGGCTTCACCCACGGAATCGATTCGGTGGACCACGACACCCGCCGGCTCGCGTGGCTCAGCCAGCTCGGCGGCATCGGGGAGGAGCACCGCCAGACGGGCGCGAAGCCCGGCCAGGCCGTCGCCCTCCGAGGCGGAGATGGCCACAGCTTCGACTCCCTGGGCGCGGCGGGCCGCCTCGAAGGCCGGCCAGGCCTCAGTGGCCTGCGGCCGATCCATCTTGTTGAAGGCCACCAGCATCGGCTTCTCGAGGAGCGCCGGATCGTGGGCCGCCAGCTCGTCGCGGATCACGTCGTAGTTCCACTCGGGGTCGCGGTCCGAGCCGTCGACGACGTGGACGAGTATCCGCGTCCGCTCCACGTGGCGAAGGAAGGCGTGGCCGAGGCCCGCGCCGGAGCTGGCGCCCTCGATGAGGCCGGGAACGTCGGCGATCGTCGGACGGCGGGAGTCTTCGTCGCCCAGGTCGAGCACGCCGAGATTCGGCTCGAGGGTCGTGAACGGGTAGTCGGCGATCTTGGGCCGGGCCGCGGTCAGCGCCGCGAGCAGGGTGGACTTGCCGGCGTTGGGCAGCCCCACGAGCCCAACATCGGCGATGAGGCGCAGCTCGAGGCGGACCCAGCGCTCTTCGCCCGGCTCGCCCTTCTGGGCGTGGTGCGGGGTCTGGTGGGTTGACGTGGCGAAGTGGACGTTGCCCAGGCCGCCACGGCCACCGCGGGCAATCATCAGTGTCTGCTCGGAGGCGACCAGGTCGCCGATCAACTCGCCGGACTCGTCGTCGAATATCCCCGTACCCGGCGGAACCTTCAGCGTCAGATCCTCGCCCGCCTTGCCGTGCTTGCGCTGACCGGAGCCACGGCCGCCGGCCACGGCTTTGAAATGGTGGGCATGGCGGAAGTCGCGCAGGCTGGTTTCGCCCGGGTCCACGGTCAGGTAGATGGAGCCGCCACGGCCACCGTCGCCGCCGTCGGGGCCGCCGCGCGGGACGTGGGCCTCACGCCGGAAGGTGGCCGCGCCGTCGCCGCCGTCGCCGCCGCGCACCCAGATCCGAACTCGGTCTAGGAACATGTCCCAATTCTCGCACGCGATCCGGCCGCTGCCGGATGGCGCCACGAACGGCGCAACGACTCTTGTCCGTGCGCGGGGTGGCGGCGGTCCGAATGCAGGACTACTGGTCCAGGCTCTTGGTCAGAGTCGCGAGGAACTGGACGTTGTTGTCCGTCTTGGAGAGCCGGTTGAGCAGCAGCTCGATACCCTCGTTGGTGCCGACCGCGGAGAGCATCCGCCGCATCGTCCAGACCATCTTGAGGGTCCCCTCCTCCAGGAGGAGCTCCTCGCGGCGAGTGCCGGAGCGCTGGACGTCGATGGCCGGGAAGATGCGCTTCTCGGCGAGCTTGCGGTCCAGGATGAGCTCGCTGTTGCCGGTGCCCTTGAATTCCTCGTAGATCACGTCGTCCATGCGGGAGCCCGTGTCCACCAGGCAGGTGCCGATGATCGTGAGCGAGCCGCCCTCTTCGATGTTCCGCGCGGCGCCGAAGAAGCGCTTGGGCGGATAGAGGGCGATCGGGTCGAGGCCGCCCGAAAGGGTTCGGCCGGACGGCGGCAGGGCCAGGTTGTAGGCGCGGGCGAGGCGAGTGATCGAGTCGAGCAGGATGACCACGTCGCGTCCGGTCTCGACCTGGCGCTTGGCGATCTCGAGGGCCATCTCGGCAACGTGGGTGTGGTTCTCGGTCGGTTCGTCGAAGGTGGAGCTGATCACCTCGCCCTTGACCGAGCGGCGCATATCGGTGACTTCCTCGGGCCGCTCGCCGATGAGGGCGACCATGAGAAGGATGTCCGGGTAGTTCTCGCTGATGCCGTTGGCGATGTGCTTGAGGAGGAACGTCTTGCCGGCCTTGGGCGGGCTGACGATCAGGGCGCGCTGGCCCTTGCCGATCGGGTTGACGAGATTGATGAGTCGCTGGCTGAGGTTCTTGGGGTCCGTCTCGAGGTTGATCAGCACGTCGGGATGGACCGGCGTGAGGTCCTCGAACTTGGGCCGGCGACGGGCGGTCTCGGTGTCGACGCCGTTGACGCGGTCGACCCGGATCATGCCCCAGTACTTCTCCCCCTCTCGTGGGGCGCGGACGGAGCCGCTGATCCTGTCCCCGATACGGAGACCGAAGCGACGGATCTGGCTGGACGATACGTAGACGTCGTCCTGGCTGGGCATCAGACCGTGGCGGCGCATGAACCCGAAGCCCTCCTCGACGATGTCGAGGATGCCGGTGGCGTAGGCGTGGCCGGCCAGCTCGCTCTGGCGGGCCAGGATCTGGTCGACGAGGTCTTCCTTGCCGGCGGCTCCGGCTTCCATCTCGAGATCGCGACCGACGGCCTGGAGCTCGTCGGCGTTCATCCCGCTCAGTTCGGCGAGGTCGAGATCGCGCGTATCGCCGTCCTGGAAATCGTCGTATTCGACCATTGGCGCGCGGCCGGCCGGGCGTCGGCGAGGGCGGCGATTGCGTGAGCGCGGGTCGGAACCGTTTGGAGACATGAGGGGCAGAACTCGTGTAGGGAAGGTGCCGTGCAGGTCGATCGCGCGGAATCGGTCCGCTGCGGGTGCGCACGGTCGGGGCGACGCGGAGAATACCCGGCCCGGCGGGCGCCGTCAATCGGTCGCATTCCTTCAGTACGTCCGTTGCGCCTCGATGCCGGTCGAGGCGATGTGCTCGGCCGGTGCCGGAGAGCCCCAATCCGAGGCCGAGCAAGGACCTGCCCGGGGTCGGCGCTCAGGACACCGAGCACAGACGGCGACGGAATCGGGGTCCACTCCACGCTTGGCGGCTGAGCCGCGCGATCCCACGCTCAGGCGGGAGGCCGCCATACCGATGCTGGACGCTGCGCTTTCGACTCAGTACCATCCGTGTCGTGCGGCTCTTGTAGCTTCGCTCGAGCTCGCCGAAAGAGGAGGGGGGATGACCCGCCGGAAGCGATTGCGGTCAGTCCTTGGAGCCATCCTAGTCGTGTGGCTTGCAGTGGGTTGCAGCGCCGCCACGGCGACGCCGTACCGCTGTCGCGATTTTTTTCCGCGCCGCTTCCACGTCGAGGGCCCCGCCTTCAAGGATCAGTCAGGCCAGAAGATGATCTTCCGCGGCATGGCCATCCCCGATCCAGTTCGAATGAGGTCACACGATGATCCGACGCTGGAGCTCTGGAATCCGCAGTTTTTCCAGGCCGCGGCCAGTTGGGGCGCCAACATCATCCGGGTACCGATCACACCCTCAACAGTGAGGGAGTGTGGTTGGGATCAAACGCTGACAACCCTAGATCAGACTATCGCCTGGGCTGGCGCAAACAAGATGTACGTCATCATCGACTTCCACTCAGTCGGATGGTTCCCAGACCCCTGGTTCCCCAGCGGAAACGAGACCTCAGTAGTGGAATGGACGGATTTCTGGAACACCATCTCAAGCCGGTATGCCGGCAACGATGTGGTCGCCTTCTACGAGCTGTTCAATGAGCCCGCCCTGAACAGCCATTGGCCCTATACAGGGGATGATTGGCTGGCCTGGAAAGGCCTCGTCGAGCCGCTCATCAACAACACCATCCGCCCCAGCGACCCGGACAAGATCATCCTGGTCGGCGGCCTGCAGTCCGCGTACGACCTGGAGTATGTCGCTGGCGCGCCCATCGCGGACGTTTCCAACAACGTGGCCTACGCCACTCATCCTTACTCGCATCAGATCCTTCCGCCCAACCACCAAGCGACCAGGGGCGGTTGGGATCAGGCTTATGGCAATCTGAGCTCCAAGTATCCGGTCTTCGCCACCGAGTTCGGCTACGAGATGGATCTCGAGTATGCCGACGATCCCATTATCGACGACACCCCCTATCACCAAGCCATCATCGACTACCTGGAAGCCCACCACATCAGCTGGTCGGTCTGGTGCTTCTCTGCCGACTGGGCAACGAGACTCCTGAAGAACGATGAGACCTTCGAGCCATCCGAGTCAGGCGCGTATTTCAAGAGTCGATTGCTCGAACTCAACGGCCCGCCCTCGCCGTAACGGCTACGGACAGGGACCGACTCTCAGGCCGCCTTGGGTTCCACAGGCCAATCGGTCGTCGCGCCGACCAGCTCGCGTCTGCGGTCGCCAGCGCGACGGGCGGCTAGGCGTCCTTCCCGGCAGACTGGCGCGCCGCTTCCCAATCCTTCTTGAACTGGACGATGCCCTTGTCGGTAAGCGGGTGGTGGACCATCTGCTGCAGGACCTTGAATGGCACCGTGGCGATATGGGCGCCGGCAAGAGCCGCCTGGGTCACGTGCAACGGGTTTCGGATGGAGGCGGCCAGAACCTCGGTATCGATGTCGTAGAGGGAGAAGACCTCGGCCAGCTCGCGGATGACCGTCATGCCGTCCTGGTTGATGTCGTCGAGACGGCCTACGAACGGCGAGACCAGGCTCGCGCCCGCCTTGGCGGCAAGAAGGCCCTGGTTCGTGCTGAAGATGAGGGTGCAGTTGGTCTTGATCCCCTCGTCGGCGAAGCGCGAGATGGCCTCCAGGCCGTTCTCGCTCATGGCCACTTTGACGACGATGTTGGGGGCGAGCTTGGCGAAGTGGCGGCCCTCTTCGAGCATCCCCTCAACGTCATCCGAGATCACCTCCGCCGATACCGGACCGGATGTGAGCTTGCAGATCTCCAGGAGGACGGAGTCGTACGAGCCTCCGACCTTGGCATAGAGGGTGGGGTTCGTGGTGACGCCGTCCAGCACTCCCCAGCGGGCGGCCGTCCGGATCTCTTCGATCTCGGCCGTGTCAAGGAAGATCTTCATCGGGCAGCTCCTGTCTCGCGGGGACGGGCCTGAGCCGCTGGTTCGACCCCGCGCTCCTCGTCCGTCGCTGGATCGTACCATCGACGCCGATTGAGCCGCCCGGCCGTGCCGCAGCCCCGGTCTGGCCCTCTCGGATCGATGCGGTGAGGTCGCCGCCTCAACCGGCGCCCCTGCCCCCGCGCCGATCGACCTCACCCGCGTCGTCTTGGCGATGCTCGTCTCTCGTCATACAAGACGAGCGAGGGCGGCGGATGGTTCGGTTTGCGGGTCAGGCTTCTCTGGAAACGCCCCGGACGAGATCCGGATGCATGGCCGGGGCCGCCGCTCCGGCCGGGGCAGCGGCCGGGCTGGGCAGCCGTTCAGGGCCGGACGGCTCAGAGCAGAGCGCCGCTCGGTCGAGCTTCTTGGACTGGCGCCCGAAGCTCCGGCTCGCGTCCCTGCGAGATCGCGACCGCCACACCGATGAATCCGTCGAAGAGCGGATGCGGCCGGTCCGGCCGGCTACGAAACTCCGGATGGAACTGACTGGCCACGAACCAGGGGTGGTCCCGCAGCTCGATGATCTCGACCAGCCGGCCATCCGGCGATTGTCCCGACAGGATCATCCCGGCCCCTTCCAGAAGCGGGCGATAGCTGTTGTTGACCTCGAATCGGTGGCGGTGTCGCTCGTAGATCAACTCGGTGCCGTAGACCGCGTTCGCCTTCGAGCCGGGGGTGAGGCGAGCCGGGTACAGGCCCAGTCGCATGGTGCCGCCCTTCTCCTGCATCGTCCGCTGGTCGGGCATGAAATCGATGACGGGGTTCTCGGTGAACATGTCGAACTCGGTCGAGTTGGCGTCTTCGGTGCCGAGCACGTCGCGCGCGAACTCGATCACGGCGCACTGGAGGCCCAGACACAATCCCAGGTAGGGCAGGCGACGCTCGCGGGCGAACCTGGCCGCGAGGACTTTGCCTTCGATGCCGCGGTGGCCGAAGCCTCCCGGTACGACGACGCCGCCGACCCCGGCCAGCGTCTCCTCGACGTTCTCCCTGGTCAGCAGCTCCGAGTCGATCCAGCGGATCCTGACGTCGACCTCATGGGCCCACCCGGCGTGCTTGAGAGACTCGGTGACCGACAGGTAGGCGTCCGGCAGCTCGATGTACTTGCCGACGAGCGCGATCTCGAGCGTGGGCTTGGGCTTCTTGATGAGTTCGACCAGCTCGGTCCAGGATTCCAGGTCGGGCGGCTGGGCGGCCTCGTCGAGGCCCAGCTCGCGCACGAGAAGCGACCCAAGGCCAGCCTGCTCGAACAGCAGCGGGACCTCGTAGATCGTCTGGGCAGTCTCCGCGGGGATGACCGCCTCGCTGGCGACATCGGTGAACAGGGCGATCTTGTCGCGGATCTCCTGGCTGACCGGGTGATCCGAGCGCAGAACGATCACGTCCGGCTGGATGCCGATACCGCGCAGCTCTTTGACCGAGTGCTGCGTGGGCTTGGTCTTGAGCTCGCCCGTGGCCATGAGCGCCGGCAGCAGCGTGACGTGGACGTAGACCACATTCCGGCGGCCCACGTCCTTGCGCATCTGGCGGATCGCCTCCAGGAAGGGCAGCGACTCGATGTCGCCGACGGTCCCGCCTACCTCGACGATGACCACGTCGGCGCGGCCGTCGCGGGCCACCTGCTGGATCCGCTCCTTGATCTCGTTGGTGATGTGGGGAATGACCTGGACGGTGCCGCCAAGGTAGTCGCCGCGGCGCTCCTTGGCGATCACGGCCTGGTAGATGCGGCCGGTCGTGACGTTGGAAAGCTGGGTGAGATTCTCGTCGATGAACCGCTCGTAGTGACCCAGGTCCAGGTCGGTCTCGGCGCCATCGTCGGTGACGAAGACCTCGCCGTGCTGGTAAGGCGACATCGTCCCCGGGTCGACGTTGATGTAGGGATCGAGCTTCAGGACGGAGACGGCGAAACCGCGGGCTTTGAGGAGCCGGCCGATGCTGGCGGCGGTGATGCCCTTCCCGAGAGAGGAGGTGACGCCTCCGGTCACAAAGACATACTTCGCCATCGCGCGCTATCCTCCGGGGTTTTTCCAATTCTACGGATGCCGGGCCGATCCGGCAAACCGCGGCCCGTGGGGCCCCTGTCTCACGCCCGGTGGCAGCTCGCCGGCCCGGGCTACGTGGCGGCGAGCGCTCCAGCGCGAACGACCTCGAGCGCCCGCATGGCGTCAGCGCCGCGGCCACCGAATGGAACGCCCAGCTCCCGATTCCGGGCGCCGAGCCCGTCGTAACGCGGCGATTGGCATTGAGAGCTCTGTGCGAGCGACACGGCCTTGAGGTGGCCGGCGCAACGAAGCTCCGCCGGGCGGCAGCCGGTCCTCGGGAGGGACCCGGCCGGTTCGCGGCGGGGGCGTCTGCCCCCGTCAGCCGTCAGCCGTGGAGCTTGGCAAGCTCCGTCTCCGAGACCTCGCTGGGCAGCTTCCCCATGATGATCATGCCCAGCACTTCGTCCGTCGTCACTTCCGCCTTGTTGACCGTGCCGACCAGCTTGCCGTGGAGCATGACGCTGATCCGATCGGCCAGGTCGAAGACGTCGTGGATGTCGTGGCTGATCAGGAAGATGCCGATCCCTTCGGACTTCAGCTGCTTGATCACGTTGCGCACCTGCACCGTCTCGGCCGGACCGAGGGCCGCCGTGGGCTCGTCCATGATCAAGATCCGGGCGTTGAAGTGGATGGCCCGAGCGATGGCGATGGCCTGCCGCTGACCGCCGGAGAGGGACACAACCGGCGTCTTGAAGTTCTGGAAATTCGGGTTCAGGCGCCCCATGACCTTGCGGGTGGCCGATTCCATGGCCGCGTCGTCGAGCGAGCCGATCCGGGTCTTGAGCTCGCGGCCCAGGAACAGGTTGGCCGCCGCATCCACGTTCTCCGCCAGGGCAAGTGTCTGATAGATGGTCTCGATGCCCATGGCCTTGGCGGCTCGCGGGTTCGGGATCGAGACGGGCTGGCCGTCGATCAGTATCTCGCCCGAGTCCGCCGGATGCGCTCCCGACAGGGCGCGCATCAGAGTGGTCTTACCGGCGCCGTTGCCGCCTACCAGACCCACTACCTCGCCGGCGCGCAGATCCACGGTCACGTTCTGGACGGCGTGCACGCCGCCGAAAGCGACGAACATGTCGCGCATCTCGACCAGCGGAGCGGGGCTGGCGGCCGCGGTCGCGGTGGCTGGAGCCTGATCAGTCGTTGACATGCTCATCGTCTCGCTCCTGGCCTACTTCTGGCGCCGCTGGATGACCGTGTCGAGGGCCACCGCCAGGATGAGCACTGTCCCCACTGCCACATCCTGCATAGGCGAGTCGACGCCGATCGTGACCATACCCGACTTGAGGGACTGCATGACGACCGCGCCCAGGACGGCGCCTGGGATGGTCCCTATGCCGCCCGCGAGCGAGGTTCCCCCGATCACCGCTGCGGCGATGACCAGCAGCTCGTAGTTCGTGCCGGTGCTCGTAACGCCGGCATCCAGGCGGGAGGCCTGGACGGCTCCGGCGATGGCACAGAGGATCCCCATGAGCACGAACGTCCCGAAGATCGTGCGCTTCGTGTTGATACCGGCGAGGATGGCGGCCTCGGGGTTGCCGCCGATCGAGAAGACGTATCGTCCGAAGGGCCGGCGCGTGGCCAGGAACATCATGGCCAGCGTGATGGCTCCGAGGAGGAGGACGGGGACGGCCAATCC
The DNA here is from genome assembly GCA_049520815.1 of Candidatus Limnocylindrales bacterium. Taxonomy (GTDB): domain Bacteria; phylum Chloroflexota; class Limnocylindria; order Limnocylindrales; family CSP1-4; genus Fen-1039. The sequence goes on from JBEKPL010000006.1 coordinate 18,811, forward strand.
GACCGGGATTATCAGACCACCGGCCGGCTCCGTGATGCCGTGCTCGGTCGCGTACTTCGTGGCCAGCAGCGGCGGTAGCGGGTAGCTGTTGTAGACCCACGCGGCCGCGAGGACTGTCGCGCAGCCGCCGACAATCAGGATCGCCTGAGCCCACCGGGGCCTGACGGGGAAGCCGTATTCCCGGCGCTTCCGCCGGCTGGCCAGCAGGGCGTAGACGATGCCAGCACACACGACGATCCCGACGAGCCAGGTGAACACGTCACCGATCGAACCCTGCGGCAGATTGCCACCGATGATGGAGAAGTTGATGTCCATCGGGGCGATGGTCTGGCCCTGCTGGACCTTGAAGATCAGGCCGCGCCAGACCAGGAGTCCGCCCAGCCCCACTATGAACGACGGGAGCCCAACGTAGGCGATGAGGCCGCCCTGGAGGGCTCCGATCAGCGCGCCGAACGCAATCGCAACCAGCAGCGCGATGATCCAGATCTCGAACCCACCGTATGCAAGGTGGAGGTCCTCCGTCAGCCAGATCCGCTGGGTCATGGCCGCCATGTAGGCGGTGAAGCCCATGATCGACCCCACCGAGAGGTCGATGTTCCGGGAGACGATGATCAGGACCATACCCGTGGCCATGATCGCCACCGGCACGCTCTGAACGGAGACGTCGTAGAGGTTGCGCGGCGTAAGGAAGAGCCCATCGGAGGCATAGCCGAAGCCGACCCAGATGCCGATCAACGTCAGGATCATGCCGGCCAGCCGGATGTCGATTTCCATCGTCCTGGCGCCCAACTGGACAGCCCTGACTCCGGCGCCTATCGGCCGAATCCAGCGCGACCACGCCCGTCGAGGTTCTTCTGCCCCCGTGTCTCCAGCAACCTGAGTCATCGTCAGCCTCTCGATTACCCCTGGATCAAAAAGCCTGCGGCCTCATGGTACGCGCCCTGCACCGCGGAATCCCGGGTGCAGGGCGCGCAGATTGACTACCTGGCGTCTCGAGCTGTTAGCAGCCCGTGACGGCGCCTGCCTTCACGTCCTTGCAGAGCGTGGCCTTGTCGATCCACTTGGCGTCGAGGACGACCTGGAGGTTGTCCTTGGTGATCGCCTGGGGGATGATGAGGATCGAGTTGATCTTGTTGCCGCCCGGGGTGTCGAAGATCTTCGCCGGGCCGTACTTGTCGGTGGTGACATCGGCGAGTTTCGTGCCCTTGGCGAGCTGGGCGGCGACCTGCCCGGTAGCGTCACCAAGCAGGCGGGCGTCCTTCCAGACGTCCACTGTCTGTGTTCCGAGGGCGACGCGGTTCAGAGCCGCGGCGTCGCCGTCCTGGCCGGAGACCGGAACGGTGCCCGCCATACCCTGGGACTTGAGAGCGGCGATGACACCACCGGCCATGCCGTCGTTCTCAACGAACGCAATGTCGATCTTGTTGTTGTTCTTGGTCAGGTACTGGGCCATTTCGTTCTGGGCGTTGGCCGGATCCCAGTTGTCCGTGTAGGTCTCACCGACGTTCTTGAGGTCCGCGGTGCTCTCGCCGACCTTGGGGACGCCAGCCTGGACCATGCCCGCGCGCAGGAAGTCTGCGTTGGCGTCGGCCTTGTTGCCCTTGATGACGACGAAGTTGCCCTTGCTCTTGACCTTCAGCAGCGCCTCGGCCTGCAGCTTGCCGACCAGGACGTTGTCGAACGTGAGGTAGAACGCGCCCGGATCTTCGATCAGGCGGTCATAGGCGATGACGGGGATGCCGGCGTTGAGGGCCTTGGCCACAGCTGGCTTGATGGCGGTCCCGTCCTGGGCCAGGATGATCACGACCCCCGCGCCCTGGTTGATCAGAGCGTCGACGTTCGACGCCTGCGTGTCAGACGACGACTTCGCGTCGTTGGAGATGTAGGTGCAGCCGGCCTTGGTGAGCGCGGCCTTGATCGCCGGCTCGTCCCACTTGGCCCAGCGCTCTTCCTGGTAGTTGTTCCACGAAACGCCGACCGTGCACGCCTTTGGCGCCGCCGTCGGGGTTGCAGGGGCCGCGGTTGCAGGGGCCTCAGTTGGGGCTGCGGTCGGGACGGCAGTCGCCGCCGAACTCGAGCACGCCGAGGCAACGAGTGCGACAACCGCTACGAGGGCTGCCGCCTTGCGAGTACTGAACATAGGATCCTTCCTCCACTGGAGTTCTTCGGATTACTATCCGATTGCCTTGACTGTCTTCCGGTCTGGGCTGCCGGGCCTCCTCTCCGCCGTCGATCTAGCCTCCGATCTCCCGTCGACTGATCGACTGATCGCACATACGCTCAAAAGCGGTCGCGAGTTCCGTCGCCGCCGTCAGGAGGACCCTGGCGCCCGGGCCGAACTCGAAATGCAGCGGGACCGTCTGGCTTGGGACTTGGGCAAACGATTCGCCCGACGGTCTGGTTCCACTGATCGAACTCGTCCCCGACGATGAGCCGGCGGCTTATGCAAACGTTGTCACACAGACGTTTATGATAGCCTCATACCGTACGGTTGTGTCAACTCCCATGTCGGCCGAAGGGCGCGAGCAGTTCGTGGACATCGTGCGGGGCGCGACCGGGGCGCGACCGTGGTCGCCTCCCAAGGCCTGACCGGAAGACGCCGTGGTCAACGCGCGACTTGCCGAGATACGCCTGCCCGAATTCGGCATGCCCCAGGCACGGCCGGAGATACCGCCGCACGTCTACGAGGCCCGATTGGCTGCGTTGCGTGGCCGTGCCGAGGAAAGCGGCTACGACCGGCTCGTCGTCTACGCCGATCGCGAGCACAGCGCCGGCCTGGCCTATCTGACCGGGTTCGACCCCCGCTTCGAGGAGGCCGTCCTCGTGCTCGGGCCGGAGGGCGAGCCGGCGATCCTGGTCGGCAACGAGTGCCGGGCGATGGCGGCCCAGGCGCCCCTCGCGATGCGGACGGTTCTGTTCCAGGACCTGAGCCTGCCGGGTCAGCCACGCGACCGGTCGGCGCCGCTTTCCGAGATCCTGGCCGGCGAGGGGATCGGGCCGGGCAAACGGGTCGGCGTCATCGGCTGGAAGACGTACGCCAGCCGCGAGGCGATCGATGCGCCGGCCTTTCTCGTGGACGAGCTGCGGCGCCTGACCGGCCCGAGCGGCGCGGTCGAGAACGCGACCGGCATTCTGATCGATGCCGCCGATGGTCTGCGTGTGGTCAACGAGATCGAGCAGCTCGCCGCGTTCGAGTACGCAGCCTGCCAGACGTCGGATGGGATCCGGCGCCTGCTGTTCGGCCTCGAGCCGGGGATGACCGAAAGCGAGGCGGTGAGCCTCCTCCGTTGGAACGGAATGCCGCTGTCCTGTCACCTCATGCTATCGGCGGGACAGCGGGCATCGCTCGGATTGCTCAGTCCGGGCGATCGTCGGATCGAGCGCGGCGACCCGTTCACCGTCGCGTTCGGCGTGTGGGGCGCGCTCAACTGCCGGGCCGGCTTCGTGGTCGCCGGTTCCGACGAGCTGCCCGGCAGGATCGAGGACTACGTGGAGCGCCTTGTGGGGCCGTATTTCGAGGCGATCGCGGAATGGTATGGCGCCCTGCGCGTCGGGCAGACGGGGGGCGTCCTCCACGAGATCATCGATCGCCGCCTCGGCGATGCGTTCTTCGGCGTCTCGCTGAACCCGGGACACCAGATCCACAACGACGAGTGGGTCAACTCCCCTATCTCCCGCGGGTCGCGCATCGAGCTGCGCTCCGGCATGGCGCTCCAGGTGGACGTCATCCCGTCAACCGGCAGCGAGTACTTCACGACCAACATCGAGGATGGCCTGGCACTCGCGGATGGATCGCTGCGTGAGGCATTGGCGGCGGCCTATCCCGCGGTGTGGAAGCGCATCCAGGCCCGAAGGCAGTTCATGAACGACGCGCTCGGAATCGCCCTCCACCCCGACGTCCTGCCGTTCTCCAACATCCCCGCCTACCTGCCGCCCTTCCTGCTACGGCCCGACAGGGCCATGACCGTGGCCGGCTGAACGCCGCTCCTCGGGGTTTGCGGGGTCCTCGCGGCCCGCGAGCGCGCGACCTAGCCGGCTCGCCGCCAGGGTCCGGGAGGGTTCTCCCGCCCCGGGCCCCACAGCTCCGGGCCGCAGATGAAGGGCTTCGGCGTGTGGCGCCGCAGGGTGTCCGGATCGGCTCGCCAGGCGGCCACGGTCGTCTCGAGCCAGGTCTGCAGCTCGGCGAAGTCGTGCCACGGCGTGAACGCCCAGCCCTCCTTGCGGCACAGCTCGATCAGGCTCCGCTTGGCGAAGATCACGTCCGAGTAGGCCGCGGCATAGCGATCGCTCTCCCCATCGCCGATGAAGGCCACGACTCGGCCGGCGGCCTGGTGGGCGAGCACGCGCTGCCGCTTGCAGGTTCCGCAGACGAGGCAGTTGGGGTGTCCGTTGGGAAAGGTCATCTCGGTGCGCTCGCCGTCGAACGTTGTTCGAGCCGTGATCACCGGGACGGGCGGAGAACCGAGCCGTCGGAGCGCGGCCTCGATGTAGAAGCCGAAACCGTCGCTCACGACCTCGATGGGGATCTCCAGCTCGAGCGCTAGACGGGCGAACGACGCGAACATCGGATCGTGAGGCTGCGCCTCGGCGAGCGCGACGACCGGCGCCGGGTCGCCTGGCAGCAACCCGACCTGCCCCTCGAAGAGCGTTCTGGAGCCGATGAGCCCGGCATCGTAGGCTTCGTCGTCGACGCGATACCGCTCGCCGATGAAGTGGTAGAGGATCTTGTCGGCGACGTCCGTTTGGGCGATCGTGCCGTCGTAGTCGACGAGCAAGGCCAGCGGCGGCTGGCCGGGCCGGAGCGGCGGAATGGGGGCAGGGGCGGAATCGGCATCGCGCGCCGGCCCCTGGCTGTCGCGTAGCATGGAGGAGAGGATACCGACCCGTACTGGTGGGGTCCGCCCCGAGGGCCGCCGGCGCACCACGAGATGGATCGAGGAGAGCAATTGCCCCAGGCCGTCATAGCCGTCGAGAACCTGCGCAAGACCTACGGCTCGGTCGTTGCCGTCGACGACATCTCGTTCGACGTCCGCGAGGGTGAAATCTTCGGGCTGCTCGGACCCAACGGCGCCGGCAAGACCACGGCCGTGGAATGTCTTCAGGGACTGCGAAAGCGCGATGGGGGCGCGGTGCGGGTCCTCGACCTTGACCCTCGCACCGATGCCGCCGATCTGCGCCGCTCGATCGGCTCACAGCTGCAGCAATCGGCCCTGCCCGACCGGATGCGCGTCTGGGAGGCGCTCGACCTGTTCGCGTCTTTCTCGCCCAGGGTCGTCGACTGGCGGGCGCTCATGGCCGCCTGGGGCCTCGACTCCCTCGCCCGCCGAAGCTACGGGAATCTCTCCGGCGGCCAGCGACAGCGGCTGCTGATCGCCCTCGCGCTGGTCAACGAGCCGCGCGTCGTGTTCCTCGACGAGATGACCACCGGGCTCGATCCTGCCGCGAGACTGACCACCTGGGACCTGATCCGTGAGGTCCGCGACCGGGGCTGCACCATCGTTCTCGTGACCCACTTCATGGAAGAGGCCGAGCGGCTGTGCGATCGGGTCGCCATCGTGGACGCCGGCCGGATCGTCGCCGCGGGCTCGCCTCAGGACCTGATAGCGGCCGAGCCCTCGGGCGTGCGGGTCCAGTTCAGCACGTCGGTCGCCGACGTGGCTTTCCTCGAGAAGGTCGCCCACGTGACCGCTGTGAAGCGCGACGGCGATCAGGTCGAGGTTGACGGGAGCGGACCCGTGCTGGCGCTGGTGGCCGCGGCTCTGGTGGAGCACGGCATCGTGCCGGACGACCTGCGGGTCGAGCGCCCGACGCTCGAGCAGGTCTTCCTCCGCCTGACCGGCCATTCGATGCGGGACTGACCGATGCGCCAGCTTGCCAAGCTCACCTGGGTCGAAATCAAGCTCTTCATCCGAGAGCCGTTGACGATGATCTTCTCGCTCGCCTTCCCGCTGCTCGTGCTGTTCGTCATGGGCGGCGTCTTCGGCAACACGCCGGACCCCAAGGGCAAGATCTGGGGCGGCGCCGGTCCGATGGACTACCTGGTGCCCGGCTTCATGGGGCTGGTGGTAGCTTCCATCGGGTTCATCAGCCTGCCGATCCACCTCGCCGGCTACCGAGAGCGCGGCGTCCTGCGCCGCTTCCGTGCTTCCTCGGTGTCGCCCTGGGCGCTTCTCGCCTCGCAGCTGTGCGTCGGCGCATTGATTGCCATCCTGGGCAGCGTGGCGATCGTCGTTCTCGGGATGGGCGTGGACGGAGCGCATGGCCCCGTCTCTGCGGTCGGCGTCCTGTTCGCCTTCGTTCTGTGCACCATGAGCTTCGTCGCCATCGGCATCCTCCTGGGCGCAGTCCTGCCCAACGCGCAGGCCGCCCAGGCGGTCGGCCTGGTCCTCTTCTTCGTTTCTGAGATGACCTCCGGAGTGGGCCCTCCGCGGGAGGTGATGCCGGAGACGATGCAGCAGGTCGCCAAGGCCCTGCCGCTGACCCACGTCGCGGTCGCCTTGCAGGACCCGTGGATCGGGCGCGGCTCCAACATCGTGGAGCTCGGCATCGTGGCCGCCATCGCTGTGGTCGCGGCGGGTCTGGCGTATCGCACCTTCCGCTGGGAGTAACGGGCCCCGCGCGGGCGCGGCGGGCACGGGCACGGGAGCGGGAGCGGAACTGGCCAGACCGCGGCGCCGACCGGCCCGCTACCCGAACCGCGCGGCGAGGCCGCCCGAGCGAGCGACCAGGATCCCGAGCACGATGACGACGCCGCCGGCGAGCTGGCCCACGACGATCTCCTCGCCCAGGAAGATGGCGGCCATTGCCACCGCGAAGGCCGGGATCAGGAACTGGAAGAGCATGGCGCGAGTCGGGCCGAGCACCTTTACCGCCTCGAACATGACCACGTTCGCCGCGGCCGCTGCTAGCAGCGAGCAGAACAGGAAGAGCCCGATGGTGCTGGCGTGGATTCGCGATGGGTCGAACGACGTGAGTTGCCAGGCCGCCAGCGGCAGCATGCCAAGACAGCCAAAGCCGATCGCCCACGTCGCCGTCCGCAGCGGTGAGTGGCGTCGCAAAACGGGCGCCCCGAAGGCCACGTAGCAAGCCCAGCAGATCGTGGCCAGGAACGTCAGGATGTCGCCGCTCGATGCCCCGGTGAAGCCGAAGCCATGGGTTGCAGCCACGACCGCCACCACTCCCGAGAAGCCGATGAGCGCACCCAATGCCTTGGTCGGCGACAGCTTGTCGGAGCCGATTGCCGCGGCGATGAGCAGCGTGGAGACCGGCGTGCCAGCCGTGATGAGAGCGGAGTTGGCCGCGGTAGTTCTGCCCAGGGCAGTCGCCCACAGATCCTGGTACAACCCGAATCCGGCCAGACCAAGGAGAACCAGGGGCAGGATGTCGCCGCGGGGCAGCCCAACGCTGCCCTCGCGCCAGCGCAGCAACGCGAGCAGCACCAGGAAAGCCGTCCCGAATCTGACGAAGGCGAAGAGGACCGGCGGCAGATCGGACAGGATTGCCTTGACGGCGACCACGTTTGCGCCCCAGGTGAGCATCACCAGCAGGATCGCAAGCTCGGCCAGGTGGCGAACGCGGGCGCTCGGAGCTGCTTCCATCCCGCCAAAGCGGGGACGATGGATCGTACGAATCATCGCGAGCGGTTCCTACTTGGCGGCAAGACGGCCGCGAAACGAGAGCCGGAAACGCGATCGCCCGGGCTGGCGGCCCGGGCGAGGCTCAGTCGGAGCGGTGGCTGGGGCCGCTAGACGTTCTCCTGGTCGAGTTCGAGCGACTCCTCGTCGCCCTCTTCGGTCAGCTTGAGCCAGACGAAGAGACCGGCCAGAACGAGCAGCGGGATGATGATGAGCGCGGCGAGGATGACTAGAAGCCCGACCACCGTGTACTTGAAGAGCGCTTTCATGGCCTACCTCCTCTAGCCGCCTTCGACCCAATCGAGCCGGCTCAGGCTCCTGGCTGGGGCTTGGCGGCCTTGTCGCCTCGGAAGTCCGGGGCCTGGGCGATCATTGCCTCGACCTCGTCGCGAGTGAACTCGGCGATAACGTGCCGGCTGCCGGTCTGCGTCCCCATCAGCAGCCGCAAGACAAACGCGCCGTCCTGTTCGAAGAAGAAGATGTCGCGCGGTTTCTGTTCATCGACATATCGACCGATGATGCGGAACGCCTGCTCATAGTAGCCCGACTGGCCCCAGGTCACCGCGCTCTGCTGGCTGTCGCGTCTGGCGTGGCCTTCCTCCATGAACCGCGCGATGTCGTCGTCGAGGAAGGTGAACGTCTCCTTGGTCTGCGTGCCCAGATGATCTGACCACGCGCCGACTGAGGACGTCTCGACGACCAGCCCCTGGACGATGAACCCATCGGGGGCTTCGACAACCAGCATCTCGCGCATGCCGCGCTGATCGAGGAACGCGCCGATCGAGCGCAGGACTTCCTCGTAGTTCTGGCGCGGACTGCCTTCGTAGATCCGCATCTTGCTTCCTCGCGTTCCGCCGACCCTGGAACGGGACCGTTGGCCGGGGCCCTGCCGGCAGGCATCGCCCGATCCTCGATCGCGAACGCTGCCTGATCGCCGAGTGTACCAGCCCGCCACGGACTCGCAACGGGGGTTGAGGCTGGACGCCTGCCGGGCCGGGAGCTTCGCCTCATCGCCGTAACGGCCCCGGGCCGTAGAATGACGCCGTCATCGGGACGCAGGTGTCGCTCCAGCCGGTCCGGCACTCTCGCACCCACCTCGAATGGGCAGTCGGGTCGCGCTGCCGGACTCTCACTCGAGACGTTCTAGTCGAGCATCGACGGCCCGGCAGAGCGCGCCTGCCGGGCCAGACGGCGCGACCTCGGGATCTGCCAGGGCAAGACCGAGCCATCGTGCTGGCAAGGGGAGCTGGAGAGCGAATGACCGCTGCGGCCGAGAACATCGACCGGCTGGCAATCGACACCATCCGGACACTGTCCATGGATGCTGTCCAGAACGCCAATTCGGGCCATCCGGGAGCGCCGATGGGGATGGCACCGATGGCGTACACGCTGTGGACCCGCTTCTTGCGCCACTCCCCGACCGATCCAAGCTGGCCGAACCGCGACCGGTTCGTGCTGTCCGCCGGGCACGCCAGCATGCTCCTGTACTCGCTGCTGTACCTGACCGGCTACGGGCTGACGATCGAGGACCTCCAATCCTTCCGCCAGTGGGACTCCAGAACGCCCGGCCATCCCGAGCACGGCATGACCGCCGGGGTTGAGGCCACGACCGGCCCGCTCGGCCAGGGCTTCGCCAACGCGGTCGGCATGGCGATCGCGCAGCGCCGTCTGGCGACCGAGTTCAACCGGCCCGGCCACGACCTGATCGACCACTACGTCTACGCCATCTGCTCCGACGGCGACATCCAGGAGGGGATCGCGGCCGAAGCCGCCTCCCTGGCCGGGCATCTGCGCCTCGGCAGATTGGTCTTCCTGTACGACGACAACCACATCCAGCTCGATGGACCCACCGCCATGGCCTTCACGGAGAACGTGCCGGAGCGGTTCGATGCCTACGGCTGGCACACCCAGCGCGTCGACGATGGAAATGACGTTGCGGCGATCGATGCGGCCATAGCGGCGGCTCGAGCCGACGAACGACCCAGCCTGATCGCGGTCCGAACTCACATCGGTTACGGCGCCCCGACCAAGCACGACTCGCAGAAGGCGCACGGTGCACCGCTCGGCGAGGACGAGGTCCGCGGCGCCAAGGAGTTCTACGGCTGGGACCCGGACCGCCATTTCTACGTCCCGGACGCTGCCCTGGATCGTTTCCGCGAGGCGATCCCGGCCGGCCAGAAGCTCGTCGCCGCGTGGCGAGAGGAACTGGTCCGCTACAGCCGCGACTTCCCGGCCGAGGCCGCCGAGCTGGACCGCCGCTGGAACGGCCGCCTCCCCGAGGGCTGGGCGAACGGCCTCAAGACCTACGCCGCCGGCGATCAGGTGCCGACGCGCAAAGCCGGCAGCGAGGCGATCAACGCCCTGGCCGGCGCCGTGCCGGAGCTCTTCGGCGGGTCCGCCGACCTCTCCGAGTCGAATCTGACGGACGTGGCCGGCGGCGGGCTCTTCGAAGCCGACAACCCCGGCGGCCGCAACATCCGATTCGGCGTCCGCGAGCACGCCATGGGCGGGATCGCCAACGGCATCGCCCTGTACGGCGGGCTCATCCCCTACGCCGCCACGTTCCTGGTCTTCAGCGACTACATGCGCGGCTCCGTCCGGCTGGCTGCGCTCACCCGCCTGCGGGTGGTCTATGCCTGGACCCACGACTCGGTCGCGGTCGGCGAGGACGGACCCACGCACGAGCCGGTCGAGCACGTGGCGGCCCTGCGGGCCATCCCCAACCTGGACGTCATCCGGCCCGGCGACGCCAACGAGACCGCCGCGGCCTGGAGCTGCGGGCTGGAACGCGGCGACGGCCCCACGGCCCTGATCCTGTCTCGCCAGAAGCTCCCCGTTCTGGCGGGCACGGCCGAGAAGGCCCGGGCCGGCGTGGCTCGCGGTGGGTACGTCCTGCTGGACGCATCCGGAGACGCGGCGCGGCCGGACCTGATCGTGATCGGTACAGGATCCGAGCTGCAGCTGGCGGTCGGCGCCGCAGTGGCGCTGGAGCAGGACGGCATCCGGACGCGTGTCGTCAGCCTGCCCAGCTGGGAGGGGTTCGAGCGTCAGGATGCGGCCTATCGCGAGTCCGTTCTGCCGCAGGCGTCCCGCAAGCGCCTCGCCGTTGAGGCTCTCAGCCCGTTCGGTTGGGAGCGCTACGCCGGCGACGAAGGCGCGATCGTCGGCATCGACCACTTCGGCGCGTCGGCCCCCGGCGACGAGGTCCTGCGCCGCTTCGGTTTCACCGTCGAACGGGTCACCGAGATCGGCCGCAAGGTCGTCCGCGAAGGGCTGCACGGTCGCGTGCCCAGCGCCGAACCCGGCCCAGAGGCCCGCTGAAAGGAGGCCAAGATGCGCGTCGCGCTGGCAGCGGACCATGCCGGTGCCGAACTGAAGGCCGAGCTGCTGGCCAGGCTGGCTCCGCTCGGCCACGACCTCATCGACCTGGGCGGTGACGGTTCCAACCCCGAAGACGACTACCCGGACTACAGCCGCGCCCTGGCGCTGGCCATCCTGGAGGGCCGGGCGGATCGGGGCATACTGGTCTGCGGCAGCGGTGTCGGGGCCTCGATCGCAGCGTCCAAGGTGCCCGGGATCCGGGCCGGCTTGTGCCACGACACCTACTCCGCCGGCCAGGGCGTGGAGCACGACGACATGAACGTGCTCACCCTGGGGGCGCGCGTCATCGGCGTGGAGACCGCCGTCTCCTGCGCCCGATCGTTCCTCGGCGCCACGTTCAGCGGCGAACCGCGCCACCTCCGCCGGGTCGGCAAGATCCGCGCCATCGAGGAGGAGGCCGGCGGCATTCAAGCCGCGCACCCAGCCAATCGAACCCGCTGAGCCCGACCGCTCCGCGCCCGAAGCAAAGCCCCCCATCGGCCCCAATCCCCGCCAGTCACGAGGTCGCCGCAAATGACCGAACCGACTCCCGCCAGATCTCTGGACCTGGAACTGACGCTCGACGACGCGAAGCTTGATGCAGCCCTGGCCGCGGCCCGGGACCGTGCCGTCAAGGAGAACTGGGCGGATCGGGCGATCGGCCGCCGCGATCCCGCCGTGTGGTCGAGTGAGGACGTGGTCCAGCGAGCCATCGCCACGCGTCTCGGCTGGCTGGAGGCGCCGTTCCATTTCGCCGACGAGACCGGCGAGCTGAAGGCGTTCGCGGCCGCGCTCCGCGAGCAGGGCTACACCACTGCCGTACTGGGTGGCATGGGCGGCAGCAGCCTCGCCCCCGCCCTCCTGACCCGCGTGTTCGAGACGGCGAAGGACGGCACGCCGGTCCGCGTCCTCGATTCCACCGATCCGGCCGCGGTGTCGGCCACGCTCGACGACCTGGACCCGACGGCGACGCTGTTCATGGTCTCCACCGCGTCCGGCACCACGGCCGAGTCACTCTCGTTCCAGGCGTATCAGTGGGCCCGGATCGAGAACGCGCTCGAGACCGCCGGGATTGGCCGGCCGACCCAGCCGGGCGACTTCATGGTCGCCATCACCAACCCGGACAGGAGCCTCCGCTCGATCCCCCACCACGACCAGCTGCGCGAGGTCTTCCTCAACCCGCCCGACGTCGGCGGCCGGTACTCGGCCCTCACCTATGTCGGCCTCGTCCCTGGAGCGCTACTCGGGATCGATCTGGACGCGCTCCTCGAGAAGGCCCGGGCGATGGTCATCGCCTGCGGTCAACCCGACCCGGCGAAGAACCCCGGCCTCTCCCTCGGCCTGGCCATCGGCGCCTTCGCCAGGCAGGGCCGTGACAAGTTGACCTTCGTCATCGACCGCGAGCTGGCCGCCTTTGGGCCTTGGGTCGAGCAGCTTGTCGCCGAGAGCACGGGCAAGCAGGGCGTCGGCGTGGTGCCCGTGGAAGGCGAGCCGCTCGCTGCCCCGGCGGCATACGGCAGCGACCGCGTCTTCGTCCGCATCGCCCTCGCCGGCTCCGCCGGCCCGGACCCGTCCATCGGCACGAGCGTGGACGCCCGCCTCGCCGAGCTTGCCGCGGCCGGTCACCCGGTCATCCGCATCGAAGTCGGCACCCGGATCGAGATCGGCGCCGAGTTCGTCCGCTGGGAGGTCGCCACCGCGCTCGCCGGCGCCGTGCTGGAGATAGACCCGTTCGATCAGCCCAACGTCGAGGAATCCAAGGCCAACACCCGCGCCGTCATCGCCGCCTTCGAGAGCGGCCAGGAAGCGGAGTCCGGGGGTTCGGCCCTCGACGTGGCGGACGAAGCGGCGCTCACCGCCGCCCTGAAGACCCACCTCGGCAAACTGGCGGCAAACGGCTACGCCTCCATCCAGGCGTACGTGGCCCAGACCCCGGAGCGGGACGCCGCCCTGAACCGCATCCGCACTCAGCTCCGGGATGGGACCCACCGCGCCACCACCGTCGGCTACGGGCCGCGCTTCCTGCACTCTACCGGCCAGCTCCACAAGGGCGGCGCGCCGATCGGGTGGTTCCTGCAGCTCGTCTCCGAGCACCCCGACGACCTGGAGATCCCCGGCAAGGCCTACACCTTCGGCCAGCTCATCGACGCCCAGGCCATCGGCGACGCACGGACGCTTGAGGACCACAAGCTGCCGGTTCTTCGAATCAACCTCGGAGGGGACCCGGACCGCGGCCTGGCCGCAGTCGCGCGAGCCCTCGCCGCAGCCCTCAAGGAGGCCTAGGCCATGGAACTCGGCTTCGTGGGACTCGGGCGGATGGGCGCCAACATGGTCCGGCGCCTGCTCCCCGATAAGCACCATATAGTGGCCTACAACCGGACCGCCGAGAAGACCCGTGAGATCATGACCGAGGGTGCCGACGGCGCCTTCACGCTCGCGGAGCTGGTCGGCAAGCTCGCGAAGCCCCGCGCGGTGTGGGTGATGGTCCCGTCGGGCGACGTGACCGAGGCCATGATCGACGAGCTGCTCGAGCTCCTCGAGCCGGCTGACACGATCGTCGACGGCGGCAACTCCAACTTCCACGACTCGGTCCGGCGCCACGCCAAAGTCGCCGAGCACGGTGTCAGCTTCATCGACGCGGGCGTCTCGGGAGGAGTCTGGGGCCTCAAGATCGGCTATTGCCTCATGGTCGGCGGCGAACCCGAGCCGGTGAGACGCCTCGAGCCGATCTTCCGCTCGCTCGCCCCGGAGAACGGCTACCTCCACGCCGGCGGCCCGGGTGCCGGACACTACGTGAAGATGATCCACAACGGCATCGAATACGGGCTCATGCAGGCTTACGCCGAGGGCTTCGAGATCCTGCACGCATCGGACTACAAGCTCGACCTGGCCGCCATAGCCGACCTCTGGAACCACGGCTCGGTCGTCCGCTCGTGGCTGCTCGAGCTGGCCGTCTCGGCCTTCTCTGCGGACCAGGACCTCACCCACCTGAAGGGCTGGGTCGCCGACAGTGGCGAGGGTCGCTGGACCGTTCAGGAGGCGATCGACAGGGACGTTCCCGCGCCCGTCATCACCCTCAGCCTGCTCAACCGCTTCCGCTCCCGCCAGGACGACAGCTACGGGGCCAAGGTTCTGGCGGCGTTGCGCAACGAGTTCGGCGGCCACGCCGTGAAGACCGAATGACGTGAGCGCATCGCGTCCCGGCCCCCGCGCCTCGATCGGCCGATGACCCCGGCCCGTACTCCGAGCCAGCCTCCGCCGGCCCGAACGGCACGGCAGATGCGGGAAGCGGCGAGCGCCACCCGGCGCCGAGGACGCCATGACGGGGATCTCAGCCCGCTCCGTCGGGGGCTTCGCCTCGAGCGCGTGCCGGACCCATGCGCCTTCGTCCTGTTCGGCGCCACGGGCGATCTGGCCCACCGCAGGGTCATTCCGGCCATCTACCAGCTGTGGCGCACGAACCTGCTGCCGGCGGAGTTCAGCCTCGTCGCAGTGGCCCGACGGCCCTATTCGGACGAGGCCTTCGCGGCCGAGGTTCGGGCCTCGGTGGAGAAGTACTCGCGAGTCCAGCCGGTCGATGAGGCGGCCTGGGCCGAGCTGGCCAGGCGCATCACCTACCACCAGCTCGACTTCGGCGACGACGGCGGCTTCGATCGACTGAGCGAGCGGCTGGACGAGCTTGACGGCGAGCGTGGCACGGCCGGCAACCGGCTCTTCTACCTGGCCACACAGCCCTCCCAGGTGACGGAGATCGTTCAGCAGCTGGGCCGGGTGGGTCTGGACCACGAGCTGCGCGGCGGCGGCTGGCGGCGCGTCGTCATCGAGAAGCCTTTCGGCCGCGACTACGAATCGGCCCGCCATCTGAACCACGAGCTTGCCAAGGTTCTGCGCGAGTCGCAGGTCTATCGCATCGACCACTACCTGGGCAAGGAGACGGTCCGCAACCTGCTGGTCTTCCGCTTCGGCAACGGGATCTTCGAGCCGGTCTGGAACCGCAGCTACGTGGATCACGTGCAGATCACCGTGGCAGAGTCGATCGGTGTGGAGAGCCGCGGCTCCTTCTACGAGGAGACCGGCGCCAGCCGGGACATCCTGCAGAACCACCTCCTCCAGCTCATGACCCTGGTGGCCATGGAGCCACCCTCGTCGTTCCAGGCCGACGCCCTGCGCGACCAGAAGGTCGGGGTCCTGCGAGCCATCGCGGTTCCGGATCCGGAGCACGTCCGCCGCGATGTCGTGCGCGGCCAATATGGACCTGGCTGGGTCGCCGGGGAAGCTGCGGTGGGGTACCGCCAGGAGCCGGAGGTCGATCCCGAGTCCGAGACCGAGACGTTCGTGGCCGGCCGCTTCGAGATCGACGACTGGCGCTGGAGCGGTGTCCCGTTCTACCTGCGGGCCGGCAAGAGGCTGCCCAAGCGCGCCACCGAGATCGCGGTCCAGTTCAAGGAGGTGCCGCTGCGGCTCTTCCGCGAATCCACGGGCGACCCGGCGCCGAACGTCCTGGCGATGCGCATCCAGCCCGACGAAGGAATCATGTTGCGCTTCGCGGCCAAAGTGCCGGGTCTCGGTCTGGACGTGCGAACGGTGAACATGGACTTTGCCTACGACACCTCGTTCGCGGTCGACTCTCCGGACGCATACGAGACGCTGATCCTGGACGCGCTCCTGGGCGACGCCTCGCTCTTCACCCGCGCCGACGAGGTCGAGGCGGCCTGGTCGGTCGTGACGCCGATGGTCGCGGCCTGGGCGGCCATGCCGGCGCCGCGCTTCCCCGACTACGCCGCTGGAACGTGGGGCCCGGAGGCCGCGGATGAGCTGATCGAACGGGACGGCAGACGGTGGCGAAGAATCTGAAGGCCCCCAGGGCGGCCGGGGCGGCGGCATTGCCGGTCGCCCACTCGGTGTCCGAGATAGAGCGTCAGCTTGGATTGTTGTGGGCGCGCGCCGACGGGGCCCCGGCCGCCCGCGAGCCGAGTGGCGCCGGGGAGAAGCACGTCGCGGCCCGCTCCAGCGTGCTGAACCTGATCGTGGTGGCGGGCCGTCGCGAGACGGCCGAGCGTTGCGCGGCCACCATCTCCGGTACGGCCGGACGCCGCCCGTCGCGCTCGTTGATCCTCTCGGCCGCGGATCCGGACGGTCCTCCCGGCCTGGATGCCCGGATCGAGGCCCTGGCGCTGACCACGGCAACGGGCCGCGCCGAGACGGGCGCCGAGACGATCCACGTGACCGCCCACGGGGAGACCGGCCGGCACCTCGCCTCGATCATCGTGCCGCTGCTGGTCCACGATCTGCCGGTAGCTCTGTGGTGGCCGGACGACCCCCAATTCCGATCGCATCGCGCGGATCGGCTCGTGCCACTGGCGGACCGGCTGATCGTCGACGGCTCGTCCTGGTCCGGGGACGGCATGGATCGCCTGGCGGCCATGGCGCACGTGGCGCGAAGCCGGCGACTCCTCGTCGCCGACTTCGCTCTCCTGCGGCAGGCTCGCTGGCGTGAGGCGCTCGCCTCCGTCTACGACCTGCCGGACCTTCGGCCGCACCTGTGGGCAGTCCGATCGATGGCCGTCGAGTTCGCCGCCGCGGAAGAGGGCGACCCGGCTGGGTTGACGAACATCGTGCGACCCGTCTACCACGTCGCCTGGCTGGCATCCCGGCTGGGGATGAGCGTGGTCTCGCCCCTGCGACGCGTGGCCGGTGGACGGCGCGTGGCCACCCTCCGTCAGCTCGAGCACAAGGTGGAGGTCGAGCTTCGCCCGGCCCATTCGGAGCTGGGCAAGGGATCGACCGTGCGGGTGGAGATCGCCTCCCGTCTGCACGGGGCCGAGCTGATCGGCGACGTCGTAGCGGGCGATCGGACGGTCGAGGTGGCAATCCGCGACAAGGGCCGCGAGCGAGTCCGGCGCACCTTCCTGGCTCCCAGGCTCCACGACGTAGACCTGCTGGAGCGAGCGGTGGAAGAAGGCACGGCCGATCCGGTGGCCGTCGAAGTCCTGGCGATGGCGGGCCGTTTGATCGGAGCGGAGCCGGCTTCACGCGGAACTGCCGGAAGGAGCTGGGGCCAGGGCCATGACTGAGCGCGAGCCGGACCTCGCCCCGGTGCCGGAGCGACTGACCGGAACCGGCGTGCCAGGCCTGCCCGCCAACCAGGGCGAACCCGAGCTGGTGGTTCTCACGGACCCGGATGCCGTGGCCCGTGAGGCGGCTCACCGAATCGCGGCCGCGCTCATCGACGCCGTCGAGCTTCGCGGTCGGGCCGACTTCTGCACCACCGGCGGCACCACGCCGATCCCGATCTACCGCCTCCTGACCCGCTCGCCGCTGCGCGATCGCGTCCCCTGGCCGCAGGTCCACGTCTGGTTTGGCGACGACCGCTTCGTCCCGCGCGACCATCCCGAGTCGAACGTGACCGCCGTGGACGACGTGCTGCTGGGCGGCGGTGCCGGTGAGCCCGGCGGAGTGCCCCTGCCGGCCGCCAACGTCCATCCCTTCCCGGTGGATCGGGCCATCGCGGAGGACCGTGACACCGCCTGGTGCACCGCCCGATACGCCGAGGAAATGGCCGCGCACCTGGCGCTGACGGACGGCAACTGGCCGGTCTTCGATCTGATCCTGGTCGGCGCGGGGACGGACGGCCACGTCCTCTCATGCTTCCCTGACAGCCCGGCCCTGGACAGCTTCGCCTGGACGATGGGCGTGCCCGCGCCCTCCCACATCGGCCCGCATCTGCCCCGCGTCACGATCAACCCGCGGCTCCTGGAAGCGGCGCCGGTTCTGGTCGTCGCCTGGGGCGCCGGCAAGGCCGAGGCCCTGGGCCACGTCTTCGGCGAGGTGCGCGACGGCCGCCGCTGGCCGGTTCAGCGCACCCGACGCCCCGGTGCGGTCTGGATCGTAGATGAGGCCGCGGCCGCGGAGATACCGGCAGAGCGGCGCGGGTAGGGCGGAATCTCGCGCCATCGACCGCCCGGGGCCTCCATAATCGTGCCGAGGTCCTTCTTCGGCTAGCCCCAGTCTGGAGTCCGCACATGACCAAGAGAAGCGTGATCTCGCTTGTCGCCATTGCATCGATGGTCTTCTTGGGGGCTTGCAGTGGGTCAGGTGCCAGCCCAAGTGGAGGCCCTGCGACTGCCTCCATCCAATCGGCTACGACCCAGACCAACGCAACCTCGACGGCGGCTGGCACATCTCAGACGAACCCCGACGGCACCACCACCGACAGCGATGGGTTCGTAAGATTCCCGGGCGAACCGAGCCGCCCGGACAAAGACCACTACTACGTGGTCGGGGATATCTGCGGCCAGTTCACCAAACCCTTCATGGATGGGCTCGCTGGCAAGACCTTCAAGAAGATCGAGCCTTCCGCTGTCTCCAGCGTCCTCGGTTGCAGCTACTACACGGCGACCAAGGCCGATGACGGCACGGACGCCTACATCCTGCTCGTGCTCGACTACTTGAGCGTGGCAAATCAGAAGGCCGGCCAGCAGACCCTCGGCCGCACCGTGACGACGAACTCGAGCATCCCGATGGACAACTTCGTCGCCACCCAGGAAGACGGCGTCATCAACGCCATCTACTTCGTCCTTGGCACTGACAAGTTCCTGCGGCTGGACCGCACGTCCACGTCAGCCCTCTCGGATGCCGACATGCTCGCGCTGGCGGTCAAGCTGGGAACCAAGATGAAGGACTTCAAGTAGCCAAACCCGGCACGCGGACCAGGCTGCGCGGGTAACGCCGTCCTACGTCGCGACCTTCTCTGTGCGGCGCTTCGGCGATGGCCGCCGTGGCTCGCCGTCGCGCGTCGGCGTCGTCACTCCGAACTCGAAGTCGTCCAGCATGGCTATCACTGCCGGAGCCTCCCCTGAGTAGGGGCGTACTTCCGAGCCTAGGCGATGTCGGCCGGCTCGAACTTCGTCTTGCGCATGAACCACACGAAGATGACCGCGCCGGTGGCCGCGAAGCCAAGCAGGCTGAGGTTCAGGATCGGGAAGGAGACGTCAGGGTTGGCACCGCTGACGAGCGCCCCCGGGATCCCGCCCAGGCCGGCGATGCTGTTCCAGGCGTCCACCTGGTCACCGGATTCGACCCCGTAGATCTGCGGAATGATGTAGAGCATCGAAGCGATCACGAGCAGGACCGAGACGATCCGGAAGGTGGTCGGATTGTCGTCCGAGTCGCCCGTGAGCTTGGCCAGGAGGGCCCAGAAGAGCACCAGGGCGGCGAGTGGGGCCGTGATCGGGACGCCCAGGTCGGCGTTCATGTAGACGTTGGGGAACAGGAAGATGACGCTCAGGGCGAAGGTCACGACGAGTAGCCCGTCGCGGATGAGGATGTAGCTGAGCCACCACACGTCCCCGCCGAACCGGAGGGTCAGCCCCTGCAGGTAGCGGAGGATGTAGGGCCTGGCGAAATGCAGGGCCAGGGTGAAGGACCACAGGATCGGCAGCACTGCGGCGACCGAAAGGAGCATCCAGTACTGCGACCCCTGGACGAGAGCTTGCTGGTCGTTCATGGTCGGTCTCTCCTAGCTCTGCGCCGCGGGCTGGCCGACCACGCTCGCGTCGGCCTTCCCGCGCGAGGCGGGCGAGGCGATCCGAAGGTTGTAGATGACGGCCACGAGACCCATCGCACCGACCAGCGCCTGCGAGACGTAGACCAGGGCCAGCGCGACCGTCGGGTTCTGAGAGCTGACCAGGACCGAGGCGAACTGGTTGGAGATGCTGCTCCCGACCGTCGTCATCTGGACGCCGAGGAAGTACGGGACCAGATAGAGGCCGGCTCCCAGGGCGAGGAGGAACGTCTGGAGCTGGAAGCTCCGGGCGTCGGCGTCGGCGCGGGTCATCAGCTTGAGCAGAAGGACCGCGAAGGCGCAGGCGGCGGCCAGACCGCCGGTGATCGGCAGGTCGTTGCCGCCGACCACGTCAGGGTAGAAGAAGATGAAGCTGCCCAGGAAGACCTGGAGCAAGAATACATCCCTCATCCCGACGTAGATCGTCCACCACAGGTCGGCGCCCAGGCGCAGGGTGAACTTGCGGGTCAGGGCCAGCATGTATGGTCGGGCCAGGTGCAGGGCGACCGCCAGGAGCCACAGTGCCACGAGCGCGGCGGCGATCGTCCCTTCGATGAATTGCTCGGCCGCGCCGAACGCCGGAGAGTCCATCAGTCACGACCTCCTGAGGTGGAGCCGGGGTCGCCCGCCGGGGCGGCGAGCTTCGGCGAAACACTGGGCGAAGGTGATTTGCCGATCGGCAACCGATCGTCACGGCCGCCGTGCGGCCCGCCGTCTCTGGGACCGCGTCCCGATTGGACGTGGACCTGTTCACAGCGGTAGACCGCGTCGCAGCGGAAGCAGCGCGTCGCCTCGGCTACGGCCGCGGCCGTCTCCAGGCCGGGCTGTGTAGCCGCGAATGATCCGGGCTGGTAGTCCGGCAGTGCCATGCCGACTCGCGGCCGCGTGGCGAGATCGACCGTGAGCACCGGTTCGGGCTTCTTTGGCACGCGGACGGTGGCCATGATCTCGGTCTCGCCGTCCCGGCTGCCGGACAGATACTCGTGGATCGAGCCGGCGGCCCGCCGGCCGGCGCCCACGGCGTGGATGATCGTCTTGGCGCCCGAAACGACGTCGCCGCCGGCGAAGACTCCCTTACGACCGGTCGCCTGGCCTGAGTCGGCGACGATGCCGGAGAAGCCGCTCGTCTCGATGCCGGCGCCGGCGGGCAGGATCGAGGGATCGGGCTCCTCGCCGACCGCCACGAGCACCGTGGTGGCGTCGATCTCGCGGTCGCTGCCGGGGATGGGCTCGTAGACGGCCCGTCCGCCCTCGAACCGACCGCTGGGCCGCTGGCTGACGTACTTCACGCAGGTGATGCCCTTCTTAGAGCCTTCGACCTCCGTGACGGCAGCCTCGAACTGGACGTGGACGCCCTCGTGCTCGGCCGCCTCCACCTCTTCGGCCTGGGCGGGCATCTCGGCCCGGCCGCGCCGGTACAGGACGGTGACGGAAGTTGCGCCGGAACGGAGCGCGGACCGGGCCGCGTCCATCGCCGTGCTGCCGCCGCCGACGACCACGACCGCGCCCCGCAGGACCGGCTTCTCGCCCAGGTTGACCTGCTTGAGGAAGAGCGTCGCCGGGATCACGCCCGGCAGGTCGTCGCCCGGAACTCCGAGCTTGCGGCTGCGCGAGGCGCCCGTGGCGAGGAAGACGGCCTGGTACCCGGCTTCGAGATCGGGCAGGGTGAAGTCGCGGCCCATCGCGGAGTTCAGCTTGAGCTCCACGCCGAGGCCGACGATTCGGTCGATCTCCTCGCGCAGGACCGTTCTGGGCAGGCGGTACTCTGGAATGCCGATGGCCATCATGCCGCCCGGCACGGGCATGGCCTCGAAGACGGTCACTCCATAGCCGAGGCGGGCCAGGTAGTAGGAGGCCGACATTCCGGCAGGCCCGCCGCCGACGATCGCGACCTTCTCCGCCCGCCGGTTCTTCGGGGCGGCCACGGGCGGGAGCTTGCCGGCCTCGACGGCGAAGCGCTTGAGGCGCCGGATCGCGATCGGCTCATCCAGCGTTCCGCGACGGCAGGCCGTCTCGCAGGGCGCGGTGCAGATCCAGCCGCAGACCGATGGGAAGGGGTTGACCTCGGCCGCGACCGCATAGGCCTCGTCGTAATGACCCTGGCCGATCAGCCCGACATAGCGCCCGGCGTCCGTTCCCGCGGGGCAGGCCTCCTGACAGGGCGCGATCGGATCCCGGCGAGCGTCGGTCACCATGGAGCGCCAGACCTGCCAGTCGTTCGGGCGCTCGCTGGTCCGCCACGCGAAGAGGTCGCCCCAGGGGGAGACGCGAGCCGGCTTGAGGGACTCGCGCGTGACGTCGCCGAGAGCTTGCCAGGCCGGGGCCGGCTCCACGGGCCGGTGGATAGGGCCCTGGCGGGCCGCGAGGGGCGTTGGGCCGGTCACGGTGTCGAGCAAAACGACATGGGTGGGACACTCGCGAACGCAGATACCGCAGCCGATGCATTCGCCCACCTGGACCGGGTACTCCATCATCCAGTCGAACGGCTTGCCGAAGATGCCGGCGCCCTCAACCCCGGGCCGTTGCGGCCGGCTCATATCCAGCGCCTGGACCGGGCAGACGTCCATGCAGACGCCGCAGTTCAGGCAGTTGCCGTTCTCGATCTGTATCCGATAGCCCATGGGACGCCTCGGCCGTGCTGTTTGCTCGGCTCGAAAGATGGCGCCCGCGCGTCCCGGGTGCATCTGCCGGAAGAACGGACTTACCTACCCACCATGGTAGGGGTCGTCTGGCTACCTGATCTGATGACCTCGCGGGGCGAGGGCGGCGGGTCGGTGCCCCTCGCCCAGCGCTCGACTCGCGGGATCAGCGCTGGCGGGTCAGCGGTTCGCGATGGAACCGCTCATTCAGGGCCTGGTCGCGCGGCAGATCGGGCACCAGGCCTTCGCGCACGGCCCGGGCGGCGAGCTCGGCGCGGTTCTGCGCGTGCAGCTTCTCGACGATGTTCTTCAGGTGGAACTTGACCGTGTTCTCGCTGATCCCGAGCTCCGCGGCGATCTCGCGGTTGCGCTGCCCGACTGTGACCAGCTGGAGCACTTCGCCCTCGCGCTCGGTCAGTCGCTGCGTGGCCTTCTGGCCGCCGTTCGGCGTGCGCAGGAACTCGTCGATGATGCGGGCTGCCGTTGCCGGCGTGATGGCAGGCTCGCCTCTGGCCACTCCCTCGAGCATGGTCCGCAGCTGCGGCGCCTCGAGGTTCTTGAGCAGATAACCCTGCGCTCCGGCCTTGATGGCGCGGAAGAGATCGGCCTCGTCCTCGCTCACGGTCAGCATCACGATCGCGACCTCGGGGTGGCGGGCCTTGATCTGGGCCGTCGCCTCGATCCCGGAGACGTTGGGCATTCGAACGTCCATGAGAACGACGTCGGGGGACGTCTCGTCCACGAGATCGATAGCCTGGGCGCCGTCGGACGCCTGCCCCACGACCTCGTGGCCCCACGCCAGGAGAAGCGAGGCCACGCCGTCGCGGAAGAGCGTGTGGTCGTCGACGAGCACGGTTCTCACGGCCTCAGTCTGCCTCCGAAACCGTTTCGGCGGGCGATCGTACCGCCTGGTGCTGCCCTGCGGGACGACTCGTCTCGTCGAGCAAGGCGACACTATGGGGCGGGGGCGCCGAGGCTGCCCCGCCTACCGGGACGCGCAGCTCGACAACTGTCCCGGCACCGGGCCCGCTGCGCCACGAAATGCCGCCGCCAACCGACTCGGCGCGTTCCCGCATGCCGGCCAGACCGAAGTGCGGCCACCGTTCCGGCCCCTGGGTCAGCAGCTTCGCATCGAAACCGACGCCGTCGTCTTCGATGCGAAGAACGACCTCGCGACCCTGACGCGCCAGCGACAGGCCGGCGCGTTGCGCCCGGGCATGCTTTCGAACGTTGGTCAGCGCTTCGCGCGCAATCCGGAAGACCTCTGCCTGAACCGCGGCCGATAGAGGCGCTCCGGCCGCCTCGGGTGACGCCTCGAAGCGGACGGCGAGCTTGGATGATTCCGCGTACACCGCCGCGTATTCCTCCAGGGTCGCCGCCAGGCCGCGTTCCGGCGGCACGGGCGACGACAGCGACAGGATCGCCTCACGGACATCGACGTACAACGACCGCGCCGCCGCTGCCAGCTCACCCAGCTGCTGACGAGCCTCCGCCACGCGGCCGTCGGCCAGCATCTCGTCGACGGCCTGCGACTTGGTGTTCACGTAGCCGAGGACCTGGGCCAGGCCGTCGTGCATCTCGCGAGCGATGCGCTCTCGCTCGCCCTGCACCGCCAGCGCCTGCAGCTCGTCCTGCAGTCGCGCGGCCTCCAGGGCCAGACCCACCTGCGTGGCCAGCGCCGACAGGGTCCCAACCTCGATCTCGGAGAAGCGGCGAGCGCCACGAGAGGCCAGGCCAAGTGTCCCAACCCGCTTGTCGCCGAGCACCACCGGAGCCGAAACGCGTATCTCGCAGCCGCTCTGGAGGTAGCCGCCGAGATCATCGGCGTCGGACCGCCCGGTGTCCGGTCCGCCCGGCCGGTCGCCCAGCAGGACTCCCGGAACGGCGCTCGCGGCAACCAGACGGAGCTCGCCGCCGGGACCGTCCACGGCCAGCAGAGCGGCGTCCATGGCGAGCAGGTCGCGGGCCCGGTCGAGGATTGCGGCGATGGTCTGCTGTGGATCGGCCCCTCCGGAAACGGCCAGGCTGACGTCGTAGACCGCCCGCAGGGCGGCGTTGCGCGCCTCGAGCTCCGTGTTCCGCTCGACGATGCCGCGGGCGAGTCGATCGATCTGGCCGAAGGCGCGCCAGGCGGCGGTCACCGCCACGACCGCCACGACGGCCACGACCAGCACCGTGTCCAGGGGGAACTGGAGCGCGGCGTCCAGGACCGTGTCGCTGAGCAGCTCCACGATTGCGACGAAGAGCAATGCCCCGATCACGGCGAGCCAGCGGCGGCGGCCGTACATCCGCGTCTCCGTGTGCGGCGGGCGATTCCTCGGCCCATCCGGACCGGCTCGAGGCCACCCGTTCGGGGAGCACTATGCGCCGCTCACGAGCCGGCTGCCGGATTCGGGAGTGCGTGTCCCGATACGCGACACGGGTTGGGCCAAGAAGGAGATCAGGGGCTCAAGCCCCCTTGGGGCACCAGGACTTCCGGCCGCTTGGGCAGCTGCGCGGGTTTCGCCCCGCGACCTACCGTGTGCATCACGGACCCAGCGAGGACTCCGTCTCACCACCGTTCCGAAAGGCTCGGGGGAGGGCGCGCAGAGATGAACCGGATGGATCGGATCGAGGGAAGACAAGGCCGTGGGCTCCACGTGCGGCTCGTTCTCAGCGCCGCGATGGCGATCAGCCTCGCTGCCTGCACGGTCGGCGGCGAGAGCCCGAGCGTAGGTCCAGAGGCTTCGGCCTCGGATTCGGCCACGAGCCAGACACCGACCGAAAACCAGACTCTCGAGACCTGGCCGCTGGTATCGGAGTCGGCCGCACCGACCGCAACTTCGATGGCTTGCGCAAGGATGCGCGGCTCGGGCCGCTGGACGGGTCTCAACTGGAGCGTCGAGAAGAGCCGGCTTCCGGCGCAGGCGAGCGGCGAGGACGGCATGGAGGGGACCTTCACCCTCTACGCCTGGAGCAAGGGCTACCTGGGATTCCGGCCGGATCCGGTGGCCGAGGGCGCCAGCGCCCAGGAGATCCAGATCGACGCTTCGACGGACGGGTTGAGTTGGTCCGTCGTGCAGGCGCTGACGATCACCCCCTCTGCTGGCCTGAGCCTCCCAATCTCGATCGTCAGGGTCGTCGAGGGGCCTGCTGGGCTCCTCGCGCTTGGCACCTGGGCGGGCCAGCGCGCGGACTTCCCGGCGAAGCGACCGGTTGCGGTCGTCCTACGTTCGATTGATGGACGCCACTGGATTTACGACAGCGCAGCCGCCGTCTTCGGCTCGGTAAACGTCGGCACCGTCGACGCTCGTAGCATCGGCTACGTCGCCACCGGATGGTCGAACGACGGGCAACAGGCCTTGGTCTGGGTTTCGTCCGATGGCTCCGCCTGGCGGAAATCGCAGCTCCCGGGACCGGCCGGGATCGTTCCGGTTGATATCACTGCCTTCGGCGGCGGCTACTTGCTGTTGGCCGCGGTTGTCGGCGACGAGAGTGCGGGCACGGTGACTCCCTCGCTGTGGTGGTCCGCCGATGGGCTCCAATGGGACCAGGCCGCGGTGCCGGGGATGAGGCCGGGGGGAACTCTTCTCGGGGACATGTACACAGCCGTCGAGAGGATCAACGACCACGCCCTCCTGGCCACGGAGTACACGTACGACGCCCCGACCCAGACCTCCACCCAGACGGCCTGGGTCTCCACGGACGGAAGGACCTGGTGCCGAGACGACGCTGCTTCTGCAGTCTGGCCCGGCCAGATGGTCAGCTATGGAGACCGCGGCCTCTACGTCGAACCGACACGGGACTACTCTGGCCCCACGGCCATCAGGGCTTTCCGCGACGACTTCAGCCTCGTCGAGCTGGCCCAGTCCGGCAGCGTGCCACCGGGTGAGATCGTTCAGATGGCTCTGGGACCGGCCGGCCTGGTGGCCACGGATTACAACGGGTCAGTCTTCTATCTGGGTGTGCCCACCAGCGACTGACCGATGCGGACGGGGCCACGGGGATGGGAGAGGTCCGTGTCGTGATCGATCGCTGATCGCATAGTAGACCAGCCCTCGTGAATCCGTTGGTTTGTGCGCCCTCAAGCCCCCTCGGCACACACGATCTCGGCGCGACGCAAGGTCCGCGAATCCGGCTGGCTCCCAGTCGAGGTACTAGACTCGGGGCGTCGTCGTTGGGTCGCCGTTAGCCCCGGTCAGGCGCAGGACCGGGCATGGCAACATCGCTGAAGGAAGATTCGCAGTGCTGACCGTGGTTGTCTACGACTCGTCGTTCGGTAACACGGCCCGGGTAGCGCAGGCGATCGCGAGCGGCGTCGGGACACTCGGCAGTGTGCAGGTCCTGTCCGCTGCGGAGGCGACGGCCGGATCCCTGGAGGGGCCGGACCTCCTGATCGTCGGCGGCCCGACCCAGCGCCACGGACTGAGCCCGGCACTAGGTCTCTTCCTGGACGGACTGCCTCGGCGGAGCCTGCGGGACATCCCAGCCGCCTCCTTCGACACCCGATATCGGATGGCGGCGTTGCTGTCGGGCTCCGCGGCCAAGGGTGCGGCCGGCCGACTCCGCAAGGCTGGATGCCGGTTGGTCGCGCCACCCGAGAGCTTCTTCATGGAGCGAGATCTTCCGCCCAAGGGTGAGAAACGCCGTCACGAGCTTGAGGGGCTTGAGCCGGGTGAACTCGAACGAGCGCAGGAATGGGCTCGTGCCGTCTGGACCGCCGCCCACCAGCAGCGATCGACCTAGGTACTTCGCCTACGCGTAGTACGCGAGCCCTCGTGAATCCGTTGGTGGGCGGGTCCCCAAGTCCCCTTGAGGGCACCGGAAGCGGATCGCGGCGCACGCCTCGGGCGCTCAGACTGCCTCGCCGGTCACTTCGCCGTAGAGGCGACGCTCGCACTCGGGGCAGATCCCGTGGCTGAAGAGCGCTGACGTTCGGGCCGAGATGTAGGTCTCGACCGGGAACCAGTCCGCGCCGTCGCGAATGCGCTTGCAGCTGGCGCAGATCGGGAGAATGCCCTCCAGGCGCTCGATCGTCTTGTTTGCCGCATCGAGGCGCGCGATGGTGCGGCGGAGTTCCGTCCTCTGTCGTCGCAGTCGGAACTCTTGGGCCCAGGCCCGTTCGCGCCGCCGCCTCGTGAACACACTCCCCACGATGCTGGTGCAGATTGCCGATATGCCCACGAGCAAGATGGCGACTCGCTGGGCTTCGTCAACGCGATTCAGAGCGGAGCCTACGGCCAGGGTGCAGGCCGACATCACCAGAAAGGCGCCGTGCCATCTGTAGTCCCAGGGTACGAAGACCGAGCACCCGACCACTACCACCGCGAACTCGCCCACCACCATCGAAGCCACCACGGGTGTCGTTGTTGACGCCCCAATGCCCATGGCCATGATCACGACCCCGATCGCAAAAGCGATCCGGTGAGGCCTCTTTCGACCTCCGCGCTGCCACAGAACCAGCAGGGTGGCCATCGCCGCTGCCGCGCCCGCCGAAGATGCCGCGAAGACCGGCGACTGCGAGGCGAGGATCGTGCCGTTCACGAGGATGACGCCGCTTACGAGCCAGAACTCGACTCGGACGGCTTCTCGGATGTCGCGGCGCTCGAGTACCAGGAAGCGCGCGGCAGTCAGCCGGGCCCGGTCCCCCAACCCGGCCGCGTCGATGACGGGAACGGTCACAGTGTGCTCATCCTACGCACGAGCCATGAGACCGCGCGCTAGTACGGCTAGCGTCGGCGTACATGACGGTCGGCCAGCAGCCGTGCCAGGGCATACCGCTCGAAGTAGGTGTTGGTTTGTGCGCCTCAAGCCCGAAGGGCCTCCTGATCTCACGACACGACGCATCAAGGCGAAGCACCGGACCGCGGTTCGGGCAATGGCGCGGGGACCGGGTCGGCGCCAGGCGAGGCCCGGCGTCGAACGCGTCGCCCGCGCGCCGTCGCACCGGGCACCGGCCACCAGTCGCACGGGCACAGACCCTTCGGGCAGCCCTCATGGGGAAGACGCTGCGCCCGCAGCTCGTCCGCGATGCGGAAGGCTCGCCCGTTGTCGCGCTCGCAGATCGCGCAGCAGCCGGCGGCCACCAGCTCGACCTGTGCCCCGACACCGACGAACGAGCGCAGTGCCGCCTCCGACCACGCACGGTGCAGCGTCACGATCTCGTCGGGAGGCGGGATGGCGGAGCCGGACGCGCGATACATGGCGGCCGCTTGCTGGCGCCTGATCCACGCCACCTCCCCCCAGCGCTTGCTCCGCCGTGCCGTCCGCACGGCGCGCTCGGCGGCGGCCAGGTACAGGTCCCTCGATGCCACCACGACCGCCTCCGAGGGCGGCACCGCGGCCAGCCGCGCGACCCGGTTAACCGGCGCCGACACGCCTTTGGCCAGTCCGAGCCAGCGACGCCGCTCGCCGGTCCAATCGCGCTCCTTGGTCTCGCGGTCGCGCTCGGCCTCGAAGACGTCGAGCGCCTCCTCAGTCAGGAGCACCCGCCTGCCGTCGACCCGACGGACGACGATCCGTCGCCGGCAGCGCGGGCAGAGGCGCCCGCGCTCGGGTGCGGGATCGAGCAGCGTCGCACAGTACGGGCACGCCGCGACCGCGCCGCGCCGCGGCGCGGTCGGAGTCGCAAGCGGCTCGCCCGACACCACGCCCTCCGAGTGGGAGGGGGTCCCGTCGGCTGCTCCCGACTGAATCTCCGCGCCCGTGTCTGGTTCACCGCCCCCGAGGAGGCGCCTCAAGAAGCCGATGCCGTTCTCCCGTAGGTGCGGTTTTGGCGACATCTCAGAGTACCGCCCGGCCGGGGCGGCGCGGAACCGTTCCAGGCGCCCTCCGGGCCGCGCCGGGCTCGAGGCGTGCTGCCTCGGCATACAAGCGAAAGCTAGGCGGCGTTGCGCTGCGAGCCGCCCGTCTCGTCCTCTTCCTCGGGCAGGCGCCAGCGGGCAACGAGCCGCCGCAGCTTGGCGGCCAGGTCGGTCAGGCTGCTGGCCGAAACCACGACACCCTGGGCGTGCTCGCTCAGCTGGTGCGTGGCGGAGGAGACCTCCTCAGCCGACGCGGAGTTCTCCTCGCTGATGGAAGCGATCGCCTCGATGGCATCGTTGACGAGCACAGCGCCGGCGCTCATCGCGCTCGCGGCCGCGTTCGTGGACTGGGCGATGGCAGCGATCGTGTCCGAGGCGGCAACGACGTTGGACGAGGCGGCGTCCATGGCCTCGACGGCACCAGTGATGCGGGCCATGGCGGCGTTCGACGCAGCTACGGCAATGGCGATCTCCTCGAGAGCGGCGGCTGAACGCTCCGCCAGCTCCGAGCCGGTCTCCACTTCCCTGGCCCCGACCTGCATGGCGGCCACGGCCTCGGCGGTCCCTCCCTGGACCTCGGCGATGAGGGCGGCGATCTCCCTGGTGGCCCGAGAAGAGCGCTCTGCCAGCTTGCGGACCTCGTCCGCCACCACGGCGAAGCCCTTGCCCTGTTCTCCGGCCCGGGCCGCCTCGATGGCCGCGTTCAGGGCCAGCAGGTTCGTCTGGTCGGCGATCTCGTCGATCGTCTGGACGATCGCCCCGATCTGGCTGCCCTTGGCGCCGAGGCTGGTCACCACGCTCGCGCCCGTATCGACCGCCGTCTTGATGCGGGCCATGCCCGAGGCCGATTCGCGGACCGTGGCAGCACCCTTGTCGGCGGCCTTCCCGGCAGCAGCGCCGGCGGATTTGACCTCGCCGGAAGCCGTGGACGCCTCGCGGATCGCCTGGGCCATCAAGTTGATGGCGTCCGCCTGGGCTCCGACGCTCGCGGCCGTCTGCGCGGCACCCGACCCGACCTGCTCGGTGATCTGGCCCAGTTCCACCATGGCCGTGCTTGTGTCCGTCGCGGCGCGGGCCTGGTCGGCCGCACCCGCGGCAACCTGACTGATGGTTTGGGCGATCTGGCCCGAGTTGAGCTCCGATTGGGCGGCGGCCTCGTTGACCGTGCCGGCCGAGTCGGCCACGCTGGACGCGGCCTCGTTCAGCTCGGTGACCATCTTCCGGAGCCGCGTGATCATGTACCTGAAGGCTTGGGCCAGGCCGTCACGATCGGAACGGGTCGTGACCTCGCGGGTCAGATCGCCGGCCGCAACGCGGTCGGCCAGTGCGGCCAGCTCTTCCATGTACAGGCGAATGCCGGCGAAAGCCTCCGCCAGCCGTCCGAGCTCCCCGTGAGCGGAGAGATCGGGCGCGTCCTGCTGGCTCAGATCGCCTACCGCGATGTGTGAGGCCTGATCGATCACTACCTCGATCGGACGCGTCACCGAGCGAGCCACGTTCAGCGCCACGAGTACCGCCACCAGGAGCACCGCAACCGTCAGCTGGCTCAGATGCCCGGCGGTCAGATCGATCCCCGCCACGGCAACGATGGGCAGGATCGTGCTGGCGATCAGCCGAGTCCGGATCGACCAGTTGCGCGGACGGGTCGGTCTGAAATCCTGCCGTCTGGGCAGCCCGGCCTCGCCGCGCCAGAGCCTGCCGGGCAACGCAGCCGTGCCCACGACGACGTCCGCCAGCGCAGCGCGAGCGTGGCCGGGGACAGTCGGCGGCGTATTCAAGGGTGAACCACCTGCGAGGGCTCTCGAACCCCGTGCAAGCTGAGGTCCGGATCCAGAAGTGTCCTGCGGCATCACGCCCCCTCTACTGGCCGAGCGGTTCCGCTTCGGTCCCGAGTCTCGGTTCTGGTTCCCACGTCTCTGTACAAAGTCCGGGCACTTCCTCGGCCGCGTGGCTCTGTCCCCCATACACGAGGACGGACAGGCGCGGTTGGCCTCGCTTGAAGTATCGGCTGGGGTGTTGACTGGGCGCCTACGCCGAACGACGTATTTCACGCCGGGACCCTCGCGGGTACCGCAACACCGGGCGCGGTCTGGCGATGCGCGTGGGGCGCGGGGCGGCGCGGTCGTGCCGCCCAACCGGCCGAATACGTCGTACCGACTGATCAGATCCGTTGACGCGATCCGCGGGCCCGAGGATAGTCGGTCCGACATGGTCGTCACGAGCAGATCCGCATCGAATCCCAACGGGAAGGGCCGGCCGTCACCGGGCGACGCCCCCCAGACAGCGAGTGGTGCCGAGTCCGCGCCCGGCCCCGCCGAGCTCACTGCCGAAGGGGCTGCCAGGCGCGTCGCTCGTCTCTTTCCGGAGGTCTTCCGGCGCTACCACTGGGCCCAGAGGGTTCCTGGCGCCGATCTGCCGGTCACGCGCCGAGCGCTGGAGGTGCTGCAGCATCTCTCGGCGAGCGGTCCCCTGACCGTCGGAGAGCAGGCCGAGCATCTGGGGCTGCGCCGCAACTCCGTTTCGGAGCTGCTGCAACGGCTGGAGGCGAAGGGACTCGTGGCCCGCATCCGCGACGAGCGCGACGAGCGGCGGGTCCTGGTCTGGCTGACCGATGCGGGACGCGACGTCGTCTCACGTGTCGGCCAGATCCTTGCCCCGGATCTGATCGCGAATGTCATGGCGACACTGTCACCGGCCGATCGAGCAACCGTGGTCCGCGGCTTCGAGCTGCTCGCGAAAGCCGGAGCTGACTTGAGCCAATCGCCGGGCGCCCCCGAAGCAAGGGCAACCGGCAAGCCACCCACCGAAAGGACCCTCAGATGACAATCGCCCTCAACTGCGAATCCTGCGGCATGCCCCTGGCCGGCGCCGAGGACCACGCCCTGGCCGACGCCACGATCCCCTACTGCGGCCACTGCGCGCCGGACGGCAAACTCCAGCCGGCCGACGAACGGCTCGAGCGATTCACCCAATGGACGATGCGCCAGGAGAACCTCGACTACGCGGCCGCCCGCGCGAAGGCCATAGCCTACCTGAGGACGATGCCGGCCTGGAAGGACGCCTTCTAGGTCGCCGCGATTCGAGCCCGCCAATCTCTCGCCGGCCGCCGGAAACCCCGGCGGCCGCACTCTTCAGCGAAGGAACGCCCTCGGTATCATCGAGCCGACCGCAGGGCGTCACAGTCGTCGCCCGACCAGATCTGGCTGGAGGAGATTGACGTGCCGCATATGGAATTGCTCGGCTGGATCGTGGTCGGGTTCCTCGCGGGCGCCCTCTCGAACGCGGTAGTCAAGCGAGGCGGTCCGCAGGGGTGCATCGGCAACACCGTGGTCGGCGTCCTGGGCGGCATCCTGGGCGGCTGGTTCGCCACCGAGGAGCTGCACATGGGTTCGACCAGCGGCTTCCTGGGGGCTCTTCTCGTGGCCTTCCTGGGCGCCGTTGTGCTCCGCCTGATCCTCGACGCCATGGAGGGCGGCGATCGTCGAAGAGGGCGCCGAGATCGCTACTAGCGGCAAGAGCGGACCCCCGGAGCCTACCCGTTTCGCCAGGCTGGACCGGTTTCGACGCGATCAGCGCCAGTACGCACGATCGAGGTAGGATGCCCGCGCCACAGGTCCGGACCAGCTGCCAGCTCCGGCGGCAGGAGAGCCGCTCGCGCACTCAGCCCCGAAGGAGGGCGACGATGACGACCAGCAACCTCGACGAAGCCGCGACCTCGCACCCCGAGGCTCCCGCGGCGGCCCCATCGGCGGAGGGCGCCGCGCTGGCGGCACCGAAGGCCGCGGCGACCGAACGGCCGTACTCGCCAGGTCTGGAGGGCGTCATCGCCGCCGAAACGGCGGTCGGATTCGTGGACGGAGCGAACGGGCGGCTCCTGTATCGCGGCTACCCTATCGGACAGCTGGTCGAGAAGGGCACGTACGGTCGTGTCGCCGAGCTCCTGTGGACCGGTGAGTGGCGCAAGACGGCCAAGCTGGTGCCGGCCCCGGTGCCCGAACCTGTCATGTGCGCGCTGCGCGAGCTGCCGTCCCACGCCCATCCCATGGACGCGCTTCGCACGGCGGTCTCCGTTTGGGGCGCATGGCGCCGGCCGCACTGGCCGCCAACCGTCGACCAGGCCCGTGAAATCACGGCGTTCGCGCCCTCGGCGCTGGCCGCCTTCCATCGCCTCCGCCAGGGCCTGGAGCCCATCAAGCCGAATCAGAAGCTCTCTCTGGCGGGCGGCTTCCTGCAGCAGCTGACCGGCAAGGACCCCCACCCGGCGGCCGCGCGCGCCCTCGACGCCTACTTCATCGTGGGCGCCGAGCACGGCCTGAACGCTTCCACGTTCACGTGCCGGGTCATCATCTCCACCCGTTCCGACCTGGCCAGCGCGGTCTGCGGTGCCATCGGGGCCCTCAAGGGTCCGCTCCACGGCGGAGCCCCGGCAGAAGTGGTGAGCCAGCTTCACGAGATCGGCTCGCCGGATGGTGCCGAGAAGTGGGTCCGTGAGGCGATCGCCCGCGGCGACCGGATCATGGGCTTCGGCCATCGCGTCTATCGCGCCTACGACCCGCGCGCCGCCGCCCTCCGCAAGGTCGCCGAGGGTATGGCCGACATGGCCGAGTGGCTCGACGTCGCGGTCAAGGTGGAGGACGTCGTCCTGCGCGTCTTCGGCGAGCTCAAGCCCGATCGCGTGATCAAGACCAACGTCGAGTACTACGCCGCCGCGGTGTTGCAGGGCGTCGGCCTCCCGGTCGACCTCTTCCCGCCGACCTTCGCCCTGGCCCGAATGGCCGGCTGGAGCGCCCACGCCATCGAGCAGGCCTCGGCCGACAAGCTGATCCGACCCGACGCCCGATATGTCGGCCCGGCCGAGATGGACGTTCCGACGCTGGGCGGGCGCTAGATCTCGGGCGCTACCGGATCGGGCAGTTGGGCCGGCCGGCTCAGCCGGCCCGATCGACCGGCTCCGGCCGTAGCGAATCCTCCGCGACGCCACGAGCCGCCGGTCCGGTCCGCCGCGCGAAGGCGATGGCCAGGACCAGAGCAACCGCCAGGACGCCGGCCGCGACGAAGAAGACGGGCCGAACGTCCAAGGTGGCGACGCCGGCGCCGATCGCCGGCCCGATGACGCCACCGATGTAGAGCGGCAGGTAGATCAAGTTCAGGGTCGCAGAACGACGCTCGGCCGGTACTTCGCTGGCCAGCAGGCTCGAGACCATCGCTCCAACGACGGCGGCGAACGCGATTGCCAGGCTGTATGCAACGGCCAGGCCGGCCACGCTCGGGGCCAGTCCAAGGGCGGCGACGGTCAGCACCAAGCCCGCGACCGCCCCAACGAGGACGCGCCGGAATCCGAGTCTGTCGGAGATCCAGCCGCCGAGCGGCGACAGCGCCGCACCAACGATCACGGCTAGGCCGAGAACCAGGCCCACCGAACCGGCCACATTGAACAGCTTGCCCTCGACCTGATGGACGAGCACGGCCATGTATTGCCCCGACATCTGTCTGCCGACGAAGACCAGCCCGTAGACGATGAAGAGCCAGCGCACGGTGGGATCGGCTATCACCCCGCGAACCGCCCCGAAGGCGAGCCGGAGAGTGCTTCCGGTGGGCACGATCTCGGGCCGGACCTCGCCCGAACCGATCGCCAGCATCAGCGCCACGCCGATCGACAGCAGCGCGGCGAGGGCGAAGACCGTCCCACTGGAGAGGTGGAGCTGGTCGATCATGAGGGCGCCCAGCGCCGGGCCGGTCCCAAAGCCGAGCGGGCTGCTCGCGGCGAAGAGACCCATGGCTAACCCCAATCGATGGCCGGGCGTGACGTCGCGGATCGCGGCCATCATCACGCCGCTGTTGCCCAGCTGGAATCCGACCAGCAGCAGGCCCACGAAGAGCTGCCAGGGGGCCTGGCTGGCCGCCACGACGCCGAAGACGACGGCTTCTACGACGGCGCTGCGGATGATCACCGCCTTGCGGCTGTACTTGTCGGCCCAGACTCCCCACAGCGGAATGAGGGGCAGACCCGACAAGAAGAAGACCGATCCCGCCAAGCCGACCAGGTGGCCGACGTCGGCACTCGATACGCCAACTTCGCTCAGGCGGTTCGGCAGGAAGGCGTATATCTGGGACACGCCCAGTCCTTCGACGAACGACGTGATCCAGTACAGGGCGAGCAGGGAGCGCCAGTCTGGCGACGGCCGGGTCCTCATACGGCCAGCCTAACTGACGCACGGCGGAGCGGCTCCCTGCCGGTGGATGGCGCCCCGATTTTCCTCCAATGGCCCGCAGGCGGTATCTTTCGCTGGTCCATCGCCAACCGTCGGTGGATCGGACAGGAGGAGCCCGGTGGACGACAGGATCTGGAAGAACGTATCGATCGGTCTGGGCGTGATCTGCGCAATCCTGATAGGAGTTGCGGGCGCCCTGATGATCGTGGGCAATCGAGGCGGGTCCTCCGCCGGTACGTCGGCGTCGCCGAGCCTGATCGGCGCCGCCAGCGCGACGCCGGGTGCCCAGACCCCCGGCCCTTCATCGTCCGGCTCTTCGACGGTCTCCCAGAGCGGCTCCCCGTCGCCGAGCGCATCCCCCGGACAGGTCCGGCCCGCGACCATCACTTTCAACGGCCTGATGCTCGACGCCGAGAACGACAAGGCGGGCGCGGCCCGCGTGTTCACCTTCACCAGCTACGGCGCAGATCCACTCACCTTCGCCGTCACCAAGACCTCCCCTGGCGCCTCCACCCGGATGCGCTGGAGCGTAGACGGTGGCACGGCCGCTAGCATGGTGGGCAAGACGGGCCAGACGTTCAGCTACTCCAAGGCTCACGGCGACGCCGGCGCCAAGAACGATTGGAAGGTCACCCTGATCGGCTACGGCAACTCCAAGCCCACCGTCGACCTGGCCCTCACCTGGCCGACCGACAGCCCGAAGATCACTCTCAGCCACGGCCGGCTGCAGGGCGGATCGAGTCCGGAGGGGCTCAACGGCTTCACCGCCACGTTCAAGCCGCGCTCCGAGGGCGCCCTCAACGTTCAGGCTTCTTGGACCGCCGTCACGGCGAACGTTGACATGACGCTGGCGGACGTGACCACACCGCCTTCGGTCAAGGTCGACCAGAGGCAGTACCAGGCCGTTACGTATGTCAATCCCCCGTACACGTACAACGTGGACTCGACCAAGACCTACCAGCTCAAGCTGCGCAACCTCTCGGCCGACAGCGGTCACCCCGACCTGACCGTCCAGGTCACCTTCCCGTAGGGTCGGGCGGGCCAGCGGCCCAGACGAGCTGCCGGGCAGGCGCCGTTGGGAGGAACCGACCCGGGTACGGTCCCGCCGGAGTCGGAAGGTCAGTCCTGCCCTTGCTCCGATCGGCGCACGACGCGCCCGAGTGACCGGACGCGGAAGCCGGTCCAGACTCCCGACCGCAGATAGACGTCCTGGCTGACCACGTCCCGCGCCGCCGCTTCGCTCGCGGCACGGACGAGGAGCAACGATCCGGACATATCGGCGAACCCGCCCGCCTCGACGATCGTGCCCGCGTCGCGGAGCCGGGCGATGCGGGCAAGGTGCTCGGATCGCACGGCCGGCCGGCGTTCCGCGGCATCCGGCGCATACGTGGCCTCAACGACCCAGATCGGCTCGATCGCCAGACCCTCGGGGATCTCCCCGGCCATCGATCTCCCTAGTCCTTGCCCTGCTCGTCAGGAGCCCCGTCCGGCCGCGACGCCACCGGGTCCGGCGCCGGCTCGGCTTCGGCCCCGTTCGCGGGCGCGTCCGAGCTCGTGTCCGGCGCGGGGGCGTCCGGGCTCGCGTCCGGCGCGGTCGCGTCGTCTGTCGGGATCGCGGTCTGCAGCTGCATCGGGCCGTTCTCGCCGTCCTCGGCAGGAGGCGACTTCTCATCACCGGCCGGCGTCTCGCCATCCGAGTCCTCGGTCGGAGCGACCGCGCCCGGGAAGGCCACGACCTTCGCTCCGGCGGATACGGATGCCGGGCGCGCGGAACGACCCGGGGCCGGCTTCGGCTGATCTGGCGTCTCGGCCGGAGCCTCGGCCGGAGCCTCGGCCGGGACCGGAGCCGGAGCCTCGGCCGGAGCCGTGGCCGGAGCCGTGGCCGGAGCCGTGGCCGGAGCCGTGGCCGGAGCCGTGGCCGGGGCCGCAGCCGCCTTCCCCTTCGCCGGCCCGGCGTGCGCAGCCGCGGCAGATTCAACTTCGGCTGGGCCGGGCAGCTCGACGACTGCATCGGCCAGGCCGTCGTAGCGGTTCGAGCAGGCCAGATAGATCACCTGGAAGTCCGAGGAGAGCTCACGTAGGAGCACCGCGGCTCGAGCGGCCCGCGTGTCGTCGAAGGTCACGAACGGATCGTCGAGGATGAGTGGCGGTCGGCGATCCTGAGTCACGAGTCGCACCAGCCCGATCCGGGCCGCCAGGAAGACCTGGTCGATCGTGCCCTTGCTCAGCTGGCCTGCCTTCACCCAATCCCCTCGCTCCGGGGCCCAGACCTCGATGTCGAGCGTCTGGTCGTCGATGCTGACCCGACGGTAGCGACCACCAGTCAGCCGGGCGATGTCGCGGCCTACCTGTTGCTCCAGGAAGCGTGTGGCCTTCTTCATCGTCATGCTCTCGGCCGCCTGGATCGCAGCCAGCGTCGTCTCGTAGATATGGACCCGCCGCTTGAGGGCAGTGAGCTGGTCACGCCAGGTCACCAGCCGCTCGGCCTCGCCGGCGACCTGCTCCGAATCGACGGGATTGGCATCGAGGCGGGCGATGGCCCCCGCCTCCGCGTCACGAGCCCGCTCCAGCGCCGCATGCCGATCCCGCACCTCGGCCTCGAGCCGTTCCCTCGCTCGCGCGTCCGTCGCCAGCGGGCCCAGGGCGTCGAGAGCTGCCGTCTTCTGCTCGAGCTCGAGAGCGGCCCTATCGCGGAGCTCAAAAGCCGTGCCCTGGCTCTGGCCCGCAAGAAGTGCCGACGCCTGCACCTGGAGAGTGGCAACCTCCTGCCGGCGAGCTTGCTCCGACGTGAGCAGCCGCTCCGCCGCCCCGATGTCAGCGGCGCCAAGCTCGCGCAGGATGTTCTGCACTCCGGACTGCGCGACACGCAGTCCCTCTTCCGTCCCGACGCGGCTCTGGCGCCGGACCGTGCGGTCCCTCTCGCGAGCATCGTTGATGCGCCGCACGTTCATCGCCACGGACCGGCGCTCCCAGAAGCGCAGCCCCTCGACGACGGCGAGCCCCATGGCGCCGATACCCAACAGGACAGCCAGCAGCAGCGACGTGGCGGACCCGATGACGACGGCGAGGATCGCGATGGCACCGACGGCGCCAGTGACGAGGCCCTCCTGGAGAAAACCGGGCTCCGGTTCGTCGGGCTCGACCTCAGGGCCGGCCTCGTCGCGCAGCGACTCCTGCAGCACTACCACCCGGCTCTGCAGCGTCCGCATCCGGTCGAGCCGCTCGCGCAGATCTGCCATGGAGCGCTCGGGGGAGGCCTCCAGGTCCGTGAGGCGCTGCTGCGCCTCGGAGGCCTGCCGCAGTCGCTCGAAGCGCTCGGCGACGACGGCCCTGTCGGTCCTCAGCCTCTCCGCCTGGCGAGCGGACTCGAGCATGTTGCGGCTTTCGGCCAGGGCCGTCTCCGCACGGAGACGAGCGTCCCGGGCCTGCGCCAGCGCGTCCCGATCGGCCTCCAGCTTCTGCAACGAGGTCTCGCCGTTCCTGAGAGCCACCTCGGCCCGGGCCACGGCTTCCTCGGCGATCTTGAGCCGGCCCGGGTTCTTGTCACCTCGGGACTTGAGGGCGCGAATGGCATCGTCGATCCGGGCCTTGGCCCGGGACGATCCCCTGTCGCCGCCGCCCAGGCTCGCCTGGAGGCGGTCCCGCAGCGCGCCTTCGTCACGGTCGAGATCCTCGAGCTCCTGGTGGCGGATCGAGGCCGTAGAGCGGAAGAAGGCCTCATTCGGGATGCCAGTTAGGTCGGCGATGACCTCTTCCGCCCGTGCCGGATCGGAGTAGGTCTGGCCGTCGTACTCGAGCAGGACCCGCCCTCGCTGACCGCGGAACTCCTTCTCCAGGACGCCCTGACGCGGACCGGTGTCCCCACTCGCCCCGTTCTCCTCGCTCACCACGAATTCGAGCCGCACGAACGAACGATCGTCCTCCGGAGCGCCCCACGAGCGCAGCGCGTCGAGCTCGGCCGTGGCGGCCGTGGGCTTTCGGAAGAGGGCCAGCTCCAGGCCGCGCTGGATGGTCGACTTGCCGGCCTCGTTCGGGCCCCGAATGATCGTGAAGCCCGGCGCCAGCTCGATGTCGAGGCCGCGGTGCCGCCCGAAGTCGCGCAGCTGCAGACGAGTGATCCTCATCGTCGCACGCCTCCGCTCACAGGGTCACCTGGCGCCCTTCGAGGAGATGGCGACCGAGACGGAGCACCTCACGCAGATCGGCCAGCTCCTCGGCCGGATCCATCTCCGGCGACGCGATGGAGGCCGTGCCGCGGGCGGAGCGGGCCGGACCGTCCGTCTCGGCGGCCTCCGGCGATGCGACAGGCACGGTGGGCGTGGCGCCCGTGACCCCCTCGAGCTCAGCGATCCGGGCCTGGACCGTTCTGATGAAGGCTCCCAGCACGGTGTCGGGGGGTGCCTGCAGCCCATCCGGCGAGGCGGGGATGGACGCGTCTCGCAGCCTGAACTTCAGGAACGAAGGCGCGAGGGCTCTGTCCACTTCCTCCAGATCGAGGTCGAGGTCATCCGGAAAGAGTCCGGTCAGGCGCACGTCGAAGACGAGATTCGCGTCGGCGTGGCGGCCGAGCATATCGATCAGCTCCGGCTGGCTGTGGACGCCGCCGACATCCAGATCCAACTTCTCCAAGCGCGTCTGGCCGATTCGCTTGCGCTCGATGGTGACGACATGGCGTCCGGCCCGGTCCTCCAGGGTCACCAGCAGAACCTGACCGGCGCCGTCCTGGTCCACGGCGATCGGCTCCGGCGCGCCCGAATACGCGTAGGACACGTTGCCCGCCCGGCCCTCGACTGCCGAGTGCCAGTGGCCCAGGGCCAGGTAGTCCAGACTGGTCTTGGCGATCTCCTCTTCGGTGAAGACCACGGCGTCGCTGTCGGTTCGTCCTGGGATGGCCAATGCGCCATGGACCATGCCGATCTTCCAGGTCGCCCTCGTCTCCCCGCTCGCGTCCAGGCCGGCGAGAGGGCTGCGCGGCGAGCGCTTCGTGTCGAAGACGCGGCCGTAGACGACGGCGTCCAGCGGAGGAAAGACGATCTCGGGAAGGTACGGCGTCAGCACCGCAACCCAGTCGCTGGCGGCGCGGGCCATGTTCGTCAGATCGTACGAGCGGTAGATCGACGCGCCGTCATAG
>JBEKPL010000007.1:0-64523 GCA_049520815.1 Candidatus Limnocylindrales bacterium
GCCAACCTGTGCTGCGGCCGGCCGCTCTACGACCGGGGCTTCCTGAAGCAGGGGTACCGGCTGCTGGGGCGGATCCTCGATGCCTTCGAGCCGGAGCTGGATTCGGGCGTACCGGTCGTGGTCCTGGAGCCCTCGTGCGAGGCGGTCTTCCACGACGAGCTGCCGAACCTCTTTCCCTCGGACCCGCGCGCGAAGCGCCTCGCCGAGCTGGCGTGCGGCGTGGGCACGTTCGTGCAGAGGCACCCGGGCGAGCTCGGCCCGGCGTTGACGGGCCGCCTCTCCGCTCCGGCCGTGCTACACGGCCACTGCCACCAGAAGGCGCTCGTGGGGATGGCGGACGAGGAGGCGACGCTGCGGGCGATCGGCCTGGCGCCGGCCCAGCCCGAACCCGGCTGTTGCGGCATGGCCGGCGCCTTCGGCTTCGAACGGGGCGAGCACTACGAACTCTCCATGAAGATCGGCGAGCGGGCGCTCCTGCCCGCAGTGCGGGCCGCATCGAACGATACGCTGCTGATCGCCGACGGCTTCAGCTGCCGCGAGCAGATCTCGCAGTCCACCGGCCGCCGTGCCCTCCACCTGGCGGAGGTGCTGGAGATGGCGCTGAGCGGGTAGCGCGGCTGAGGACCCGACACAGGACCGAGCCCGGACTGGTCCAGTTCGAGGGGTCCCCCGGCGTAGGCGCAGCTGGAGACCGCCGAGCCCCACGTCTCGGTCAGGACCTGGGGCGGGCCTGAGGCCAATCACCTCGATGTTGCGTCATCGCTCTGTTCTGTGGCGGCTACTGCCGGTTGATCCGCCGAACGGCGCGGCGGATCCGAGCGAGCCAGAGCAATTGGACCACGACATACGCGACCACCGCGACGGAAGTGGCGGGCCCAAAGGGGCCCACCAGAAAGAATGGCAACGGAAGGTTGAAGAAGACCAGAAGAAGGCCCAGCCCCGGCACGGTCATTGGCGCGAAGCCCTCCGCCCTCTTGACACCCCTCATGCGCAAGGCCAGCTGGAACTCCCATGGCATCGCAGCGTCGCTGCCGACGTAGCCACCGGCAACCATCAACCCCGACCACAAATACACACTCACCGGGAAACAGAACAGGAAGAGATACCCAACGGCCCGCAGCTCCATGACTCCCAATCTAGCAGCCCTCGGACCCCTTCGTTCCAGCTACACCCTGAACGACGTTCTAGGCGAGTGCCCCGAACCCTGGGCCCACGAGGGGATGGCGCCCACGGTGCGCGGACGGGCCCAGATTCATCAGACCAACCGTACGACGGCGTGCAGCAGTCCGAAGCCAATCTGCGGCGCTCGACGGGCTTGGCCCTCACTCGGTCTAGTCCGCAGACCTCTTGAGTGAGGCGGCCAGCTCGCGGCGGTCGTCCTCGTCGAGCTGCGCGCCCTATAGAACGTAGATGGTGGGCCAAAGGGCTATGGAGGGAGTGTCCATGCCGGGCTCGATACCATCGATGCCGGCGCCAGCTAGCCACGGATCGGCCTCCGGTCCAGACCTGAGCCACGCTCGCGCCGAAGCCTGCACGGCGTCGATGAACGCAAGGGTGTCCGGACGTCGGAATCGATCCAGCTCGTCGGCATACTCCTGAAACACGCGGTCCACCTCTGCCGACCGAGGCGCGCCGCCGGCATCGAACATCCGCGCGTACAGGCGATACAGGTGCCACAGGAAGGTCGCTTCTTCGGGCGATCGCTGGGCATCGGGGCGTCAGGGCCCAGGCGGCGTTGCCGTCGGCGTCGTAGGTCGTTGAGGTTCCTCGGCCTTCCGTCAGGAGCCATACCGAGGCGCGTTCAGAAGGTAGCGAACCTGGCCACCCGTGTTCAGGCAAAGGTCAGCTTCGTACTTGTCGCCGACGCGATCGATCTCGCTGTCGAAGTCCGGCGCCTTGCTGAGACTGATCCATTCGCCCGGCCAGTTTGCGTCTGTGATGAGTTCGAAGCTGGCCCGCTGCTCGGTTCCGTAAAACGGCAACCGATAGCATGGCGAGGCGCCCTTGGGCGCCGACTGACTCGCGGCGATCAAGAACCAGGGTCGCGGCTTGCTCCCAGCTAGCAAGAGGCTGCCAGTTTCCAGGTCCTCCGACGAGAGCCCCTGAACGTAGGCGGATGTTGGAGGGCTCTCGCTCGACCAAATGGTCCCCTGCCATAGCTCGATCTCTCGACCGTCGTCGAGGGTCACGCGGACGCCCTCGTCAGACAGAGCCTCGGTCGCCGATACGACACCCACGACCTCCACAGGAAACACCTTCTGCTCCCAGGGCACGGAATCCAAGATGCTGGCCCCGAGGCACCCTACGACCACAAGGAGCATCAGTCTGGTGCCCACCCGGAAAGATGGCTGGGCCACGATGAAATACAGGGGGAGAAGGATCAACTCAACGGCCGCCGCGGCCAATGCCATGAGGACTGGGACGAACCTCGGACCCGGTCCCGGGCCCATGTAGTGATCCCGCTGATGCCAGCCCACCCAGCCGACAATGAGAAACAACAGGACCAGCATCGCCAGGATCGCGATCGCGTTTCCCGCGGTCTTCCTGGCGTTCCCCGCCGTTGCACGTTGCGTGCTGTCCGTTTCGATCCAGATCCCGAGTTGAGCCACCACGGTCAGGATCAGTCCGGCGGCCGCCGCGGCAATGAAGATGACCTCGCCAAGAGTCCCGTCGCGCCGGTGACCGTATTCCAACGGTTGATGCCACCACAGCCAGCCCAGCACGATGCCCGATACGATGAGGACGGCCGCAAGCAGACGTGGGCGGTTGTCCGGCCCTCGCTCGGCGAGCGGCTCCGGCTCCCGGCTTCTCCAGGACCATCCTGCCGACGCCGGCGAGCCCACCCGGCGTGCCTTCGAGCTACCTCGTGGCCACTCCCGCGGCATTGACTCCCCCTCCCCTCACCTACCCCCTACGCCGTCTGGCCGCGCTCCGCCAGTAGCTTCTCGTAGTTGGTCTCGTCGAAGCCCTCGTCCACCTGGCTCTTGCTGAGCAGCAGCGGCGGACGGCCGTGGCGGATCGTCTCCTCGGTGATGATGCACTTGCGGATCTCGGAGCGATCCGGGACGTCGTACATCACCTCGAGCAACGACTCCTCGACGATCGATCGCAGGGCCCGAGCGCCGGTCTTGCGCGTGATCGCCAGCTCGGCGGCCGCCTGCAGCGCGCCCGGCATGAAGATCAGCTCCACCTTGTCGAGCGAGAGGAACTTCTGGAACTGGCGCG
Organism: Candidatus Limnocylindrales bacterium; assembly: GCA_049520815.1. GTDB lineage: Bacteria > Chloroflexota > Limnocylindria > Limnocylindrales > CSP1-4 > Fen-1039. The sequence continues at coordinate 3,226 of JBEKPL010000007.1, forward strand.
TGATCGCGTTCTTGGGCTCGGTCAGGACCCGGACCAGATCCTCGGCCGTGAGGGACATCAGCGTCACCACCACCGGCAACCGCCCCACGAACTCGGGAATGAGCCCGTACTTGAGGAGGTCCTCCGGCATGAGCCGCTCGAGCATCCGCTCGCGGTCTACGAGGGGCACGTGGTTCTCCGCCCCAAAGCCCATCGACCGCTTCCCTACCCGCTCCTCGATGATTCTGTCCAGCCCGTCGAACGCCCCGCCGCAGATGAACAGGATGTTCGTGGTGTCGATCTGGATGAAGTCCTGGTGGGGATGCTTGCGGCCGCCCTGGGGCGGCACGTTGGCGAGCGTTCCCTCCAGGATCTTGAGGAGGGCCTGCTGGACGCCCTCGCCCGAGACGTCCCGCGTGATCGACGGGTTGTCCGCCTTGCGGGCGATCTTGTCGATCTCGTCGATGTAGATGATGCCGCGCTGGGCCCGGGCGACGTCGAAGTCGGCGGCCTGGATCAGGCGCAGCAGGATGTTCTCGACGTCCTCACCGACGTAGCCAGCCTCGGTCAGGGACGTGGCGTCGGCGATGCAGAACGGCACGTCGAGGATCTTGGCGAGCGTCTGGGCCAGCAGCGTCTTGCCCGAGCCGGTGGGTCCGACGAGCAGGACGTTCGACTTCTGGAGCTCCACGTCGTCGATCTGGTGGCCGGCGTTGACGCGCTTGTAGTGGTTGTGGACCGCCACGGAGAGGACCTTCTTGGCCTTCTCCTGGCTGATCACGTACTGGTCCAGGGCGATCTTGATGGCCCGCGGGTTCGGGAGCTTGGCGACCTGCGGCTTGGCGCGCGGCGCCTCGAGCATCTCCTCTTCGATGATCTCCTGGCAGAGGTTGATGCACTCGTCGCAGATGTAGACGCCCTGGCCCGCAATGAGCTTGCGAACCTGCTCCTGGCTCTTGCCGCAGAAGCTGCAGCGATACGGGACCTTGGGGCCGTTCTTAGTCGTCGTCACGCGCCTTGATCCGTCCTTTTCGACTTGAGCCCTGTCCCCCTACTCGGGGGCCGATGCAGGGCTCGTGCCGCTGCCGGCGTCGTCCGTCGTCTCACCGGCGCCGGCGCTTCCTCCCTCACGATGCTTCATCGCGAGCGGATTGCCGCTGGCGGAGTAGACAGCGTCGATGATGCCATAGTCCTGGGCCTCCGATGGGGACATGAAGTAGTCCCTCGAGGTATCGGCAATGATCCTTTCGATCGGCTTTCCCGTGTGGTGACTCAGAATCTCGTGATTGGTGTTGACAAGAGTCTCCATCTCCTTGACCTGGATCATCACGTCCGGGGTGTTGCCGCGGAAGCCGCCCGAGCCCTGGTGGATCATGATCCGGCTGTGCGGCAAGGCGAAGCGCTTGCCGGGCGCGCCTGCGGCGAGCAGGACGGCGGCCATGCTGGCCGCCATACCGATGCAGATCGTGCTGACCGGGGCTCGAACGTACTGCATCGTGTCGTAGATCGCCAGGCCGGCGGTGATGACTCCGCCGGGCGAGTTGATGTAGAGGCTGATGTCCCGTTCAGGATCCTCGGCGTCGAGGAAGAGGAGCTGGGCGATGACCAGATTCGCGACGTTGTCCTCGACGGTGTCGCCCAGGAAGATGATCCTCTCGCGGAGCAATCGCGAGTAGATGTCGTAGGCACGCTCGCCACGGCTCGAGGACTCGATCACCATCGGCACGAGCATCGGATCGTCTCCTGTACAGCTGAATCTGGCTACGCGCCCGCCTGGGCGGTCGCTTCCTGCGACAGATCACTTCCCGGATCCGCCACCACGACCGAAGGCGCGGCCTCGGCCGGCGGGGCTTGAACCGGCGAGCTTTCCTCGGCGTCTTCGAGATGAGGCAGCCGTGGTGACTCCGGGTGAGCGGCAAGCCACTCGTCGACGAGCTGCTCGACGGTCCGAGACCGTCGAATCGTACTTCTTACGTAGCTGCGGCCGCGCTCCGATTCGAAGTACCGGATCAAGCCCGGGTCGTCGGCGTAGCGAGACCGAGCCCGATCGATCTCGGCCTGGACCTCCGTCTCGGGGACCTCCCCGCCTTTCGCCCTGGCGATCTCCGAGAGGACCAGCAGCGTCTTCACCCGCTTCTCGGCCCGCGGCCGGAATTCGGCTTGGATCTCTTCCTGGGTCTTGCCGACGACCTTGAGGTAGCCCTCCTCGTCGATGCCCTGGCGAGCCAGCGCCGACCGAAGCTCGTCGTGCATCACCTCGATCTCCTGGTCGACCAGCACGTCCGGCAGCTCGACCGTGGCGTTTGCCGTGGCGTACTCGATGATCTTGTCCGCGAAGTCGTGGCGGGCGCGATCGATCGCGTTGGCTTCGAGACGCCTGCGCACCTCGGCGCTGAGGGCGGCCATGTCGGCGAACTTGCCGACGGACTGTGCGAAGGCGTCGTCGGCCTCGGGCTGGACCTTGTGGCGCAGCTCCTTCACCGTGACGGCGAAATGGGCCGTCTGACCTCGGAGCGATTCTTCCTGGTAGTCGTCCGGGAACACGATGTCGAACTCGCGCTCATCCCCCTTGGCCGCTCCGAGAAGGTTGTCCTCGAAACCCGGGATGAGCCGGTCTTCGCCGAGAATCAGCGGCATCCGCTCCGAGGAGCCGCCCGGAAACGCTACGCCGTCCCGCGTGCCGACCAGGGAGACGATGGCGTAGTCGCCCTTCTCGGCCCCACGTCCGGTGACGGGCTCCAGGCTGGCATGGCTGTCGCGAAGCTCGTCGATGACCCGCTCCACCATGGTCTCGTCGACCGGCTTGATCTCGGGCACGAAGCCGAAATGCTCGTAGTCGCCGAGCTTCGTCTCCGGACGAACCTGGATCACCGCCTTGAAGAGGACCGGCTTGCCCTCCTCGCGCTGGGTGACCTCGAATTCGGGCTCCGTCAGCGGCGAGAGATCCTGCTCGACGATCGCCTCGCGGAAGGCATCGTCGACCAGATGATCCAGGGCATCGTCGAGGACGGCGGTGTCGCCGAGAACCCGCTCCACCATCAGGCGGGGCGCCTTGCCGGGCCGGAAGCCGGGAACGCGCGTCTGGCGTGAGAGGCGGCTCACGGCCTGGGCTATGGCCCGGCTGAGGCGCTCGGGCGGAAGCTCGAACTCGAGCTGGAGTCGGGAGTTGGGAAGGGGTGTGTTGGCGGTCTGCATCGTCGGGCGATTATAGGTGCCGGGCCGTCCCGAGGGCCGAGGGCGGCGTGGACGTCTCCGCCGACCGCTCTGCGAGTGATCGGCGCTCACCTGTCGTCCAGCCGATAGGCAATCCGGGCCCGGTCCACTACGTTTGCGGCATGGCGTCGGTCGTTCGAAGCAGCCGATCGAACACCGCCCGGCTCGATGAGCCGCCTCGGGGTTCCGAATCGCGCGCGCCCGTCCCGGAGGTCTTCTCGGTCGAGCCGCCCGCGCCTCCCCTTCCGACCGATCCGAATCGGACCGGCGTCGTCTTCGTCCACGGCATCGGCGCCCAGGCGGCCTGCGGAACGTTCCTCGACTGGTCCCGCCCGATCGTCGATCTGGTCACCGACTGGCGCCGCGATCACGACGTCGCCGGCGACCCCGTGGTCCGTTGCACCTACGACCAGACCGGCGCGCGACTGCCGTACCTGGAGCTGGGGATCCTCGAGTACGGCGGGCATCCCGCCGGGAGCTGGGTGATCACCGAAGCGTGGTGGGCGCAGTCGACCCGGCCGCCCACTCTCCCGGCCATGACCCACTACGTCCGCAAGGCGATGCTGCCGATCATGGTCGGCATAATCCAGGGCTACTGGCAGCGCCAGCGCAAGTGGTCCAGGCGGGCCGAGTTCGCCCGGCGGTACGCGTCGCGAGAGACAACGTACAAGCATCGGGACATGGTCCTGGACGCCGTCCCGGCTCGCCGGCGCGACTGGATCGACCGGCTCGACTGGCTCCAGATGTGGCTGACGGCCTTCGCCTTCGTCCCGATCTACATCCTGAGCTGGCTCGCCCTCCTGGTGTACGACCCGTTCAGGCGCATTCCCATCAAGGCGCTCCGGGATTCGACGCTACTCAGATCTGTCGACAACTTCCTGACCCAGTGGTTCGGAGGGTTGCCGACGGTCGCAGACGACAAGATCCAGTCGGCCAACGTCCGCAGTCGCCTGGTCAACGCCGTGCGCGGCCTGCGGGCCCAGGGCTGCGGCCGGATCGTCGTGGTCGCCCATTCCGGCGGGGCGGTCGTCAGCTTCGAGACGCTGTGCGACTCCGCCTACCGCGATGAGCCGGTGGACAAGCTCATCACCCTGGGCGAGGGCCTGAGCCTGGCCTGGCGCATCGATAACGCGGCCGGGGGCCTGCCGGGCGACTCCCGCCTTCGGGGCGATCTCCGGTCCGCCCGGCCCAACCTGCGCTGGGTGGACTTCTGGTCGACCTACGATCCGGCGCCGGCCGGTCCGATCCGGCCACCCGACGGCGTCAAGCTCCCCAGGCGCGACAGCCACGCCACGGTCAATCAGATGAGCATCCTCGAGGACCACGGCGGGTACTGGGACAACGACGAGGACTTCCTGATCCCGCTGCTGCAGAACATCGACACGCCCACGAGCCGTGCGAGCGAATCGCGCTTCTTCCGCGACACGACACTGGCGACGATGAGGTCGGCGTGGCGGCGCCAGCGCGTGGGAGTACTGGCGGCGTGGCGGTGGATCGTGGCTCTGCTGGCCGCCATCCCCCTGGGCGCGGCGACCGTGACCGGCGCCCTTGGGATTCCGGGACTGCAGGGCCCGGGCCGGCTGGGAGGCGAATTCGCGGGCTGGTGGCGCACCGTGCCCGGCCACGAGCTCATCGCCGGCCCGCTCGACGGGCTGTCGCAGATCGCGAGCTGGCCGTCCATCCTGCGGACGGTCGGCGAATGGGGCCTTGGCGTGGCCCTGGTCGCGGCGGCGTTCCTGGTGCTGGCACGGGTGGGCATCGCGTTCTGGGGCATCTGGGATCGGCGCGAGCGTCAGGCTGCCCACCGGAAGGAGCCGTCACGACCCTCGCGGGTGGTCCCGGCGATCGAGTTCATCCTCTTGACCGTGATCGGCCTGGAGATGGCCTTCATCACGCTGGCCTGGATGTGGCAGTAGCCGATCCCGCGAAGCGCTGAAGCCGGTTTGCTCGTGGGCGGGCCTGCCAAGCCGCATTGGTCGACTACCGAGTATCAGCCAGCACATGCCAGAACTGGTGGGCGAGGTCGGGGTCGAACCGACACGCCGCTAACGCGGCACCAGCTCCTAAGGCTGGCGCGTCTGCCATTCCGCCACTCGCCCGCGGCCTCAGAGTCTAGCGGGGTCTCGGGCGGCGCGGGCTCGTCGCGACGCGCGGGTCGTCAGCGCGGGCGGAGCACGTTGCGGCGACGGCCGGGGCGAGGCTGCGACTTGCGATCCGGTCCGGCCGCGTCGCTAGCCGGAGCCGGGCCGGCATCTTGCTCCGCTCTCCGGGCGTCACGACGCGCCTTGATCCGACTCATCGCTTCGGCGAAGCCGCCGCCGTCCGGCGAGAAGAGCTCCTTGGCCAGCCGCTTGCCCGCCTGGGCGGTCACGGGCCGGAGAATGTTCCCACCGAGCTCTGAGAGCGTGCCTCGCAGGTCGCGCGCCTCGCGGACGGGCTTGTTCTTCTCGAGGTAACCCACGAACTCGCGCTCGAGCAGCCCTCGCACGCGATCGCCGTCGTCCCCGAGCGAGCTCAGAGCCTTGTCGATCTGTTCCGGCAGCATCGACTTCGGCAGGTCGGCCCGCGGCCCGAGAATCGCGCGGCGAACGGCATGGTAGCCACGTTTCGGGCCACCGAGAACGACGAACGCCGTCCCGGCGGCCAGCGCGGCGGTCTTGCCCGGCGCGCGCCGGATCTTCGCCGGAATATCGATCGCCGACCGGGCGGCAGCCTCGAGCCTGACGACCTCGTCCAGCAGAACCTGGCGTTGGGCTACGACTTCCGCCCGAGCGGCATCTGTTCGCGCACCCACTCGATCGTCTCCTTGGTAGTAGCGATTGTCTGATCGGGCATGAACCGATCCTTGAGCTTGTCAAAGTCGAAGCCGTGCCGGAAAACGAGAACGGCCGCGCAGATCGGCCAGAACAGCAGCAGTGCGGCCACTCCCAGCGCCACGGCGACGCGCAGGCCCGGCCCGGCCGAAGCCAGCCAGCCGATCAGCACGCCCAGCACGATTCCCAGCGCCAGACCGGCCGCGGCGGCGCCTCGCCCGAAGCTGGCGCCGAGCGCCAGGCCGAGCAGCCCGAACACCGCGACGCCGGCAAGGATGCCGAGCACGAGAGCTCCAGGCAGACCGGCATTGTTGTGACTGACCGAGGCCCAGTCCACCGCGAGCACGCCCACGACGGCCAGGCCGACCGCAAGCGCCACGACGAAGCTCGCGATGGCTCGACCCCAGCCGAGATCGATGATCGCCAGCACCAGAACAGCCGCCACGCCGGCGAAAAGCTCGGTGCCGTGCAGCACGCCCCAGCCGATCGAGCCGAAAAGGGCCTCGTCGACGAAGAGCACGGTGCCGACCACGACGAGCATTCCGGCCAGGAACAGCAGCAGCAGGGCGATGCCGCCGAGAGCCGCAGCTCGCTTGATCTCGTCGGCAATCTCAGCGAACTCGGCCCGGGCCAGCTTGACGTGGGCCGAGATCAGCCCGACGAACGCGCTTCGCGTTCGGCCGAACTGCTCGCGCAAACCGGGTGGTGCGGACTGGGCGTTCTCAGCGGGTGATGGATCGGACGAGGAGGGCCGGTCGGCCAAGGGACTCCTTCTTGGTGGAACAGACAGCAGCGGGATCATAGCAGCGGCGAGCGACCCACCTGCAAGCCGCAGGTCGCTGACCGCGTTCGTCGACGGCAGCCCAGCCCGGCGGCGGCGAGGCTCCCCTCACCGTACACTCCGGCGGTGAGCCCCGCTACGAGAATCCCCCGATCCCTCCGCACAGCCGCGCTACTGGCCGTGGGCAGCGAGCTGACCGCCGGCGAGACGCGCGACACGAACAGCGGCGACCTGGCCCGGTCGCTCTCGGACGCCGGCGTAGACGTGTTGTGGATCTCGGCACTTCCCGACCGACTGGCCACGGTCGCAGCCGCCCTTCGCAAGGCCCTGGCAGCCGCCGATCTGGTCGTGACTACCGGCGGTCTGGGCCCCACGCCCGACGATCTGACCCGCGAGGCGATCGCCGAGGTCCTGGGGGAGCGCCCGACCGTGGATCGCGAGCTCGAGCGCTGGCTGCGCCACCTCTTCGAGCGTCGAGGCCTCGCGTTCCCCGAGACGAACCTCAAGCAGGCATGGCTGATTCCCTCGGCGAGGCCGATCCCCAACGAGCGCGGCACCGCGCCGGGGTGGTGGATCGATCGGGCCGACGGCCGGGTGGCGGTTGCGCTGCCGGGCCCGCCCCGCGAGATGGGCCCGATGTGGCGCGATTGGGTGCTCCCCCACCTCCGCGAGCGTGGCCTGGGACGGGAGAGGGTCACCCGGACCTACCGCCTCGAGGGGATCGGTGAGTCGGCCGTGGCGGCACTTCTGGGAGATGAGCTGCTCCGCGCCGGGAATCCCGTCGTGGCCACCTATGCACGGGCTGACGCGGTAGACGTCCGGATCTCCGCGGCGGCGGAAGCGGGACGCAGCCCGGCGGAGCTCGTCGATGAGGCAGCGGCCGCCGTCCTGGCCGCCGTTGGAGACCACGTCTGGGGCCGCGATGACGACACGTGGCCGGCGGTCCTCGGCCGCCACCTCGGCGAGCACGCCTGGACCGCAGCACTCGTAGAGGTGGGCACGGGCGGCTCGGCTGCCCGTCTCCTGGGCGACGCCGCGTGGCTGTTGGGCGCTCGCATTCTGGCCGCGGACGATGAGGCCCAGCCGCTCGGCGCCCTTGCGGAACGCGCCAGGCAGGAGGCCGGAGCCTCGATCGGGATCGCGGTGCGGGCGGTGGACACCGGCGAGGACACCCAGGTCGATCTGGCCGTCGCCGGTCCATGGGGCCTCTCGGAAGCAAGCCGGACCGCCTTCCTCGGCGGCACGCAGGGACGGCACCGGGCCGCGCTGGCGATGGCGGGATTCCTGCTCGGCGTCGCGAAGGGACACTGACCGCCGCGCCACCGGACCGGCCGGGCGTCCAGCGCGCAGACGGGCAGCGGGTGGACAATAGCCATCCGGGGATTCCGGCCGATCTCAAGGAGCGGGAGCGAGCGATGAGCACGGCGGAGAGTGTCAGCGCAGCCGAGCTGTCGAGGCTGCCACTGTTCGAGGGCTTGAGCCCGGCCGACCTCGAGGCGCTTGCGCGATCCTCGGTGCGACGCGTGCTGGCCGACGGGGAGACTCTCGTGGAGCTGGGGGCGCCCATCTCGGAGGTTCACTGGCTCGAAAAGGGCGGGCTGGCCCTGCGCGTTCGACACGAACATCGCTGGGTCCTCGTTTCGACCCTGCACGCGGGCGACCTGCTCGGCTGGTCGGCCCTGCGCGAAGACCCCAAGGCCCTCTCGACCGCGCGCGCGATAGGTCCGGCGGTCGTGGTCTCCGTGCCGGCCTCCGGACTGCTGGCCCTGCTCAGCGGCGGATCCGTTCAGTCGGAGTTGCTGTTGAAGCGGCTGTTCGGCATCGCCACTCATCACCTCGACGAGAGCCGGGCTCAGCTTCTCCAGCTGGGACGCGAAGGGGTCATCTCTACGGGCTGAGCGACCGGACGCCGCACTGAGCCGGCTTCCCATCCCGGGCGGTGCTAGCGGCGAGCCGCCCTCGCCAGCGCCTGCACGTCCGGCACGACGATGCTGTCGCGCTCGAACCGCAGCAGGCCGTCTTCCTCGAACTCGCGGAGTAGCTTGTTTACGCTCTGCCGGGTAGCTCCGATCATGGCCGCGAGATCGCTCTGGGTGAGGGGTGCGTCGAGCCGGATCGAGCCGTTCGGTAGTGCTTCACCGTTCTCCTCCGCCAACCGTGCCAGCCGTGCCGCAAGCCGGCCCGTCAGGTCGAGGAAGTGCAGCTCGGCGACATGAGTCGTCAGGCGCCGCAACTCCCTGACGAGCGCCGTCAGGAGAGCGTCTCGAATCGCCGGCTCCGTATTGGCCAGGGCTCGGAACTGATCGCGTGGCAGCGCCAGCGTATCCGTGGCTTCCAGGGCGATCGCACTGGCCGAGCGCGGCGCTCCATCGAGCAACGCCAGCTCGCCCAGGAAATCGCCGCGTCTGAGAGTGGCAAGGATCGCCTCCTCACCCTCGTCCGATGGCACGACGACTTTGATGGCGCCCGAGGCAACGATGAACAGGGCATCGCCAGGATCGCCTTCGTGGAACAGGACCTCGCCACGGCGGAAGTGGCGAACCCTGAGCGTTCGAGCGATGGCCTGCAAGGTTTCGGGACCCAGACCCGAGAAGAGACGGCAGCGCCCCAGTGCCTCGAGGGCGAATTCGGATTGCAGCATGGCCACATCCTAGACGGCGGCGCCGCCGCAGGAGAAGGTGATCGGTCAGGCCGCGATTCGGCGCGGGCCGCCCTCGGATCGCCACCCAGGCCTGTCCGCGACCCGCCCGGGCCTTAGGATTGGGGCATGGACAGAGTGAAATCCTGGTTTGCGTCTCGCCCGCTCCTTGCCGCCGGGCTGGGCCTGCTCGCCGTGGCCGCCACCTCGCTGGTCGTCACGCTGGGCCTTGCGTCCGCGCTCGCCGGCGGGAATCCCGCCGCCACGGCCGGGGCCTCGCCCGATGCGACGCCGTCCATTTCGGCCGCGGCGTCCACCTCGGACAGATCGCCCGGCCCAGCACCCACACCATCGAATACGCCCGAGCCTACGGCCTCGCCCACTCCTACGCCGGCCCCCACCCTGCCGCAGCTCCCGGCGCTCCTGGGGGCCATCGGCGACTCGTACAGCCAGGCCTTCAACGTCGCAGCCGCCTACCCGCGCGATCACCCTCAGTTCTCATGGGTGATCGGCACCGCCAAGAACGACGGCGTCTTCAGCCTGGCCGAGCGATTCAGCGCCCTGGGACGCGCTCCCGTGCTGGTGGATGCCGCAACCTCCGGCCGGATGATGAACGACGCGCCACGGCAGGCTAGGGCGGTCGTGGCGGCAGCCGGGAAGCTCTCGTCGGGTCAGACTGCGTACGTCACCTTCGAACTCGGCACCAACGACCTGTGCGTCGACTCCATGACCGACCCATCGGCATTCGAGGCCGACCTGCGCTCGGCCGTCTCGATCCTGCGGGCCGGGCTGCCCGCAGGCAGCCGCATACTGATGATGTCGGTCCCCGACTTCAGCCACTTCCGAGACATCACCCAGCTTGACCCGAAGGCCAAGGCGTTCCTGGCCATCCCTCGCGTCTCGAACAACTGCCCCCCCTTCCTGGGAGAGAACGGCACCACCACGCTGGACCAGGCGGAAACCTATCTACGGCTGTACGACGCGAGCCTGACGAGGGTCTGCGATGAGATCGCCGCCACCGATGCCCCGACCGGCAAGCTCTACTGCACCTCCAGCCAGTCGCGCCTTTCCCTGAGCGACTTCACCGTTGCCGACCTGAGCACGGTCGACTACTTCCATCCCTCGATCAGGGGTCAGGCCAAGATTGCCGACGCGGCCTGGGCAGCCGACATCTGGAGCGCAGTGCCGCTGCCCTCCGGAGCGGCGGCCGTTGAGCCGGCCGGAGGAGGCATGGGCGCTACGATGCCTGTGGCCGGACCCGCCATGGTCCTGCCGTTGATCGGGTCGAAAGCGACTCGCCGGCGGGGCTAGGGAACGGCCGGAGCCGCCTCTCCCCGGAGCTCGGCAGCGGTGCGCAGGAACGCCTCTGCCTCTGCTACCGCTCCGACCGCGGCGGCTTCCCGGGCAGCCTGTTCGAGCAACGGCAGGGCCCGCTCGATATCGCCGGCGGCGACCCGGTGGCGCGCCAGTTCGGCGGCACCAACCCGTGGCTCCACGGTCTCGAGCTGATCCGCCAGCTCGGCGTGCAGCTGCCGTCGCCGGCCGGCCAGCAGGCGTCCATAGGCCGCGTCGAGGAAGAGCTGGTGGCGGAACCGCCACTGATCCGTGACCGCGCCGATCTCCTCGGCCTGAGTCACGATTCCGGCCTCGGCCAGCTGACGGAGATTCTCCGTCTGCGTACCGCCGCACAAAGCGCACATGAGCGGCTCCGAGAACGTCATGCCGATGACGGCGGCGACCTCCAGGGCCCTTCGGGGCGCGGGCGGCAGAGCGTCGATGCGGGCGCCGAGCAGTGCTCGCAAACTGAGCGGCACGCCTCGCCTGGCCGCGCCACGATCGATCCGCAATCGCTCACCGACCTGCTCGAGCCAGCCGGTTTCACTCAGGGTCCGCATGATCTCGCCAACGAAGAGCGCATTCCCGGCCGTCCGCTGGTATAGCCAGTGGGCGGACTCCGATTCCAGGGCGGCACCGGCGACGGCCGCGCCAAGCTCCTCCGTGGCAGCCTCGTCGAGGCCGCCCAGATCGATCAACTCGACGTGAGGCAAGCTCGTCCACGCCGGAGTGGCGGGCGGTCTCGAGCCCGTCAGGATGACCAGCGGCAGGTCGGCGGCCATGCAAATCATGTGGTCCATCAGCTGCCGGCTCGAAGGGTCCATCCAGTGGAAGTCGTCTATCACGATGCAGCGCGGCTGCTCGGCAACCATCCGGGTGACCCAGAATTCGGTGACGAGCTGTAGCCCGGCCGCTAGCTCGGCAGCATCCGCAAGACCCACGAGCGCCGGCTCCCAGCCCTCCTCCGCCAGCAGCGTCATCTCGGAATCGCGGGCCATCACGGCGATCGCCCCCAGCATCAGACGCGCCTTTTCCGGATCCATACTGGGTGCCACGTCCGCCCCGAAGAGTAGCCGGCGAGCGATAAGGCCTGCTTGGACCCCCTCTTCGTCGGCCAGCCAGTCGGCCATGCCGCGGGCAGCCCGATATGGCATCTCCATGCCATGGGGCGCGTTGTCGAGCCACATCCAGGCGAAGCCCGCGGCCCGGGCATCATCTTCCATCTCGGACAGTAGCCGGGACTTGCCGATCCCTGGCTCGCCACGCACGAGCACGGCCCCGCCGCGCCCGGTCTGAGCTGCACGGCGCAGCAGATCGGTAAGGCGCGCCTTCTCGGCATCCCGACCGATCAGCGGGGCCGCCCGCCGGCAGGGGTGGCTGACGATACGGCGCTCGCTTCGGAGGCGATGCACCGCGACCGCGCGACTCTGCCCTCGGAGAAGGCTTTCGCCGACATGCTCCACGCTGATGCGCGTTTCCACGGCCGAGGCGGTCGCGCCGTCGAGCAGGATCTCGTCAGGCTCGGCCATCTGCTGGAGCCGCACCGCGGTCGTCATGGGATCGCCCGTCAGAGCCAGAGACCGCGTTCCCGCCAGCTCCCTGACGGCCGCGACCACCTCTCCGGTGGCGATCCCGATCCTCAGCTTCAGCGGCCGATCGCGCCCGATGGCCCTGCGGGCCAGCGCGGCCTGCATCTCCAGGGCGCATAGGCAGGACCGCAGGGCATCGTCGTCGTGGGCCACGGGGGCGCCGAAGACGGCCAGGACGGCATCCCCGACGAACTTCTCGAGCGAGCCGCCGAAGCGGACGACAGCCTGGCCCAGGAGACCAAGGGCGCCGTCGACGCGCGCTCGAACCTCCTCCGGGTCGAGCTCATCGACGAGCCGTGTGTACCCGACCAGATCGGCGAACAGAGCGCTCACGACGCGCCGGTCGCCGGCGGTCAGCCCGTCCGTCAACGCGCCCAGTCTCCGACCGCACTGGTAACAGAAACGGGCGCCCGGAGCGGTCGGCGAACCGCAATCAGGACAGGGCATCGGGACCTCCTCGGGACAACCGAATACTAGCCCGAGCCGAGGCCGTTCGACGGCCGCCGTCGCAACCTACTTGATCAGTCGGTTCAGAATGCGACGAACTCACGCCGGCCAATGGGCACCGGCGATGCCCCTCGCCCCTTCAGGAAACCGTGAGGATCGGCTGCTTGCGCGCGGCCTGAATGCTGACCTTCCCGGCGATCGCCCGGGCGACGTGCTCGAGGGCCTTGACCGCGGGTCCCGCCTGGCTCTGAGCCACGGCCGGCACGCCGACATCCGCGCCCTGGCGGACGGTCACGTCGAGCGGGACCCCGCCGAGGAAGTCGATGCCGTTCTCGACGGCGAAGCGCTCGCCGCCGCCACGGCCGAAGATGTCGGTCACCTCGCCACAGTGAGCGCACACGAAGCCCGACATGTTCTCGACGAGGCCCAGGATCGGCACGCTGACACGCTTGAACATCGCCATCGCCTTGGCCACATCCGCGAGAGCCACCTGCTGCGGTGTGGTAACCAGCACCGCGCCGGTGAGCGGCACGGACTGCGCCAGCGTCAGCTGCGCATCGGATGTGCCGGGCGGCAGGTCCACGACCAGATAGTCGAGGTCGCCCCACTCCACGTCCCGCAGAAACTGCTGGATGGCGCCTCCTACCAGCGGCCCGCGCCACACGACCGGCTGGCCTTCGGGCAGGAAGAACTGGATGGAGATCACCTTGACCCCGTACGCCTCGATCGGGGTGATCTTGCCGTTGGCGCTGGCCACGGGCTGACCCTCGGCGCCGATCATCATCGGAATGTTGGGCCCGGTGATGTCGGCATCGAGCAGGCCGACCGAGGCGCCGGCCCGGGCCAGCGCCACGGCCAGGTTCACGCTCACCGTCGTCTTGCCGACCCCGCCCTTGCCGGACGCCACCGCCACGATGTTCTTCACGCCCGGCAGCATCTGCGGCGCCGTCGGAGTGGAACGTCGAACCGTGGCGCCCCAACCGACCTCGATCTCCCGTGCCCCGATCGGCTTGAGAGCCGCCTCGACCCGAGCCTGAATCTCGTCCTTGAGTGGACAGGCCGGGGTCGTCAGCTCGATCGTGAAGGCGACCCTGGCGCCATCGATCACAAGGTCCTTGATCATGTTTCGGGCGACGAGATTGCCCCCGAGCTCCGGCTCCTGGACGGTAGCCAGAGCCTTGAGAACGGCATCTTCGGTCAGGGTCGGCATGTCTGGTGACTTCCTCGACACGTGGCTTCGGCGCGCCCGGCGGCCGGCGCGACTCCGACCGATATCCTACGGCTTTGGTCGGGTTTCGTCTCCGACGGCTCGATCTACTGGACGCAGAACTCGTTCCCCTCGGGGTCGTTCATGCGGACCCAGAACTCGCCGTCCTGCTCGATCGCACCCCGATGATCGTCGGCGCCCAGTGTCCTGAGCCGCTCCACTTCGGCATAGACGTGGAGCTTGCGCTCCTCAAAGGGCACGTCCCGCCCGCCGCCTACGTTCAGGTCGAGGTGCATCCTGTTCTTGGCGACCTTCCCCTCGGGCACGCGCTGGAAGTAAAGGCGGGGCCCGAGATCGTCGGGATCTTCGACCGCCGCCCAATCGTTCCAGTTCTCCTGAGCGATGCCCTGGGCGCGCGCCCAATCCTCCCAGGTGCCGAATCCGTCTGGGGGATCAGGGAACCGGTAGTGGAGTGCCTTCGCCCAGAACTCGGCCTGTCTTCGGGGATCGGCGCAATCGAAAGTGACCTGGACGCTGGTTGCCATCGACGTCTCCTCGCTACTCGACGACGTCAGTCTCGCAGCATTGTTGCCGGAAAGGGTCGGGAAGACCCGTCGTCGCGACGTGCGGCCATCTCCCCATCGGCGCGGCGAGCGGCCGCTCCGAACCGGTCGCCGGGCAGCGCCGGCGGGGCGCGACGCATCGACCGCCACGTCCGTCGGGGGCTCGTGAGCATCCGAACCGCCGCCAGCCACACGTCCAGGATGATCGCCGCACAGCGGAAGATCACCGTCTAGGCTCCGCGGCGATCCGCCACGATCCGGCCGCCCTGCATAACGAACACGATCCGGGCGGGATCGCGCCACAGCTCCGGCTCGGCCAGCGGGTCGCCGGAAACCGCGACCAGATCGGCCTGCTTGCCCGCCTCCAGCGTCCCGATCTGGTCGGCCAGGCCGAGCAGCTCGGCAGCCTCGGTCGTGGCCGCCTGGATCGCCCGGAAGGGCCCGAGCCCGAAGTCGGCCAGGTAGGCCAGCTCGGCCGGCGGGTACATCCCATTGAAGCTGTCCGTGCCCATCACGATTCGCACGCCGCGCTCGACGGCATGACGGAAATTGCCCTGCTGGCGCTCGAAGAGGTACCTCATCTTCTCGACGGCCCAGGGAGGAACCTCGCCCCGAGCCACGCGACCCGGGTCCATGAGCGCGAAGTTGATGTTGAAGGTCGGTACGAGAGGCACGTCCCGTTCGAGCATCAGATCGATACCCTCGTCGTCGATCAGGTCGCCGTGCTCGATGCTGGTGATGCCGGCGCGCAGTGCGTTCTTGATGCCGGCCGTTCCCTCAGCGTGAGCGAATGTGCCCTTGATGCCGGCGGCGTGGGCCTCCTCGACGATGGCGCGGATCTCGTCGATCGTGAACTGGCTGGCGTCCGGCGTGTCCGCGGCCGAGAGAACGCCGCCCGTCGCCATGACCTTGATCCAATCTGCGCCGGCCCGGATCTGCAGCCTGGCGGCGCGACGCACGGCGTCCACACCGTCGGCGATCCCGGGTGGAAGGTCGCTCATCTCCGTCTTCACGACGATTCCAGAGGGCGTCCAGTCGTCGCCGTGTCCGCCCGTCTGGGAGAGCGGCTGGCAGCTGACCTGGGTACGCGGCCCAGGGAAGGCGCCCGAGGCGAAGGCACGCTTGATGCCGGCGGGGGTGTAGCCGGCGTCGCGGACCGTGGTCACGCCCGCTTCCAGGAATTCGCGGCCGGTCTGGAGCGCCCGCACGACGATGTCGGTGACAGACCGTTGGACCTGATCGTGAAGCGGCTCGAGCTTCACCCACGCCAGATGGACGTGGCAGTCGATGATGCCCGGCAGGACGGTCAAACCCGTGAAGTCGATGCGCTCCGCGTCACCGGGTAGTGCCGTCGTTGCGGCAGGGCCGGCCGCGGCGATTCGGCCCTGATCGTCGGTAACCAGGATTCCGTCGGCTATCCCGTCGGGCGAGCGGCCGTCTAGCAGCCGCGCGCCGATGAAGACGCCGGGTCGGACCGGCGCGGGCATCGCTTCCTCCGAATTCGAACGGGTCAGGACCGCCCGAACCGCTGCCCCGGGCGGCCGCCTGATCGCCTTGCCGGCGTTCCTATGCGCCCTTGGCGGGCGGCTGCGGCTTGGGCTTCGGCTTCTTCACCTTTGGCGGTCGCTTGGGGGTCTTGTCGCCCATCGTTCAGCCTCCATGCTTGCGGGCTCGCCGGTCGGTCCGCCCGACTTGGGCCAGGGATAGCGTTCCACCTTCCGGGAACGACCCCGAGTCTAGCCGGGTCGGCGAGCCGATGACAGGCCCCCTAACAACAGTTGTCGTCTCCGCAGCGTCACCGCCGCGATGGGACACCCAACGACCGGAGCAGTTCCCGGTGGATCAGACCGTTCGTCGCGACCGCCGACGCCCCGTCGATGCGCCGCTCGCCCGCGGCCGTGGTGAAGAGGCCACCGGCCTCCTCGACGATCACGAGTGGCGCGGCCCAGTCCCACGGATGCGCGCCGGTCTCGATCATGGCCTCGGCCGCCCCTTCGGCCACGAGCATGTAGCCCCAGAAATCTCCGAAGCCTCGCTCTCGCCACGCTGCGGCGAGGGTCGCGTCCAGGCCGGGCATCAAGCCGGACCGCATGTCCGCCGTTCGGCTGCCGTAGAGGAGCTTGCTCTCGGCGATGGTAGCGATCCGGCTCACGGCGATGCGATCGCTGCCGCGCCAGGCTCCCCCTCCTCGCCACGCGACCCAGCGCTCGCGCAACGCCGGAGCGCTCACGACGCCGAGCTGCACCTCGCCGCCCACGGCGGCGGCCAGCAACGTGGCGAAGATCGGGATGCCTCGCACGTAGTTGTGAGTGGCGTCGATGGGATCGACGTACCAGCAGACCGACGCGCCTGCCGCCTCGGTCCCCTCCTCCTCGCCGACAAGCCCGCAGGCCGGATATGCCGCCCGAATGCGATCGCGCAGCACATGCTCGATCGATCGGTCGACCTCGGTGACGAAGCTCCCGTCGGCCTTCTCCTCGACGCGCAGCTCGCGCCGGAAGCTAGCCATCGACAGCCGGTCGGCCTCGTCGCACAGCGCCAGCGCCGTGTCGCGCCAGCGGAGCAGCTCGGTCGGGGAAACAGCAGGCTCTGTCATGAGCTGATCGTAGCGGGCGGAGCATCGGTCCGGCCGCTCCGTGTGACACTCTAGATGTCACACGCACAGCGGAGACTTCCCTCAGGCGAGTTCGCTCGTGGGTTGAGCGGCCTCGACCGCCAGGCTACGGCCAGACTCCGGAGAACCGAACATGCCCCATCCTCCCCTCGACCAGCTCGAGGCCTTCATCGTCGAGGCCAAACGCCGAACGTACGTCGGCGACGGCACGCCGGCTGCGCCACTTCGCCCCGGCTCCCACGACCTCGAACACTCGGCCGGCGACTTCACATACCACGACTGCTACTTTGGCGGGACCGACTTCGTTGGCGAGGAGGTCGTCTGCTGGCGCGGGCGGCCGGTCTGGGCGGAGAACTACTTCGGCCGGGTGATCGAACCGGATCTGATCTCAGCGGAGCGCGCCGGCCAGGTCATCAAGTCGAGCCTGACGAAGATGTACGAAGAGGACCGGTTTCTGGGCGGCTTCGAGGCCACGGACGGCGACTGCGCGTACCACGACACAAGCACCGGCGACGCCACGTGGTTCCAGGGCCGCGAATGGATCGAGCGTGCAGGCCGGACCGCCTACGAGCTCTACTACCACGGCGGCCTGATCCGCGACCAGGCTGGGCGGGCCGGTCTCGAGGCGCCGTAGGTGCGCGCACTTCCCGCTAATGAACGAAGGGCGCCCCTTGCGGGAACGCCCTTCCGAGTCGCGCTTGAGGAACCCTACCGGACCGCCTTGAGAGCCTCCGGGATCGGCTTGTGAAACTCGACCGGCTTGACGCACTTCTCGACGAGAGCGCGGCTCCCGGGGGTGCCGAGCTGCTTGAACAGGAAATCGACCTTGGCGGCCTGCGAGGCAAGGATCTCGTCCTTGGCCGGCAGGTCCCAGAGCTGGCGCTTGAACGGGCCGATCGCCTTCTTGCGAGCCGTGTAGACGAACTGAGTGTCCGTCTGATCTGGTTTGCGCTCGTCGGCGGCGTTGGCGAAGCACCATTCCTCGATCGCCTTATGGAGCTCGGCCGGGAAGGCCGGGTGCTCGTACAAGGCGTTCTGGAAGCCGGTGGCGAGGTGGATCTCGACGCAGCCGGTGGCCGGGAACCTGTGGAACATCTCGTCCGGCAGGGTGCTGGCACCGTGCTGGACCGCGCCGGAGAGGCCGTACGAGCGGGCGACCGTGGAGAGCTCGGCCAGGACATCGAAGTCGAGCGCGACCTTGGCCACTCCGCCGCCCGGCAGCGGCACGCCACCGTGGCTGGTGCCGGTCTGGACTGAAACCTTGGACAGGCCGATGGAGCGCGCGTCCATTTCGCGGCGGTAGCCGTCGAGATAGGCCTTGAGCTCGTCCGGCGTGGAGTTCTTCTTGCCGACCTCGCCGATCTCGCCGCCGACGCTGACGGTCACGCCGTCGGTCTCGAGGGAACGGATGAGGGTGGTCAGCTCGGCAGCGCGCATGTAGTTCTCATGCTGCTGCGCGTCGAGCGTCGGGAAGGACAGGTCCACCAGCGTGGAGCTGTCGATGTCGATGTTCCGGTAGCCGGCGGCGATGGCGTCGCGGCAGGCCTTGCGGATCTCCTCGGTCACCTTCTCGGGATCCGCCGCGTACTTCTTGGCGTTGAACTGGTAGTGGTCGCCCTGGATGAAGACCGGGCCCTTCCACCCGGCGGCGATGGCGCCGGCGAGGACGCTCGTGGCGTACTCGGACACGCGCTGGAAGGTGTACGTCTGCTCGGAACGCGCCAGCTCGAAGATGACCGCGGCCGAGTCGTTCTTCCTGGCCGTTTCGAGGATGACGCGCGCCATGTCGAAGGTCTGGGCGCGAAGGTTGATGGCCGGAACGGTCATCCCCTCGTAGTAGCCGCGGGAGCGGACCTTGTACAGCTCCTGGATGCTCGCCGAGCGAGCGCCGACGGCCTGGCTGGCCTCCCAGACGATCCAGCGAGCGGCCTCGGCCGTGGCCTCGTCCTCGACGAAGGTGGCAGTCCAGACGAGATCGTAGATGCCGCGCGTCCGGAGGCCGTCCTCGTCGGTGACGACGAGCCGCTCCCCCTCGATCCGCACGATGCCGTCGAGGGCGGCGAGGAGTTCCTTGACGGAGCCGGCAACCTTGGGCATGCGTTCGTTCTCCTGAAGATGCCCGGCCGAATGCACGCGGGGCGCACCGAAGCCGGGAACGGTTCCAAACGATGGCCCTCAGATGGTACAGCGCCCGACCTACCCGACACCCTGCCGCATGGACCGTCGGCCGGCGCCGAACGGACGGCTCACTGGGGGTCGGTCGGAGCGCCCTGCGAGGACTGAGCCAGCGCGCGGAGCTATGCCGGCGAACCGGCAGCTTCCTTGGCTGCAGCGCGGATCTTCTTGAGCGTCTTCATGGTCGGGTCCCCGCCCGGGCGGCCGAACAGGTCGTGCAGCCCGACGTACTCGGCCTAGACGATCCCGGCCGCCCGGAGCGAGCCAGGCCGCTGCAGGCCGGTCCCGTCCCACGCGGAACCATCCCCACCCACTCCCCCGATCACTCCTCGCCGGTTCGCGTAGGCACGAACGCTCAACTCAGCGCCTTCACCGCCTCGCGCTCGATGGCGAGCCCCTTCTTGTGGCGCGCGAAGAACTCGGTGAAGCCCTTCACGTCGCGAGGGTCGGGCTTGACGGGCTTGCCGATGCTCTTGGCGATGCGCTCGTCGAGGTAGTCGGGCAGCGACTTCTTGGCGTCGGTGCGGAGCATGTAGGCGGCCAGCACGGCCATGCCCCAGGCCCCGCCCTCGCCGGCGGTGGCGGGGATGCTGACAGGAACGTCGAGCGCGGCGGCCATCATGCGCTGCCCGGTGTCGCCGCCCTTGAAGAAGCCGCCGTGGCCGCGGATCTCCTCAATGATCACCCCCTCCTGCTCGGTGAGGATGTTCATGCCGGTCCGCATGGCACAGAGCGAGGCGTAGTACATCGCCCGCACGAAGTTCTCCAGGGTGAACTTGCTGTCCTGGCTCCGTGCGAACAGCGGCCGGCCCTCGGTGAAGCCGGTCATGTGCTCGCCGGAGACGTAGTTGATGGAGAGGAGCCCGCCCGCGTCCGGATCTCCCAGCACCGCCAGCGGCAGGAGCTTGCCGTACAGGTCGTCGGGCCGTGCCTCGGCACCCAGCGCCTTGCCGACCTGGCCGAAGAGGGCGATCCAGGCGTCGAGGTCGGAGGACCCGTTGTTCGAGTGGGCCATGGCCACGGGCTTCCCGTCGGGCGTGACCACGATGTCGATCTCCTCGTGGACGCGGGCCAGGCTCTTCTCCAGCACGATCATCGCGAACACCGAGGTGCCCGCGGAAACGTTCCCCGAGCGCGGGCGGACGGCGTTGGTGGCGACCATGCCCGTGCCCGCGTCGCCCTCGGGAGGACACAGCGGGATGCCGGCCGGAAGCTTGCCCGAAGGGTCGAGCAGCTTCGCGCCCGCGGCAGTGAGCTTCCCGGCCGGGCGGCCGGCGGGCAGGACGGCAGGGAGGATGTCCCGGAGCTTCCAGCCCAGTTTGCGCGGCGCGATGAGAGCGTCGAACTTCGCCATTCGCGCGGCGTCCCAGTCACCGCTGACTGGGTCGATGGGGAACACGCCCGAGGCCTCGCCCACACCCATCCTGTGCTCGCCGGTGAGCTTCCAGTGCACGTAGCCGGCCAGCGTGGTGAGGTGGGCGATCCGCGGCACGTGCGGCTGCGCCTCCAGGATCGACTGGTACAGGTGGGCGACGCTCCAGCGCTGCGGGACGGCAAAGTCGAGGAGCGGGGTCAGCTCGGCGCAGGCCTTGCCGGTTATGTTGTTCCGCCACGTGCGGAACGGCACCAGCAGCTTGCCCTCGGCGTCCAGCGCCACGTACCCGTGCATCATCCCGCTGAAGCCCATGGCCGCGACGGTCTGCAGCTCCAGGGAGTAGCGGGCGCGCACGTCCTGGACGAGCGAGGCGTAGCAGTCGGCCAGGCCCTTCCAGACGTCCTCCATGTCGTAGGTCCAGACGCCGTCCTTGAGCTGGTTCTCCCAGGCATGCGAGCCCGACGCAAGCGGCGTCGTGTCGGGCCCGATGAGGGACGCCTTGATTCGGGTCGAGCCGAACTCGATCCCGAGGATGGCGCCACCCGACCGGATCAGCTCCGCCGCGCTGCCCTGTTGCTGGTTCACCGGAATCCTCCTCGGCACGTGCCAGCCGTGCCCGCCGCTGGCGTTCCCGTGGCGATCCTGACTTCTGTCCGTTCCGAAGTCCCCACTGATGGTGTAGCGGGCTCAGCCATCATTCCTCCTCCCGGTCCTGCCCGGTCACTCCGCGTTGGGTTGAACGATCACCTTCACGCCCCGACGTTCCGCCAGCGTCTCGAACGCCTCCTGGGCCTCGGAGAGGTGGAACCGGTGAGTGATCAACGACCTCAGATCGATCGACCCGGCTGCCACCAGCTGGATTGCGCGCGGCAGGTCCGACGCGACCATCCGACGGCACTCGAGCAGAGCTAGTTCCTTGCGGCGTGCAGCGCCCGCTTCGAACGTGGTCCTATCGCCGGTCGGGATGCCGATCAGCACGACCCGTCCACCGGGCCGAACGGCCGCGATTGCGTCCGATAACGCCGCATTGGTGCCGGAGACCTCGTAGGCGACGTCGACCGGCAGCTCTCGGGCAAGTCGGCGTTCGGGCGTAAACCCCGACCCGGCGTCACCGTCCACCAGGAATGCGTCCGTGGCGCCCATCGACTTCGCGGCGGCCACGCGGTGAGACAGCAAATCCGTGGCCACGACCGTGGACAGCCCCTGCCGGCGCAGGAGCTGCACCAGCAGCAGGCCGATGGGTCCACAGCCGTAGACTCCGGCGCGCCCGCCGGGCGCCACCAGGCCGAGGTCCAGGGCGTGAAGCGCCACGCCCAGCACTTCCAGCAACGGGGCCTCGTCGTCGCCGATGGCGTCGGGCAGCGGCGACAACAGCCGCTCCGGCCAGGCCATGAACGTGCGCAGTCCCCCATCCGTGCTCCCGTGGCCGGCGAAACGCATGGCCACACACAAGTTGGCACGACCCTCGACGCACGGCCCGCAAAGGCCGCAGTCTGAGGCCGGATCGACCGCCACTCGCTGGCCCGCCCGCGGCCCCGCGGCGATGACGGCCCCGATCTCGTGGCCCAGGATGAGGGGCCGGGTGAGAACTGAGTCGCCGATGCCGGCTTCCTCGAACCAGTGCAGATCCGAGCCGCACAGGCCCACTGCGGTCGCTCGCAGCAGGACCTCACCGGGCCCGGGACCGACCACCGGCTCGCGGCCGACGCGGATGTCGCCGGCGGCGTAGATCCGGGCCGCTTCGGTGACGGCCGCCGGCGTCTTCATCTCGGCCGCCGGCGTCATCATCTCGGCCCCCGGCCGGCCTCGCCAGACCGCGCTTGCCGCCCAGCTCCCCGCGCGGGCCCCTGCCCGTAGTAAGCGTCCGGCCCGTGCTTACGCCGGAAGTGGCGTTCGAGCAGGTAGCCGGCTATCGGTTCAACCTCCGGGTTGAGGGCGAACGTCCGGATCGCCATCGCCGCCACGGCCTCGAGGGCGGTGGCGTTGTCGGCGGCAGCTTGGGCGTCGGGACCCCAGGTGAACGGGCCGTGGGAGGCAACCAGGACGGCGGGCATCTCCGCGGCGCCCAGCCCTTGACGCTCCAGCGTCTCGATGATCACGGCACCAGTCTCTCGCTCGTACTCGCCCGCGACCTCGCTCTCGAGCATCTGCCGCGTCACCGGAACGGCTCCGTGGAAGTGGTCCGCGTGGGTCGTTCCGAGCGGCGGGATCGGCCGGCCCGCCTGGGCCCAGGCTGTGGCCGCCGTCGAGTGGGTGTGCACCACGCCGCCGATCTCCGGATAGCGCTGGTAAAGGAGGAGGTGGGTCGGAGTGTCGGACGAAGGTCGCAGGTCACCCTCCACCACGCGACCGTCGACCAGTGAGACGGCCACGAGCTGCTCGGGACGGAGCTGGTCGTAGGGCACGCCGCTGGGCTTGATCAGCAGCACCCCGGCTGCGCGGTCGACGCCGCTGGCGTTACCGAAGGAGAGAGTCACCAAACCGGACCGAACGAGGGCCTGATTGGCGCGCCACACCAGCTCCCGCAGCTCCGGCAGCTCCAGGGCCGACATAGACGTTGCTCCGTTCTACCCGGCTGTGTTGTGGCTACAAGCCGCGAGCCAGATGGTAGTAAGCCTGGTTCCAGCGGAGCTCCTTCTTGAAGCCCGGGATCGTCGTCTCGGCATCGATCACCAGGAACTCGAGGCCGGCCATTTCGGCGAAGTCGGCGAGCGGCTCGATTCCAATGGCCCGACTCAGAACGGTGTGATGGGAGCCACCCGCCATGAGCCACGCCTCGGTCGCGGTCGAGAAACTCGGGCGCGGCTTCCACACCGCACGGCCGACGGGCAGTCGAGGCATCGGCTTGTCCGGCGGAACCAGGTCGATCTCGTTGGCCAGGAGCCGGAACCTGTCCCCCATGTCCATGAGAGCCACGACTACGGCCGGACCGGAACCGGCGGTGAAGACAAGCCGGACCGGGTCGCTGCGGCCGCCGATGGACAGGGGATGGATCTCGCACGAGATCTTCCCGTCTGCGATCGTCGGGCAGACCTCGAGCATGTGGGCGCCCAGTACCTTCTCTCCCTCCGTGCCGAGGTGATAGGTGTAGTCCTCCATGAGCGATGTCCCGCCCGGGAGTCCCCTGGCCATGACCTTGAGGAGACGGACCATGACGGCGGTCTTCCAGTCGCCCTCCGCGCCGAACCCAAAGCCGTCGGCCATCAGACGCTGGACGGCGATCCCGGGTAGCTGGCGAAGCACATCGAGGTTCTCGAAGGTGTCCGTGAAGGCACCGAAGCCACCCTCGGTCAGGAAGGCTCGAATAGCGGCCTCGATTCGAGCGGCCTCGCGCAGCGCTTCCCTGTCGGCGCCATTCGCGCGCAGGCTCGCCGCGAGGTCGTAGCTCGACTCGTAGGTTTCGATCAACCCGTCGACCGCGGCTTCCGGGACGGCGCGCACCGCGTCGGCGAGGTCGCTGACGCTGTACCCGTTGATGGCGACCCCGAGGCGGATCTGGGCCTCCACCTTGTCGCCCTCGGTCACCGCCACCTGACGCATGTTGTCGCCGAACCGCGCCACCTTGAGATGATGGGCCTCGTGCCATGCGCACGCCGCCCGCGCCCATGACCCGATCCGATCGGCCACGGCGGGGTTCTGCCAGTGGCCGGCGACGGTCTTGCGGGCGATGCCCAGCCGCGTCTCCACGTGCCCGAACTCACGATCGCCGTGAGCCGCCTGGTTCAGGTTCATGAAGTCCATGTCGATCTCGCCCCACGGGAGATCGCGATTGAACTGGGTGTGAAGGTGAAGAAGCGGCTTCTGGAGGGCTTGAAGGCCCGCGATCCACATCCGCGCCGGGGAGAAGGTGTGCATCCACGCGATGACGCCAACGCACTCGGCAGACGCCGTGGCTTCCAGGCAAGCGGCGGTGATGCCTTCAGGCGACTTCACCACTGGTTTGCTGACGACCCGAACCGGGATCGCCGCCGACTCGCTCAGCCCCGCCGCGATCCGCTCCGAATTGGCGGTCACCTGCCGAAGCGTCTCCTCGCCGTACAGGTCCTGGCTCCCGGTCAGAAACCAGACCTCGAACTCGCCGAGCGCCTTCAATTCAACTGCTCCCATATGTTCTGCCGTTCAACGGCAAACGCTCCGATGCGTGCCCTCCAGCAGCCTTTGCCCGAACGGGACATCGATCCATCCCGGCTGCTGCCGATGCCGGCACGAACGCCGCTCCCCCGCGCCGCCGTGCCGGCGGCAGGCTACTTGGTGGTTATGTCCACCACGTGGTCTACGAAGAACTTCTGCTGCTGGGTCTCCAACGGCAGCAGGATGTAGAAGCCCTTCGCATCCTTCGGTACCGAAACGGTCGTGTTCCACGTCGCGCTGCCCCCATCCGCGGGCGTGATCGGAACATCTATTAGGTGGGGGCTCTCATAGAACCCGTACATCACGCCGTCCGCGCCGATGACGGGAGGATTGCCGATGTGCACATATGCTCGATCGTGGCTTGGGTTCGTGCTCTTCCAGTCGAACTCGAATCCCGTGTCAGTGCGCTTGACATCAGTCAACTGGACGGTGCAATCATTGATACCTTTGATCACGGCGTCAGACTTCTCCACTTTGGCGGCCGCCACCGTCTGCGCAACCGGATACTTCGTGTCCGTGACAACCTTGTCCAGATCCAGGTTGAAGGTGCCCTTTGTCGCCTGCGAGGCCCGGTAGTAGTTGAATGGCCCGTCGATGTACGCGTAGTCGATCGAGAGTTTCTCACCCGCAGCCTTCTTCACACCAGCGCATTCAACGTAGAGCAGCTGCGTCTCCGGTTTGTCCACCGTCCCGCCCGTATATCCCTTCATGATGAAGCCGGGGGGAAGAAACCAGCCGCTGCTGTTTACGAACACTGCAGTGCCTACGAACACTGTGCCGCAATCGCTGCTCTTGCCCGTCGAGTCCGTCACTCTGGCCTTGCTGGCCGCGACATTCATCGCGCTCCAGTCATTCTCGTTATTCCGTATGGAGAGATCCACGTGCAGCGAGCCGCTGACGTCTGAGACCCCGGTGACAATCGCGGCCCAGCCCTTTCCGGCAGCCGGTGTGGGCGTATCGAACGTGATCGGTGGAACGATGTAGTCGCAACCGCTGACCACCAATCCAAAGACGACGACTGCGGCCAGCGTCAGTCGCATACTCATCCTGCAATCACCGTTCATCACTGGTTACCGCCGTACAAGATTGGGGCTAGGTATCCTGTCATTAGCCAGTAGTCTGCTGGCACGTCCGTTCCGCCGTCCACGGCGTCGACTGTCTTCGTCTGCCCTTGGTACGTGACAGTCGTCGAGTACTCGAAGCAGGCGCCACAGGGCGTATGGTGCGCCGAGTAGAAGTTGGGGGTGAAGAAGCCGAGATCGTTGATCTGCTTCAGGAGTGCAGTGACCTGGTCTGCCGCGACATGCGTCGTCTTGGTGTTGTTGGCGCCGTAGTCGGAGACGATCCGGCCGTCGGGGTAGATGGCATACAGCTCGTCGACGCAGGTCGTGCCTCCGTTGCGCTCGTACACGATCACGGCGTCACCCTGAGCGAGGGTCTTCGCTTGGTCAGGTCTCATTGGCTGGAGCGTGCAAGTGATAGTCGCCCCCGACTGGAACACGTTCGGGACGATCACGAACACGGTCGTCCCGACAACGGCGGCGACCACCACGGCCCCTACGCTGCGGCGAACTGCCTTTCTCTTGTACCACACCGTCGGCACTCTGCGCATGGCATGACCGCCCGCACGGGCGCGCCCCACCGCCGCCGCGTTCCAGGCGGCTACGGTGCTCTGGATGACGATGAAAAGGAGCATCAGCGCACCGATGAAAATGTACACCAACCAGGAACTCAGCTGCCCGTTGTACTGGATCAGGCTCTGTATCAGAGACGTGATCATGACGCCGACCAGAGCGCCGATCAGATACCCTTCCCCACCAGTCAGCGCGACGCCGCCGATGACTACCGCCGCGATGGTGGTCAACTCGAAGCCAGTACCATGATTCCCACGTCCGGACATGACGTAGATGCTGTACAAGATGCCTGCCAGAGCGGAGCAGAAGCCGCTGATGACGTATACAAGAACCTTGGTCCGATCTACCGGCAACCCCATGAAGCGGGCGGATATCTCGTTCGCTCCGTTGCCGCCGCCCATCGCGTACATCGTCCGACCGAAACGCGTGTAGTGGGCCAAATACAGACCGACAAAGAACACGGCCATGGCCACGACTACAAGATACGTGATGTAGTCGCCCCGTTTCGTGGCTGGATCAGCCAGTCCCGGGATCAGGATCTTCGTCTGTCCGAGTGTGGTGTAGGTTGCATCACTGATCCGTACTTCGGCATCGCTGATGACGTAGCACAGACCGCGAGCCAGCCACATACCGGCCAGCGTGGCGATGAACGGCTGCACCTTCAAGTACGTAATGAACAGACCCATCACGAGCCCGAAGGCCATCCCGATCAGGAGCACGATAGGGAAGATCACCCACGGGTTCCAGCCCATGTAGAGAAGCGACGCCGCAACCACCGTCGCCAGGGCAAGGATGCCGCTGACGGAGAGGTCGATGCCGCCCGAGATGATCACGAACGTCTCACCTACGACGGTCAGGATCAGGAACGGCGCCGCATCGAACAGGGTGAAGAACGCTTGCCCATCCCGCATCACCGAATACGAGAAAACGCCCCACACATAGACGACCACAAACAGTGCGATTGTCGCGCCGAGAGGCAGGAACTTGCGGTTCCGTCCCAGACTTGCGCTCAATGTCGCGATCATCGGGCTGCCTCCTGACGCACGAACCCCCTGCTCACTCCGCGAACGTATCTCTGTACCTGCTCGGCATACAGAAGGAGGACCGCCACAACAACCATGGCCTTGACCGCGGTGATCGCGCTCGCAGCAACACCGAAGGACAGCATCGACGTGATCGTGGTCTGCAGGACCAATGCGCCAATGGCGCTGCCCAGCAGTGAGAACCGCCCGCCAGCTCCCAGGAGCGTTCCGCCGATGACGACCGCCAGGATCGCATCCAGCTCTGAGTACAGCCCGACCTGGTTCGCGTCCGACGTTCGGATATTGGAGGCTACGATCAGGCCGGCGATGCCCGCACAGAAACCACAGAAGGCGTACGAGAAGAGTATGATCCCTCGCTGGTTGATGCCGCTGTAGAAGCTCGACCGGGCGTTGATCCCAACGGACTCGACGAAGAGCCCGATGGGCGTTCTCCACGTCACGAGCCAGGCTCCTATGAACACGGCTGCGGCGAGGTACAGCGAGAACGGCAACACGATGAAGCCGTTGCCGATGTAGGCGTAGGTGTCATTGAAGATGATGATCTGCATGGCATTCGTAATGAGCTGGGCGATCCCTCGGCCCGCGATCATCAGAACCAGCGTCGCAACCAGCGGCTGCATCCGCCCGTACGAGACGAGCACTCCATTCCAAAGGCCGCAGAGCGTGGCGATGACCATTGGAACGACGATCACCATCCAGAGGGGAGCCCAGCTGTACTGGGGGTTGTTGATGAACAACCTTGGATCGGTGAGGTTCAACCCGACGATGGTCGGGTTGATCATGAGGCAGGCCGTCGAAGATGCGATCGCCATGATCGCACCCGTTGAGACGTCGACTCCCCCGGTCGCGATCACGAGCGTCATGCCCATGGCCAGGATCATCGTCGGCGAACCGTGCACCAGAATGTCGATCAGGTTGCCGTAGAGATGGCCGCCCTTCAACTCGATCTTGAAGAAGCCGGGGATCAAGAAGAAGTCGGCGATGAGAATCAACAGCAGGGCAGCGACCGGCAGAAAAAGCATGCTCTCGGTGAACCTGCTCCACGTGCGAGAGATCGACCCTCTCATGACGCACTTCCTGCAATCGCTTGCATGATTCCCTTCTCATCGACTTGGCCGGAGAATTCGTTCACCTTGGCCCGGTCCCGCATGACGACGATACGATGGCTTGTCCGTAGCACCTCGTCCAGCTCAGACGAGACGAACACGCATGACTTGCCCTCCTCAGCGAGCGAGAGGACCAGCTTCTGGATGTCAGCCTTCGTCCCGACGTCGATACCCCGAGTAGGCTCGTCGAGGATGAGGAGTCGGGGATTGGCAGCCAGCCAGCGAGCGAGGATCACCTTCTGCTGATTGCCGCCACTCAGGTTCTTGACCAGCTGGTCCGCTGTCGGAGTGGTGATGTTCAGCAACTTGATGTACTTGTCCGCGATCTCGTATTGCTGGCTCGTGCCGATCCGCCTGAACCAACCGAGGCCGGCCTGCAAAGCGAGGATGATGTTCTCCCTGACGCTGAGGTCGGCGACGATGCCTTCGACCTTCCGGTCTTCCGGGCAGAGCGCCACGCCCCGAGCGATTGACCCGGCGGGAGAGTAATCCTTGACCGGCTTTCCATCCATGACTACCTTGCCGATGTCCGGCCTATCGATGCCGAAGAGCAGGTTCACCAGTTCAGTGCGGCCCGACCCCAGCAAGCCGGCAATGCCCACGACCTCGCCTGCGTGAAGCACCAGGTCGAAGGGTTCGATCGAATTGGTGAGGCCTACATCATCGGCTTTGAGGAGGGGCTCCGCGGAGATGTGGCGGCTGCTCTCGATCTTGTGGGCGGTCATGTCGTCGAGGTCGGCGATGGTCCGACCAAGCATCAGGCGGATAAGCTCGAGTCGAGACACGGAAGCCGTCGCATACGTGCCGACGAGCGCACCGTTCCTCAGAACCGTGACCCGGTCAGAAACCTCGTAGACCTGGTTGAGGAAGTGGGTGATGAAGATGATCGCGATGCCCTCGCTCTTGAGCTTGCGCATGACCTTGAACAGCTGCGCCGTCTCGTGGGCGGTAAGGCTGGACGTGGGCTCGTCGAAGATCAGGACCTTGGCGTTGGAAATGGCAAGAGCTCGGGCGATAGCCACCATCTGCTGGATTGCGACCGAGTAGGAGCCGAGCGGCTGGGTTACGTCGATGTCGATGTCCAGCTGCTTCAAGAACTCTCTGGCTCGGGCGTTGAGAGCCTTCCAATTGATGGCGATGCCCAGGCGCCTGGGCTGCCGCCCAATCAGGAGGTTCTCGGCGACGGTCAGGTTCGGGCACAGGTTGATTTCTTGATACACCGTGCTGATGCCGAGCTGCTGAGCCTGCAACGGAGAGTGGATCGAGACGATCCGACCGTCGAACTCAATGGTGCCCTCGTCGGCACGATCGACCCCCGTCAGGATCTTGATCAGCGTCGACTTCCCCGCTCCGTTCTCGCCCACAAGAGCATGGA
This sequence comes from Candidatus Limnocylindrales bacterium, assembly GCA_049520815.1. Lineage (GTDB taxonomy): Bacteria > Chloroflexota > Limnocylindria > Limnocylindrales > CSP1-4 > Fen-1039. The sequence goes on from JBEKPL010000007.1 coordinate 33,244, forward strand.
TCTCTCCCCTGCCGACGGAGAAGCTCACCTTCTGGAGCGCATGGACACCAGGGAACGTCTTGTCGATGCCCGTCATTACGACGATGTCGCGATTGGTGTCTGGCATTGAATCACCTTATGGTCTTGCGGCTCGACAGAGCCAAGAGGCACGCGCCGAGAGGACTGAGCGGCGTTCCATCGCACTGTGGACGCAGAGTGCGTTGATGACAGTGCCGTTGGTAGGCCAAGGGCGGACCACCCGGCCCGAGTTCCAAGTCGCGCCACCTTGGGCCCACCGTTCGGCCCAGTAGACCGTTCATCGAAAGGGAGAAGCGGCGTCGCCGCTTCTCCCTTTCTCGTCCTATTCGCTACATCGACTCCGAAGGGTCAACGTACCGAACGGGGCCTTAGTACTTGCGAGTGGCCAGGATGGCCTTCAGCGCGTCAGCACCCTGCGCGGCGAAGAACTTGCCCTCCTGCGAGGGGACCCACGCCGGCTGGCCGGTAACGCCGTTGAGGCCGTCAAGGGCGGCCTTGTAGACCTGGGGGGCCAGGAGCGGGTTGCACTCGATGTCAGCGCCCAGCTCACCGGTGATGAGGTACTTGAAGCCGTCGGCGGTCGCATCGACGCCGACGAACACGATGTCCGTGCCGGCCTTCATGCCAGCTGCATCGACGGCCTGGATGCCGGCGATGGCCAGTTCGTCGTTGTGGCCATAGACGCCATTGATCTGGTTCGGGTACTTCTTGAGGAAGGCCTCCATGATGGCCTTACCCTGCACGGGGTCCCAACCCGGGGCGGACTGCATGTCCAGGACCTTCATGCTGCAGAGACTGAGCTTCTCGCGGAAGCCCTTGTCGCGGTCGATAGCGGCCGAAGCGGCCTGGTCGCCGCCGATCTCGACGACGTTAGTGCCGCTCTTGCCCTTCAGGAGGTCGCACATGGCGGCGGCGCTGTCCTGGCCTTCCTTGTCGAAGTCCGAGCCGATGTACGTGTAGTACAGGTTCGAGGCGGCGTCGATGCGGCGGTCTTCGATAACGACCACCTTGTTGGCGGCCTTGGCTGCCTTGAGGACGTCGTCATAGCCGGCCGTGCCAACGGCCGCGAGAACGATCACGTTGACCGCCGGGTCCTGGATGAACCCGTTGAACGCCGTGATCTGGTTCTCGATCTTGTTCTGGGAGTCGTAGAACTTGAGGGTGATGCCGTTGGCGGTCGCGGTCTCCTTGAAGGAGGAGGTGTTCGCGGCTCGCCAGCCGGACTCGGACCCGGTCTGGATGAACCCGACCGTCATGTCCTTGTACGTGTAGACCTTAGGGCTTGGGCTCGCGGCCGACGACGAGCAAGCGGCAAACACTGTCGCCAGTACGATCGACAGGCCGATCCGAAGTGATCGAGACTTCGTCATTGGTTGGTCTCCGTGTGTGTTACGGGCAGTAGTGGAGCTCTTCGTGCAACCGTCCGGATTGAGCAGCTCTCCGCTGCCTCGTCGGGATGTGCGACTCCGACTTGTGCCAGGTCCTCGCCTCCATTCGTCTCAGGTAGGGTCTGACGCCATTGGCACCTCCTCCAAGACGGCCAGCAGGGTCAGGTTCTCGCCGCGCAGGCAGCAGATCCTCGGCGCGGGAGTCCTCCTCCCCGGTTTCCTTCACTCCCCAGAGCACTGATGTGTAGGGCCTAGATGGATCAGCGATGGGCGATGCCATTGCGACGCGGCGCAAGGCGACTCAGTATGGCAGATCGTCTTCCGGCGCCATCGAACAGCCTTGCCGAGGTGCCGGCGATATTGCCTGCGGTCCCCGTTTGCGCGTCCCCCAGTCCGCCGCCTCCGCAGCGGGCTGCTGCGTAACGCGCTTCGACCTTGGCTTCACAAGGATAGTGCTGAAGTCGCTGGCAAGCAACCGTGATGGGGCTTCTCCTGGCCCCTGACCTCGTCGTTGCGGGTTTGTTAGGCCGATGTTATCGTTCCCGGTAACGGTAACGGGAGCGCTAGCCAGGCTAGCATGTGCGTCAGAGGCGAGTCAATAGGCCAAAGACGTGCGTCAAGGGGCCAAGCCATGCGCTGGCCACGCAGTAGTTGCCGGCTCTCGACCAGCGGGAAGGATTAGGGACATGGCCAGAGGGAAGCGCCTGACCATCCGCGACGTTGCTGCGGCCGCCGGCGTCTCAACTCAGACCGTGTCTCGCGTGATCAACAACCGGCCCGATGTGGCCCCGGGGACCCTCGAGCGAGTCCGGGAAGTCATTCGAGAGACAGGCTACGCGCCCAACATGCTCGCCCGTGGCTTGACTCAAGGTAGAAGCCACGTTCTGGGGGTGGTCGCCTACGGGCTCGAGTACTTCGGCCCCTCTCGCGTCGTCAGCGCAATCGAGCGCCAGGCCGCCGAGATGGGCTACGGGATCTCGCTCAATCTGATTCTGGAGCCCGAGACAGACAACGTAGACAACGTTCTCAGAAGCCTGCGCTCACGCCAGGTCGACGGGATCATCTGGGCGATTCCGGAGGTCAGCAACAACCGCGCCTGGTCGCGAACGAAGAGCGCCGATCTGCCCGTCCCTGTGATGCTGGTTGGGGGCATGGCCGGCACGACCTACCTCCCCTCCATAGGCATCGACAATGCCGCGATCGGCTGCCTGGCCACCGAGCACCTGCTCGCCGGCGGCGGTCGCTACGTGGGCATCGTGACCGGCCCGCTAACCTGGTGGGAGGCTCAGCAGCGCCTGGACGGCTGGCGCCAGACGATCGCGGCGGCCGGACGCGAGGTCGAGGAACGCCTCATCTTCGAGGGCGATTGGACCGTGTCCAGCGGAGAGCAGGGCCTGTACCGAATGCTCGAGGCCTGCCCCGAGATAGACGCCGTCTTCGCCAGCAACGACCAGATGGCTCTCGGCGTTCTCCACGCGGCTCACAGGCTCGGCCGGAAGGTGCCAGACGAGCTCTCCGTCGTAGGCGTAGACAACATCGCCGAGGCATCGCATTTCTGGCCGCCCCTGACGACGGTCCACCAGCCGCTGCAGGACGCCGGGGCGCTCGCCGTCCGGGAGATCGACCTGCTGATCAAGAAGTCGCGCCAGACACGGCGCACGCAGGAGTCGGCCCCCGAGGTCATCCTGCTGCAGCCCCAGCTCATCGTCCGTGAAAGCGCCCGCCGTGTGGAGCCAGTCCAGCTCTCGGTTCCGCTGCCGGAGACCATAGCTCTGCCTGCCCAGCCTGCCCTCAGCAACCAGCCGATCGAGGCCCGGACCCCCGTCAGCTGAACGCCCGGCCGTAGGGCGCACTGCGGCATTGACAGGATTTCTCCACGTCCCTTAGACTCCCGCAGGTCTGCCAGAAGGGCAGCCGTTCACGAGGTGTGTCGTGCGCAATCTGACCAATGCACCGGCCGGAGCCGCTGAAGCGAGCGGTAATCCCGGCGTGCGCGGGAGATTTGCGCCCACCGAGAGCTAGCCCCGGGGCGGCAGTGCCGCCCGGACGAACCTCTGAGCCGTGGGCCAGATCGGGCCCTCGGCTTTTTTGATGCCCCCGGCAGGCGACACGCGCCTCCGCGGCGAGCCGCGAGCCCCTCCCATTTGTACCCAGCTCGCGGTTCCTCCACGCCGCGAGCCTTCCACCACGAGGCAGGTGACATGAGCGTCGCGGTCCTGCAGCCAACTCAATCGCCGGCTCCGAACCGGCCCGCCGTCCAACCTGTCACCGGTCCGGCAGCCCTCATCGTCGACCACGCTACCAAACGTTTTCGCGTCGACCGGCGCAAGCCGCCGGTATTGGCCGTGGACGACTTCTCGGTCCGGATCGAGCGGGGCGAGATCTACGGCCTCCTCGGAGCAAACGGTAGTGGCAAATCCACGGTCATTCGCCTCGTCAGCGGCCTGCTGACGCTCGACGAGGGTCGGGTCGAGGTCTTCGGCCACGACCTCGCTCGAGACGAGATGGCGGTCAAGAGACTGATCAATCGGGTCAGCGTCGATGCCGCCTTCTTCAAGAAGCTCTCGCCGGCCGAGAACCTCTCGTTCGCGGCTCGCCTGTACGGTCTCGATACTCGCGAAGCCCGTCGAAAGGCGGTCGAGATCATGGCCCGGCTTGGCATCGGCGAGAAACGAATGGGCAGGCCGGTCGAGCAGATGAGCCGGGGCATGCAGCAGAAGGTCGCGATCGCCAGGGCGATCCTGACGAGTCCGGCGCTGCTCCTCCTCGACGAGCCCACCACCGGCCTGGACCCGCGCTCCAAGCTCGACGTCCAGGCATTCGTCGAAGAGCTCCAGGCCGATCACGACGCGACGATCCTGCTGACCACGCACGACCTCGCGGAAGCGGATCGGCTGTGTGGACGGATCGGGATCCTCTCCGGCGGTCGACTGGCGGCGGAGGGCACACCCGACCATCTGAAGGCTCAGGTCGCGCTCGAGCACGGCATGCCGCCGACTCTCGAGAGCGCCTTCATGCAGTACACCGGGCGCTCCCTCGACGACGACGTCGAGGAGGCCGACGCCGATCTGGCCGAATAGGCGGAGCCGCCAGATGACCGGATCGGACCCAACACAGGAAAGGGATACCAGGTTGTTCAACTACCAGATCGCCAAGATCGTTCACGACGAACGGCAGCGAGAGATCGAGCGGCGGCTGCGCTTCCAACGCGAAGCGCCCGAAGCCCCGCCGCGCCTCTCCGTACGCAAGCGCCTCGGACACGGACTGATCCGGATCGGATCGTCGCTCGCGTCCGACGGCCCACTCCAGCTGGCCGCCCGACGCTGAGGCGCCGGGCGGCTACGCCCCAAAGGAGACTCAACCGTGACCGCACTAACTCGCGAGGCGCGCGCCGGCTACGCCTTCGTCGAGCGCAACTTCAACCTGACGAAACGCTACTTCGGCTGGGAGGTCGCCTTCCTGGTCTACGCCGTCGCGGGCGCCCTGTCCGTCTCCCTCATCGGCCAGTCCGTTGGCGATCGCCGTCTCCTCATGTCTCTCGTGATCGGCGCGGTCTTCTGGAACTACCTGTCGGTCGTCTTCCAGTCGATCGGCGACACGATCACCTGGGAACGCTGGGAGGGCACTCTCGAGTACACGATGATGGCGCCGGTCAGGCGCTCGGTTCAGCTACTCGGCTCGGCCCTGTACGCGGTCATCTACGGCCTCATCCATACCGCGATCCTGCTGGCCATCCTGGCGCTGTTCTTCTCGCTCGACCTGGGCAAGGCGAACTTCGCCGCGGCGGCGCTCTTCATGGGCGTTGGCTCGGCCAGCTTCATCGGCGTCGGCATGCTGGCCGCGATCCTGCCGATGATGTCGGTCGAGCGCGGCTCGCAGATGGTCTTCGTGTTGCAGTCGTGCCTGCTGCTCGTCAGCGGCGTCTACTACCCCACAACCATCCTGCCCGGCTGGATGCAGCTCGTGTCGCGCATCTCGCCGGCCACCTACGTGCTCGACGCGGTCCGCAAGGCGCTCATCGACGGCGCGTCGGCGAGCCAGCTGCTGCCCGACCTGTGGCCGCTGCTGGTCATGGCCTTCGTCTTCATCCCGGTCGGGCTGTGGGGCTTCGGTCAGGCCGAGCGCTACGCCAAGCGGACCGGCAAGCTCAAGAGGGTTGGCTAGCCATGACATCGATTGGTGGCCCCGGCGAACCCGGCGGGTCGCAGCCGGGGCAGCTGCTTGCCTGGGGTTGGGACGAGGACTGGGCAGGGGCGTTCGCGCCGAGCGCCGCCGCCGGCCTGACCCCGGCAAGGGTCATCGCCCAGCATCGCGGCCGCTGGCTGCTGACCGGAGAGCCCGGCGAGCGGTCGGCCGAGCTGACCGGCAAGTTCCGCCACGAAGCCGAAGAGGGCGACCTCCCGGCCGTGGGCGATTGGGTCGGCTGCGTCCGGTCGCCGCACCACGGCGGAGCTCGCATCGAGGCGATCCTGCCTCGCCGCTCCGCGTTCGCCAGGCGCGCGGCCGGGTCCGGGGTGGCTGTGCAGGTCGTGGCCGCCAACGTGGACGTGCTCTTCGTGGTGACGTCGCTCAACGGCGACCTCAACCCGCGCCGCCTGGAGCGCTACGTGGCAATGGGCCGGGAGTCCGGCGCGGAACCGGTGGTGCTCCTCACCAAGGCCGACCTCAGCGACGATGCCGACGCTCGCGCTGCGCGCCTCACGGACGAGCTGCGCGTCTCGGTCGTTGCCCTCAGCGCTCGCACCGGCCAGGGGATCGAGGCGGTCGGTCGCTGGTTCGAGGCCGGACGGACGCTCGCCCTGGTGGGATCGTCGGGCGTAGGCAAATCGACGCTGCTCAACCGGCTCGCCGGCGAGGAGCTGATGGTCACCCGAGAGATCCGCGAGGACGACTCTCGGGGCCGCCACACCACAAGCCATCGCCAGCTGTTCCGCCTCCCCGGCGGCGCGCTCATGCTCGACACACCCGGGATGCGCGAGCTCGGGCTGTGGGACGCAGAAGACGGGGTCGACGAGACCTTCGCGGAGATGGTCGAGCTGGCCGCTCGATGCCGCTTCGCCGACTGCTCCCATCGACTCGAACCCGGATGCGCCATTCGTGCGGCCGTCTCCTCCGGTCGACTCGACGAGCGGCGACTCAAGAGCTATCGGCGGCTGTCGCACGAGCTTGCGGAGCAGCCGTCCGTCGCCGCCAGGCACGCGAAGGAGCGTCGGTTCGGGAAGATGGCGCGCAACGCCGCGGCCGAAAGCATGTCCCGCAAGACGTATCGAGGCGGGGACTACTGACGCCCTCCAGACTGCCGACCGCTGCCGGCGGCCACTGACGCAACATCGGCCGGCCGGTCTTGACCGGCCGGCCTCGGAGACCGATCCTCAGCGCCATGGGCGGCGTCCGGACGATCTGCGGCGGGCGCCAGCTCTTCCTGATCGTGGTCCTCATGTGCGCGGCGTGCTCCGGCGCGACGCCGCCCACCGGTTCATCCTCGCCGACGTCAGACCTGCTGCGGGAGACGGAAATGGCCGGTTTCATACTCACCAGCCCGAGCTTCAGCGAAGGGGGCCAGATCCCAGTCAAGCACACGTGCGACGGCGAGAACCTCTCGCCCGCGCTGGCGTGGGAGGGCGCCCCGCAGGGTACGGTCTCGTTCGCGCTCATAGTCGACGACCCGGACGCCCGCGGATTCATTCACTGGGTGGCCTTCGACATCAGGGGCGGATCGTCCGGCTCGTTGCCGGAAGGCGTCCGGCCGGTCGACACGCCGCCGCAAGGTCGCAGCGACTTCGGCCAGAGAGGCTACGGCGGCCCGTGTCCCCCCAGCGGCACGCACCGCTACCGCTTCACACTCTGGGCGCTGTCCAGCCGGCTCAACCTGAGCGGCACCCCGTCCGCGGCCGAGGTCCGGACTGCGGCCACGAACCTGATGCTGGCCCAGACCACGCTGACCGCGACCTACACACGGCGGCACTAGTCACGCCAGGCTCCGGGCCGCGCCCGCGCCGGCGGCCTACGCGCCGGCGGCTTCCTCCGCCTCCTCCGCCTCCAGCCGTTTCTTGAGCGAGGCGAAGCCTTGCTCCGCTGCCCCCTGGAGCGGCCCCTGGATCATCGACTCGAAGGCTCCGAGCATCCCCCCCAGGGTGGCGTCGGCAACCCATGTCGTGCGCGTCAGCTTCGGACCCAGCTCGACCAGCTCGATCGATCCGGTGCCGTTGATCGGGCCGCCCATGAGGGCACCTGCCACGGTGGCCGCGATCCGATTCGGCTCGTCGACCTCGGTCAGTTCCAAGGCCAGGACCACGTTCATGGGCATCGCCGCCGATGGCGCCGAGACGGTGACCCGATAGTGACGGTCGTCGATCTTCTCGATCTGGGCCTGGCCCGACGTGTTGGACTCGGCAGCCCGGTTCGGGTTGCTGAGGGTCTCCCAGACCCGCTGGCGGCTGGCGGCGATCTCGGTCTCTCCGGCGAGATGCATTGGGGTCCTCCTGGTGGCGGCTGGGCCCCCTGCGAGGAGGGGCTGGGATTGGATCGTAGCCGGTCGGGGCCCTGCACGGCCGGGTCTCGCGGCCAGGCTCTCTCCTGACCGTTGACCCGCGACGAGTCACGCTCGTACGCTTGGGCGCGACGAACACACACACAGGCTCCGCCTCGTGCGTCCCTGGATCCCGAGGCGGGCCCGCGAGAGTGGCACACGGAGGTCGGGCCAATGCCGCTGCGCTCCGGCGCGGTTGAATCGCGTTTCGCGACCCCCACGGGACTCCGGCGGCTGCCAGGCCGGTGGCCTGGCAGCCGATTCCGGACGGCGGTCTCGGACCCGGCCGAGCCATGGGAAACCCCGATCTCACGCGTAGAAGCCGCCTGGCTTCCGGGCCGGCCATTCCGGCCCTCCGATATCAGCCAGGTGCCCCCCGCCGCGCTGGCGGCTCTCGGATCCGATTGCGGACCGCTGCCGCTCGATAGCCTCTTCGTCGTACCCCGGACCACACGCCTGATCGGTCCCAGGCAATGCGTCCTGACGCCGGCCAAGGTCCTCGCCTTCGGCGATGGCGCCGTAGGCCTCTGGATCGATGACGGGCCGGGCCGCGTCATCGCGATTCCCATCGACCGGCTGATGGCTATAGACGATCGCCAGATCCTTCTCCACGGCCGGCTGCGGCTGATCGCCGTGGAAGGCGACCTGGTCGTCAGGTACAACACCACGGAGCGCGCCGACCTGCGAGACAACCTCGCCTGGCTCCGCCGCCGGGTGGCGACGACGTCGGTGCCGACCGGATCCGGATTCCTGTGGCTGAGCCGGCGCGGTGAGCAGAACGATCCCCAGAGGCTGCCCTTCAAGTGGCGGTTCCTGCTGCAGTACTCGTCCCTGCTGGTGGAACCAGGCGAGGAGGCCCTCGTCGCGGCCGGCGACGTAGCCGAGATTCGCGGTCGCCGGTCGGGGCCCGCCTCCGGCGTCGCCGTGCTGGCCTCCAGGGAACTCGCGATCGCATCCGAACCGGGTGAGTACCTAGAAGGCGGGCGGTACGGCGTCGACTTGTTGGCGGTTCCGCGCGACCGCCTGGAGTCCCTGGCCTGGGACGGTCGCTTCCTGACGGTCCGGCTCGCCCGCCGGGACACTGACTCCGGTTCGACCTCGATAGCCTTGCCGCTCGACCGGCACCTGATTGAAGCGATGCGGCGGGTGTTCGGAGCCGCGGTCGCCTGGTCTTGAACTCGGGCGATGAGGCGGAGCACCCGCGTTCGGGCTGCCCCGCCTTACGCGCCGCTTACAAACGGCCCGCGGATCGTGGACCTCCGGACGTATCCTGGCCTTCATGAAGACGATCCTCGTCGTGGACGACGAGCGCAACATCGTCGAGCTGGTTCGGCTGTACCTCGAGAAGGATGGCTACGCCGTCGCGACCGCAGCGGACGGCGAGCAGGCCTTGATCCAGTTCGAGCGCAGCGACCCCGACCTGGTAGTGCTGGACCTGATGCTGCCGAGGATGGATGGCTTCGAGGTCTGCAGGGAAATCCGCCGGCGCGGCGACGTGCCGATCCTCATGCTGACCGCCCGCTCCGAGGACATCGACGCGATCGTAGGCCTGGAGCTCGGAGCGGACGACTACGTGACCAAGCCGTTCAATCCACGAGCCCTGGTGGCGCGAGTGAAGGCGATCCTGCGCCGGACCGAGGCGACGGCCAAGGGCAGCCGGCCCTTCCACGTCGGCAACCTGCGCATCGATCCCCGCCGGCGCGAGGCCTACGTCGGCGACCGCCGCATCGATCTCCGCGCCCGGGAATTCGACCTGCTGGCCGCCCTGGCGCGCGACCCGGGCGTGGTTCTGACCCGCGACGCACTCCTCGAGGGCGTATGGGGTACCGACTTCCCGGGCGAGACGCGGACCGTGGACGTTCACATCGCGGAGGTGCGCAAGAAGCTCGGCGACGACGGCCCGCAAGTGGAGACGGTCCGGGGCATCGGCTACCGTCTCGTGCCGCCGCCCCGGGGCACGGCCACCACGGCCGGGGCCGAGGCGACCGCCGCCTCCGATCGCTCCCCCACTCTGGACTAGGAGCGCGCCGATGATCCCGCGCGGCCTGACGGGCCGGATCGTCCTGGCGTTCGTGGGGTTGGGCGTCGCGTTGCTGATTGCCGTCAGCGCCAGCCTGTTCCTGGTGCTGCGCGACGCTCACCAGGCCGAGACAAAGTCGTCCCTGGGCAACCAGGTCGTGCTCATCCAAGCTGCCGTGTTCCTCCACCAGCCGGCGGGAGTCGGCCAGGCGCAGATCCAGCAAGCCATCAGCGACTATTCGGGCCCCATCGTCGCCGACGGCGGCTACATCATCATCCTGGGCCCAAAGGGCGCGACCAGGTTCGTCGTCGGCAATCCATCCTCGATGGACGTCCCCGCGGCGCCGACGGGCTCTGCCCCGACCAGGGTCGACACGTTCAAGACGGCCGACGGAAAGCAGTACATATACATCGAGCCGAACACGAGCGGGACCCGCGGATTCACGCTGTACGTCGCGGTCCCTGACCGTTCGGCCCAGCGGGCGTTGAGCGACCTGTCTCGAGCGCTCGTCATCGTGGTGATCGTCCTGCTTCTCGTGGGTGTGCCGATCGCCTGGCTCCTGTCACGCTCGATGACCGGCCCGATGCGGCGCCTCGCCCAGGCGGCCAGCGACCTGCCAACCCGATCGGGCGAGTCGGCGCCTCTGCCCGTTGAGGGACCGACCGAGGTCAGGGCCCTGACCGAGCGGTTCAACGCCATGGCCCGCGAGCTCGCGGCCACGCGGCACGAGGAGACGCAGATGCTGGCCAACCTGCGCCACGATCTGCGGACGCCGCTCACCAGCATCGCCGGCTTCGCCGAGGCGATCGCCGACGGAACCGCTTCCGGCGACCGAGCCACCGCGGCCGCCCGGACCATCGCCGAGGAGGCGCAGCGCCTGGAGCGGCTGGTCGGCGAACTGGGAGTGGTCGAACGACTGCGCGAAGGACCGGCGGCGCTGCGGCCCGAGGAGCTCGACGCCACGGCCCTGCTCGAGGACGCCGCCGCGCGCTTCGAAGTCAGAGCCGCCGCGCAGGGCGTCAAATTCGAGGTGTCCGGCGCCGCTCCCGGCGAGCCCGAGCTTGCCTTCACGGGTGACAGGCTCGCGGCGGAGCGGATCCTCCAGAACCTCGTCGTGAACGCCTTGTCTGTCCTGCCGAAGGGCGGGCACGTGTGGCTGCGGGCGACTCGGCTCCAGCTCCCCGGTCGACCGCTCAGGATCTCCATGAGCGTCACCGACGACGGCCCCGGCTTCCCGCCGGGCACCATCGAGAAGGTCTTCGAGCGTTTCTACAGAGCCAATCCCTCTCGCAGCGGCGGCGGCTCCGGCCTCGGACTGGCCATCGTCCGCGAACTGGCGAGGGCTCACGGCGGCGAGGCCTGGGCGGAGAACGTCGCGCCGCACGGGGCCCGGGTATCCGTGCTGCTGCCCATAGTGCCCCTGATCCCCCTCGAAGCGAGCGAGGCGGCCGCCGTCGACGAGTAGCGCCCGGCCGCACCGGCGCCCGTCGCAAGCAAAGTTCGAGGCCCCGCTATCCTTCCACGCGTGAGCGAACCGACGACCGCCGCCGGACCACCGGCCGAGATTTCCCACCTTGTCCGCGAGCGGATGGAGGCCCGGGCTCGCCGCGACTGGGCCGCGGCCGACGCCCTGAAGGCACAGATCGAGGCCGCGGGCTGGCGCGTCACGGACAGTGGGCGGCGGAGCAGCGTGAGCCCCGCCGCGGCCACGACTCTCGAGGTCGCAGGCGAGTTGCGCTACGGTTCCGCAGCTGCGGTTCCGTCCGTTCTCGACGAGCCGGCAACCGCTGCCTGGACGGTGGCGATCGTGGCCTCGGAGACGCCGGACCGCGTCTCGCGGCTGCTGGCCGCGCTTCGCGCCCATGCCCCGGGCGGAACCCAGGTCGTGGTCGTAGCCAATGACCCGAGCGACTCCCAGGCAGCAGCGCTCCAGCTCGCAGCGCCGGACCGGGCACCGATCGGAGGGAGCGTCCCGGAAGTCCTCCGCACCTCGAAGCGGCTGGGCTTCGCCGCCGCGCTGAACATAGGACTGCGCCGCGCGGCGGGCGAGGTCGTCCTCCTGGCCGACGGCACGGCCTGGCCCACCGGCGACGCCCTGTCCCCGCTTGCGGCCGCGCTGGCCGCTCCGGCGGTCGCGGCCGCCGGTGGCTTCGGCCTCGTAGCACCCGAGCAAGGCCCGCTCCGGCCCAACGCGCTGCAGAGGCCGGATGCTCCGCCGGCGGCCCAGGACGTGGTAGCTCTCGAGGCCGGCTGGCTGGCCTTCCGCCGATCCGACTACCGCGCGCTCGGACCGCTCGACGAGCACTTCCTCACGCCGGCGTGGCTAGACGTCTGGTGGACGCTTCGCCTCCGCGTCGGGGTCGAACCCAAAGCCGAGGCCGAGCCGCCGAGCACGGGGAACGAAGGGGTGGACCCAGGCGAGCCGCCACCGGTGCGTCGGGCCGTTCGCCTCGAGCTACCGCTCGCCCGCGAGGAGGTCCCGTGGCCGCCGGATCGGTCGCGCCTCAACCGCCGGAACATGTACCGCGTCCTCGATCGCTTCGGCCCCCGCGACGACCTGGCCTGAGCCGTTCTACCGGATGGTCAGGACAACGCTCGACTGGGCCGGGGCGGTGACCGCCTCCCACTGCTCGACGGCCGAACCGGCGGTCCCGTAGAAGTAGTGGTAGACCGGGTCCGCCTGCCACCGGCTCGTGCCGACCGCGACACCCACACCGAGGACTGCGAGCAAGGCGCCCACCCCGAGCACGCGCACGGCGATCGCCCGAGCCCTGCCGCCGCCCCCGCGCCGGCCCTGCCAGAGCGAGGCGAGGGTCGGAACCTGGGCCGGGGCAATGACCAGGGCCAGCCACAGCCCCGCCACGAGGCCTCCCACGTGACAGTAGTTGTCGACGTTAAGGAGGCCGGAGAACCCGATGGCCAGGTTCAACGCGATCAAAACGCCGATCTGCGAAGCGATCATTCGCGACTGCTGGTCCAGGACCGCGTGATGGAGACGAGTTGCCACCAGGACGACCCCAAACAGACCGAAGATCGCCCCCGACGCTCCGACGCTGGGAACGATCGGTCCGAACGCGTAGCTGGCAACCGACCCCGCCGCCGCGCAAATCAGGTAGAAGGCCAGCAGCAGCGACGACCCGTACATGCGCTCGACGAGCTGCCCCGCGAACCACAGCGCGTACATGTTCAGGGCCAGGTGTATGAGGCTGCCGTGAACCAGCGTGACGCTCAAGAGCCGGTACAACTCACCGTGGGCGATGGCCAGCTTGTCCAGCTCCAGTTGACCCCCGAGACTCGAGGTGTTGTCCGACAGAGCCGTCCACGAGGCCACCACCGTGACCGCGATGATCAGGTAGGTCATGAACGGCGGCAGCGCATCCCCGCGGCTGCGGGCGAAGTATCGAGTCGCAGCCCCGGCGTTGCCGGTCTCCTTGTTCAGCCAGCCCAGGCGTGAGGCGATCTCGGCGCGGTCCTCGCGTGGAGCGCGCTTCTCGCACTGGCGGTAGGCGTCCAGCGCGCCGGGCATGTCTCCTTCGCGGACCCGGGCCGCGGCGACCTGGCGCCAAGCCCGGTAGGCTACGGGCGTCTCGTCGAAGCTGGTAGCGCGCTCCCAGGCCTGGCGCGCCTCGCTCTCGCGGTCCAGCCGGTACAGGGCGTTGCCCATGCCGTAGTAGCCGGCAGCCGAGACGTCGCGGTCCGGCATCTCCGCCGCCCTCGAGTACACGGTCAGCGCCAGCTCCGGCTCGCTCTGCTCCATCAGGCCGTCCGCGTGGCTGAGCGCGGCGATGGCCGCCGCGCGATCCAGCGGCGTTGTCGTGGATGGGTCGAAGCCAGGCGGCAGCGGAGCGGACCCCTCTGGCCCAAGCCCTCTCGTTGTGCTGTCCATGGCTCGCACTCTACAGGAAGCGGAGGAACCGGAAGCGGCGGAGCCGGGGGCGACCGACCGAGCGGCCGGCCGAGCGACCGACCGAGCGGCCAGGACGCGGACCGACTCCCCTCAGTCGGCGACAGGCTCCCAGCCCGAAGTCGTGACCGCCTCCCGAAATGCCGCGGCCGGATCCACTCCGGCCTCGAGCGCACCCGCGAAGGTTCCGACCAATCGGCCGAACGAACCGTCGTCCTCTTCGGGCGCCTCCAGCACGGTCGTCTCGGGCGGCACCGACGGAGCCGCGCCACCCGTCGGTACCAGCACTATCAACCTGGCTGCAGAGAAGGCCGCGCCCGCGATTCCGGCCTCAACCGTCGACTCCGGCATAGGATCGGCCAGCACGATGACGCTCGCCCCGGGCAGGTAGCGCAGCGCCAGCTCGACGTCCTCGGCCTCCAGCGCGGGCCGGGCGGCGGGATCCTCGGGGAGCAGCCTGGTCTCCGGTCCGTCCGAACCCGCATCCGCCGAGTCGTCGCGCGGCGCCTCGGTCAGCACCGGCGTGGGGCGGGCCGGATCTCGCATCAGCGCGGCGTGGCCGATGCCAAGCCGGCCCAGGGCCACGACCACCGCGTCCCCCGCCCCATCGTTGCCGACCTTGCCTACCAGCTCCACCGTTCCGCCTCGACGCCCCGCGGCGGCAGCGACCTCGACCGCGAGACCGCCCGCGCACTCCTCACCGTCCGGGCCATCGGCGTAGGCCGGAAGCCCCACCACGACGATCATTCGCCCTCCTCGCCGGACACACTCGCCGCGCCCAGGGGCGGGTCCTCGACGATCACCTCGAGTTCGCCGAGGCCCGCCGACTCGAGCTCGCCGGCGACCGCGTCTGCGTCGCCGACCGCCACGATCGCAATCCGATCGAGATCTATGTGCTCGTGGGCAGCGGCCTGCACGTCGGCGACGGTGACCGCCTCTGTCGCGTCGCGGTAGCGAGCCAGCTCGTCGTCGGGCAGCTCGTGCACGAAGAGCCCGGCCAGAGCCCCAACGACGGCACCGGGCGTCTCGAAGCGCAGCGGGAAGACTCCCACCAGGTAGTCGCGCGCGGCCGCGAGTTCCGCCTTCGTCACCGCCGTCTCGCGGATCCGGCGCAGCTCGGACAGCGTCTCGATGATCGCCGGGACCGTGGCCGCCGTCTGAACGGCCGTCCGGACGGCGAACGGGCCGGCGCCCCGGCGCATGTCGAAGCCCGCCCCCACGCCGTAGGTGTAGCCCTTGTCCTCGCGCAGGTTCATCTGGAGTCGCGAGTTGAAGAGGCCGCCTAGGATGGCCGCCATGACCCCGACGGCATGGAAGTCGGGCACCAGCCGTGGAAGGCCGACGTGGCCGATCCGCAGCTCCGTCTGGACCGAGCCCGGCCGGTGGTAGAAGCGCACGACCGGTCGAGCCACGGCCGAAGCGGCGGGGGGCGATGCCGTCGCGGTAACCGGCGGCGTGGCACCCCCGAGGGAGCCGAACACCCGCTCGCCCAGTTTCGGTACGGCGAGCCCCGTGAGATCTCCGCCCACGATCAGCGCCGCGCGACCGGGCGCCAGGATCGATGCGTGGACCGCCCGCAGCGCGTCGGGCGAGAGGCGGATCACCGCCTCCTCGTCGCCGCCGGCCGGCCGCGCGTACGGCGAGTCCGGCGCATAGATGGTCGCGGAGAAGGCCCGCTCTACGCGTCGACGTGGGTCGGCTCTGGCCTGCATCAGGTCGTTGAGACGCTCGTCACGCAGGCGGGCAACGTCCGGCTCTGGGAACGTGGGCCGCTCGGCCAGTTCTGCCAGCAGCTCGAGGGCGGCCTCCAGACGTGGCGCCGCCACCTCCACCGCGGCCACGAACGCGTCCCACGTCGCATCAACGTGGAGAGTGGCGCCCAGTCGCTCGGCAGCCTCGATAAGCTCCACGCCCGGGTAGCGCTCCGTCCCCTCGGTCATCGCCCGCGCCGCCAGGACCGTCGCTCCCGCGAGATCCCGAGGCTCGTCGCCGGCGCCCCATCGGAAGACCAGATTCGCCGACACGAGCGGCCGGCCCGGAACGTGGACGGCCAGCACCTGCAGGCCGGAGGGCAGCACCGTCCGCTCGAAAGCCGGGAAGCGGTAGGTCCGGGGCTGGCCCGGCGACGGTCGCTCGGCCAGGATCTCCTCGAGCGTCATGCCGCCGTCTCCTCGTCCGTGGCGCCGTCCGTGGCGCCGTTCCCTGCCGCGGTGGCGGGCACGTACGTCAGCACCACCCGGTTCTCCGGGCGGAGCACCTCGGCGGCCGCGGCCTGGATCTCGGCCTTGCCCACGGCCAGGTACCGGCCGAGCTGGCGGTTGATCAGGCCCGGATCGTCGAGCAACGTGGCGTACATCGACAGCCGATCCGCGCGCTCGTCGACCCGCTGCAGAGCCTCCAGCTCGTATGTTTCGATAAGGGCGCGGGCCCGGGCCAGCTCGTCGTCTGTGATCGGTTCCCGTCCCAACCGCTCCAGCTCCTCCTCGAAGACACGCTCCACCAACGCCGCATCGACTCCCGGACGCACGGTGGCCTGACCGGCCGCGACCGACGCCCCGCCGACCAGTCCAAGCGAGAAGAAGGACACGTCCTGGGCGATCTTCTCGTCTCGCACCAGGCGCCTGTACAACCGGCTCCCCTTGCCGCCGGCGAGAATCTGCGCGGCGACCTCCAGAGCGTCGAAGCGGGCATCTCCCAGGCGTGGTGCCCGGAAGCCGAAGAAGTGGCGCGGAAGCGGGACCCGGTCTTGGACCACCTCGCGCGACTCGCCACCCAGGACCGGCGGCAGGCTCATGTCGGCGAGCGGCGGAATCGCCCGATTCGCCGGAATCGGGCCGAAGTAGCGCTCCACCCAGGCCCGCGCCTGCGCCGGCTCCACGTCCCCCACGACGGACAGGACCGCGTTGTTGGGGACGTAGTAGGTTCGGAAGAACGCGGCCACGTCCTCCAACGACGCCGCGTCCAGATCCGCCATCGACCCGATCGTGGGGTGGTGATACGGATGCTCCGGTGGAAAGAGGTGCGCCTGCAGCCTGTGGAACCAGTCGCCGTAGGGCCGGTTGTCGTAGCTCGAGCGCTTCTCGTTCTTGACCACGTCGCGCTGGTTGTCCAGGTTCTCCTGGCTCAGGGCGTCGAGCAGAGTGGCCATCCGGTCCGCCTCGAGCCACAGCGCCAGCTCGAGCTGGTGACTCGGCATCGTCTCGAAGTAGCTCGTCCGGTCCAGCCACGTGGTGCCGTTCATCGTCCCACCCGCGGCCTGGACGAGGGCCATGTGCTCCGCCTTCGCCACGTGGCGCGAGCCCTGGAACATGACATGCTCGAAGAGGTGGGCGAAGCCGGTCTTGCCCGGAACCTCATGCTTGGAGCCGACGTTGTACCAGACGTTGACCGCCACGACCGGCGCCAGGTGATCTTCCGAGACGATCAGGCGAAGGCCGTTGGCCAGGCGTTCGTCAGTGAAGCTGACGCTCGGGGCGGTCATGCGGTCCAGTTCCTCACGGCGGCGGTGGACCCGCGGCACGGGGCGCCAACGCGGGTGGAGGCATTGTACCGGCCGCGGCCGACCACTCCCCGCAGGCGGCAGCGCGAAGTCTTCATGCCGATCCTCCAGCCACCGCCAACGCCGGCCCGGTAACCCGTCCGGCCATCAGATTATGGCTTCCGCAAGGCGCGTCCGGTATTGACTTTGGCACCGAGGCTGTTAGTCTTCCATCTAACAGGAGTTAGAGGCACAGCAACAATGCCCGCCACCCAGAACCCAAGCCGAGCCAATCTCCGGAGGCCGGGCGGCCTCGTCCGCCCGGGTATCGCGGCCGCCCATCTGCCCGTGGTGGAACTCGATCCACGGACCGCCTACGACTTTCTCACGAGCGCCTGCAACGAATGCGGCGAACTCGAGGACCTGCTGGCGGAGGATCGCCGCTGGCTGGAAGAGTCCCGCGCGGCTCTCAAGATCGAGGTGGGCGAGGACGAGTACGTCGATGGATGCAGCAGCTTCACGTTTGAGATCGGCCGCATGCTCCCGGGCCGGCCGGAGATCCGCAGCGCCCGCAACGTCGTCGACGCCATCGACGCGCTCTCCGACCTTGAGCTGACCGAGGTCATGGCAGGAGAGCTGCTGGAGGACGCCGAGCTCGGCGCGGTCACTCGCCGGGCGGTCGATGGCGATCTGGAGGCCCTACGGGACCTTCAGGCCAGGCTCGAATCGAGCAAGGGCCACCCGGTCCTCCCCCGGCCGATGTCGGATCTGGCCCCGGCGACCCGGCGCATCGTCCATTTCTGGCTCCCGCGCTACGAGACGATCGAGGCACGCGTCGCTCACATGCTCGAGCGCGACGTGGCCGGACGCCGCGGCGACGACATGGCCGGCGACCCCCTCGGTTTCGTCGAGCGGGCAACGAATGGCGTCCGGGTGGTCCCAGAGCAACGGATCCGCCGCATCGTCCTGGCCCCCAGCTACTTCGGCCGCCCGTACAACTCGCACACCAAGGTCGGCGACGTGCAACTGATCTGCTATCCCATCGCGGACTCGTCGCTCGGATCGGCGGACAGGCTCACTCCCCCGAACTCCACGGTGCGCCTCTACCGTGCCCTGGGCGACGAGAGCCGCCTGCGCATCCTCAAGCTCCTGGCCGAACGCGACCGCTATCTGACCGAGATCGCCAACGAGCTCGACCTGAGCAAGCCGACGATCTTGCACCATCTCGCCACCCTCCGAAGCGCCGGCCTGGTGACGATCACCGAGCAGGGCAAAATGACCTACTACAGCCTTCGCCACGACCGCGCCAAGGAGGCCGGGGTGGAGCTTCGCGCCTTCCTGGCGCGCTGATCCCGAGGGTTCCCATGCCTGATGTCACACCTTCCCGAGTTAGATCAGCAACTAACTCATGTCATCTCGATTACTAACAGGGGAGGACTTCACTCATGTGGCCTGACACTCCCGAGCAGCGATTCGAGTACATAGCCCAGCGGCATGCGGAGCTCCGCGCCGAGGCCGCCGCCAACCGAGCGTGTCGGAAGCGAGCGGGCTCCGGCACGTACCGAATCCGCGGCCTCCACTTCCAGGTGGGAACCTTGCTGATCGTCGTCGGGCGTAGGCTGTGCGACGAAGACCGCCACCTTCTCGACGCCGCCCACTGACCACGAGGCGAAACAGACACGGTGACCGGCGCCCTCTGGCGGTATCTGCGCAGCTTCACGGGCTTCAGCCGCGACGCGCGGCTATTCCTGCTGACCACGATCGTCTTCGGGGCGGCACTCAGCCTCTACTGGATCGACTTCAACCTCTACCTGGAGTCGATCGGGCTGGGTTGGGCCATCGGCTGGCTCATGGCGGCCTCGCAGCTGGCGGGCGTCATCGTGGCCCTGCCGGCCAGCGCGATCTCCGACAGGATCGGCCGGCGCAAGGTCATGGCCGCGGGAATAGCCCTGGTCGCGGTCGCACTGTTCGCGTTTCTGCCGGGTGACTTGCCTCTGCTCTTCCTGGGCGTGGTGGCTCTGGGCGCCGGGTCCATGGCCGTGAGCGTGGTGCAGGTCCCGTTCATCGCCGAGCACACACGGCCAGATCAGCGCAACGAGTACTTCGCGATCTGGTCGGCGATCGGGTTCCTCACCGGCGTCGTGGCCGCCCTTGTGGGCGGTGCGGCGGCCCCGGAGATCGCCTCCCTCCTGAACCTGGGTTCGGACGCGGCACCGTATCAGATCCTGCTGAGCGGAGTCGCCGTGCTGGGCGCTCTCTCGCTTGGGACCGTGTGGCTTCTCACCGGCGATGGGCCGCCGGCCGACCGAGCCCTGGCCACGGGTGCGCGCCGATTCGGCATCGTCGTCCTGGATCGGAAGCTCTTCTTCCGGCTGCTGTTGCCCGGATTCCTCACTTCTCTGGGTGCCGGCCAGCTGATCCCGTTCCTGAACGTCTTCATCCAGAACAAGTTCGGACTGGGCCTGGCCGCCGTGAACGCCGTTTTCGCCGTGAGCAGCCTCGGCACGGCGCTTGCGATCCTGGTCCAGCCGGCCGTGGCTCGCCGATTCGGTCGTATCGGATCCATCGTTCTAGTGCAGGGGGCCAGCCTTCCGTTCCTGGTCGTGCTCGGCTTCTCGCCGGTGCTGTGGACGGTGATCGTCGCCCTTGCCGTGCGCAACTCGCTGATGAACGCGGGCAGCCCGATCTTCGACGCCTTCGCTATGGAGCGCATCTCCCCGACGGAGCGCGCCACCCTGTCCGCCGGAATGACGATGCTGTGGTCGCTCGGTTGGACGATCGCACCGCTGTACTACGGCGTTCTGCACGCCTCGCTTTCGTTCACGGCCGCTTTCGCCGTGGACTTCGTCACGATCATCGTGCTGTACACGGTGGCCACGTGCCTGCTCTGGACCTGGTTCCGGGGCACCGACCGCGTGGCCGCTACGGCCGCGGACGAGGAGGCGACGCTGGCGGCTGCCGTGGTGGCTTCGGAAAGCCCCTCCCTCATCGAGAGGGCCTGAAAGCTAGGAGCTGGCGACGGCCGGGGGTGACCCTATTGCGCTCGGCACGCCTGAGTGGAGCGGCACGCCCGAAGGCAGAGGCACGCCCGTCCCGCTCGGCACGCACGAGTGGAGCGGCCCGCACGAGGGGAGCGGAACGCCCGAGGGGAGCGGAACGCCCGAAGGCAGAGGCACGCCCGTCCCGCTCGGCACGCGCGAAGGGACTCCGACCGGACTTACATCCGGCGAAACGATGGGCTCGGCTTCGCTGCCCCCGAGAAGCGGATAAGGTAGCCAGCCGGATTGCAGAACCGCGGCCAGCTCCTCGGCGCTTTGCGCTGTGAAGTTGCCCGAGATCTCACCCTCGCCGCCGACGATCGTCGACTTGATGTAGGGCACCGAGAGGACCCTGCCGTCCAGCGCTATCGCGAAGTACTCGTTGATGTGTTGACCGGACCACGTCTCGAATGCAGTGGCTGCCGCCTCCTTGAAGGCAAAGTTCACGACCCAGGCCTCCGGGGACATCCTGGTGTCGACCGCGGCGCTGATTGCGCCCAGGTCCAGGTCCGCGCCGGTGAACTGAGCCGGCAGCGAGGGGTCAATCGAGTCGCCAGAACTCGGCACCGGCTTCGTTCCCGGCGTCTCGCCGGTCCCGTACGTCTCGGGCGGCAGCAGCACGAACTCGAGGTGACCGGTCTGGCCGATCAGTCTCCGGGCCTCCGCCGTGTCGGCGACGCCTTCCAACCAGACCGTGATCTGATCCGGCGGCGCCTCATTGACCGAATACGACGTCGCTCCCAGGGAGCCAGCGCGCTTGATGAGGACCGCCTTGGTCGCATCCAATTCGGCGGGGGTCACCTGGGTCCCGGCCGGATGCACCAGCTGATAGGAAAGGCCGAACCCATGGTCGCTGGGCGACGCCGGCGATCCGGAGAGCCCGGGGGTCCCGGCGAATGCGGCAGATCCATTTCCCTTGAAGGCCTGACTTCCCACGCCAACCGCAACGGCGACCACCACAAGCGCCGCGACCAGGACCAGCGGCGCGAGGCCGCCCGATCCAAGCCCGCTGCGCACAACCACCCTCGGGCGGACCTGTGCAGGCTCGGTGAAGGCCGGCCCCAACGCCGGCGGCTGCGGGATGAGCGGCTCGGCGCCGGCCAGTCGGCGGCGCACTCCATTCAGAATCTCGTCATCGGAATGCGGGTTCTCATTCATTGCCAGATCTCCGGGTTGCGGCGCAGGGCTGCGCAGGCTCGCGCGACGAGCGATCGAACGGCCGAGGCGGAGATCCCCAAGATCTCGCCGATCTGGTCGTCGTCCAGGTCGCGCTGGTAGCGCAGGATCAGTACTTCACGCTGCCTATGCGACAGCTCACGAGCGAACCGCTCGAACCAGAGCCAGAACTCCGTTCGGCTGGTCCCGGCTTCCTCGGAAGGCTCGCGGGCGGGGCTCAGAGACCCGAGCGGCAGCCACGACAGGAGTCGCCGTCGCCGGGCTCGGTCGATGACCAGGCGCCTGGTGATGAGCAGCAGCCACGGCAGGGCCTGGCCCTCGGGTCCGTGGCCGGCTTGCCAGGCCGCAAAGGCCCGATGGAATGCCTCGGCGGAGACGTCTTCTGCGTCCTCGACCCGCCTCAGCATCAGCAATGCGTAGCGATACACATCGCGGTAGCGCTGCCGGTAAAGCGTGGCGAAGGTCTCGTCAAGCTCGTCCGTGCGAGCCTCCCCTACCAGCTCGAGCACATCATCAATCCCCTTGTCGACGGTCGCTTCCATCATGAACAGACTGACGAAGCAGCGGACGGTTCCGTCCCGCGCCGCGGATACCTACCCCTGCAGCACGGCGGGGCCCCGTGGCCGGCCCGGATCGGGCATCCACTCGCCCAGCGACCGGACCTCCGCAAGCCGCTCGCGCAGGTCCGGGTCCAGGGCCTCCGCGGCGGCGACGGCGGTCTCGATTGCGGTCAGGCACAGGATCCCCTCCGCCGTTGCGGCAAGACGGATCTCGGCGGCGTCCCGGACCGGGCCGGACTTGGGCGCGGGCGTGTTCACGACGAGCCGGACGCGGCCGGAGGCGATCAGCTCTAGGATCGGCACGCTGCCCTCCGCCGCCGTCTCGCCCACCTTGGCCACGACCTGCGCTTCGTATCCCAACCCACGCAGTTCCGCGGCCGTTCCCGAGGTGGCTGCGAACCGGTACCCGGCCCGAGCCAGGGCGTGGGCCACACGCGGCAGCTCCCCGTGGTCCCGTTCCGCGATGGAGATGAGCGCCAGCGCCCCGTCCGCCCCCGGCCGCGGTGGGATCAAGGCCGCGCCCTGCATCGCCTTGGCCAGAGCCACGCGCGGGTCCGTGTGCAATCCGATGACCTCGCCGGTGGACTGCATCCCCGGACCCACCGACGGATCCACTCCCCGCAGCTTGGCCGTGGAGAAGGCCGGCGCCTTGACAGCGACCAGCGACGGCGGCTCCAGCAGCCCGTTCCCCCACCCCATTCCCGCCAGCGTCTCCCCGAGCGCGATCCGGACGGCCAGCTTCACCATCGGCACGCCGGTCACCTTGCTCATGAACGGCACCGTCCGGCTGGCCCGCGGGTTGACCTCGATCAGGTACACGCCGTCGTCGCGAACGATGAACTGGGCGTTGACCAGCCCATGTACGTCCAGCGCCCGAACGATCCGATCCATGGCGTCGACGATCAGCCCCTGGTCGGATATCGAGACCGTCTGCGGCGGGAACATCCCCACCGAGTCGCCCGAATGGACGCCCGCCCGCTCCACGTGCTCCAGGAGGCCCGGGATCAAGACCGTCTCGCCGTCGGCGATCGCGTCCACGTCCACCTCGATCCCTTCGAGGTAGCGGTCGATCCGGACCGGCCGATCGGGGTCCACGACCGTCGCCCGCGCCAGCTGGTCCACGAGGTCGGACGGCGAATATGAGAAGTCGATGGCGAGGCCGCCGATGACGAACGACGGCCGAACGATCACCGGGTAGCCGATCCGGTCGGCCAGCGCTAGCGCCTCCTCGATCGATCGAGCCATCCCGCCCTCTGGTTGTGGAATGCCGACCAGATCGACCAGGTTAGCGAAGCGGAGGCGGTCCTCCGCCTGATCGATCGTCTCCAGGTTGGCGCCCAGGAGCGGGATCCCGGCCGCGGCCAGGGGCTCGGCCAGGTTGAGTGGTGTCTGGCCGCCGAACTGGACGAAGGCGCCCAGCATCGGCGCTCCCTCGGGCGTTTCGGCTTCCACCACGGAGCGCACGCTCTCCGGGTCCAGAGGCTCGAAGTAGAGGCGGGACGATGCGTCGAAGTCGGTCGAGACCGTTTCCGGGTTGGAGTTGATCATGACCGCCTGCCAGCCCAGCTCGCGAAGCTCGGCCGCGGCCTGGACCGCGCAGTAGTCGAACTCGATCCCCTGCCCGATCCGCACCGGCCCCGAGCCGATGACCAGCGCCGCCGGCCGCTCCACGGGCGGCAGCTCCGGGTCGGAACCGGCGGCCGCGTACGTGGCGTAGAAGTAGGGCGTCTCGGCGGCGAACTCCGCGGCGCACGTATCCACCATCGCGTAGCCGGGCACGAGGCCCAGCTCCATGCGGGCCAGCCGAATAGCCTCGGCAGTGACGCCGGCCATCATTGCCAGCTCGCGATCCCCGAAGCCTTCGCGCTTCACGGTCGCCAGGAGAGTGGCCGCCTCCTCGTCCCGTGGATCGGCGATCCGCGCCCCGTACTTGCGAACCTCGCGCTCGAGCGCGATCGCCCGCTCGAGCTCCCTCAGGAACCACGGGGAGATGCCGGTGACGCCCCGGATCGTCTCGGCCGGCATGCCGCGCCGCAACAGGGCCAGGATCCGCCACAGGCGCGAGTCGGACGGGGCCAGAAAGCGCTTCAAGACGATTGGGTAGGCGG
Organism: Candidatus Limnocylindrales bacterium; assembly: GCA_049520815.1. Taxonomy (GTDB): domain Bacteria; phylum Chloroflexota; class Limnocylindria; order Limnocylindrales; family CSP1-4; genus Fen-1039. The sequence continues at coordinate 57,463 of JBEKPL010000007.1, forward strand.
CTCGTTCGGCGTGGGCCCTGGCCTCGCACATCAAGCCGCCGGCGTCGATCGTGACGATGGGCTGCGCGGGAGCGGGCTCCATCAGGTAGTCCAGCGTGGCCGCCCAGCCGTCGTTCTCGGCCAGGAAGCCGGCGCCCACCTGCTCCAGCGCACGCAGGGCCTTGTTCAGGGCCGAGCCGAAGGTTCGATCGATCGCCATCACCTCGCCGGTCGCCTTCATCTGGCTGCCCAGGGTTCGGTCGGCCGTGGGGAACTTGTCGAAGGGGAAACGCGGCAGCTTGACGACCAGGTAGTCCAGGGCCGGCTCGAAGGCCGCCACCGTCGTCCCGGTCACGACGTTCGGGATCTCCGCCAGCCGCCGGCCCACCGCGATCTGGGCCGCGACGCGCGCGATCGGATATCCCGTCGCCTTGGACGCCAGGGCGGATGACCGGCTGACGCGCGGGTTGACCTCGATGACCGCGTAGTCGGCGTTGTCAGGCGAGAGCGCGAACTGGATGTTGCAGCCGCCCTCCACGCCGAGCGCCCGAATGATCGCCAGGCTCGCCGAGCGAAGGCGCTGGTGGACCGGGTCCGGCAGCGTCTGCACCGGCGCGACCACGATCGAGTCGCCGGTGTGGACGCCGAGCGGGTCCACGTTCTCCATCGAGCAGATGGCGATGCAGGTGTCGTCCGCGTCGCGCATGACCTCGTACTCGATCTCCTGCCAGCCGACCAGGCAGCGCTCGATCATGACCTGCCCGATAGGGCTAAGGCGCAGCCCCGTCCGGACGCGCTCCCAGTAGGCCTCTTCGGTCTCGACGATGCCGCCGCCGGTGCCGCCCAGGGTGAAGGCGGGCCGGATGATCGCCGGCAGCCCGATCTTTTGGAGAGCCTCATGCGCCGCCCCGTCGCGCTCCTCGTCCGTTTCGCCCTCGATGATCCATGACGGCGCGTACGGCTGGCCGATCCGGTCCAGGAGGTCGCGGAACTTCTCCCGGTCCTCGGCCATCTCGATCGCCTCCAGGGTCCAGGGGCGTGCCGATGAGCCGGACGTTGTAGCGGTCGAGCACGCCGGCCTTGGCCAGCGCCACGGCCAGGTTGAGGCCGGTCTGGCCGCCCAGTCCGGCGAGCAGCCCCTCCGGCCGCTCTTTGGCGATGACCTGCTCGATGGCCTCGACGGTCAGCGGCTCGAGGTAGACCACGTCCGCCACCTCGGCGTCGGTCATGATCGTGGCCGGGTTCGAGTTGACCAGGATCGTCCGGACGCCCTCGGCCCTCAGCGCGCGGCAGGCCTGCGTGCCGGCATAGTCGAACTCGGCCGCCTGGCCGATGACCACGGGCTTGGGCTTGGGCAGGCGCGGCGCCGTCGCCCGCGCCTCCGGCTGAGCCGTCATACAAAAAAGCCACCGGCCTCGCGGGCTCGGTGGTTCAGCTTACAGGCGACCATGGACCTCCTTCCCGGCCTCTCTGGACCGGTACGCCGGCCTCACAGGACCGGCCGCAAAGGTTGCGCGTAGGTTATCACGAAGGCAAACAGGGTACGCGCCAGAGCGGGTACGGGCCAGGGCCCCGATCAATGACACAACGTGTTGCGCATGCGGGCCGCAGTTCCGCCGCGTACGGTCAAGCGCCCGCTACGCCCGCTCGATGGGATTGTCAAGCCGACGCCGCAGCGACGTACTCGACGCCTGTCATCCCCTCGAAGAGACAATCTTGAGTCCAGAGCGTCGCGCCGTTCGCACGTGTGGCGGCCAGGATGATGGCATACCAACGAAAACACCAAGCCGAAGGCCAGGTCAGCTGCAAGCGCGGGTTGGGCCGCCCTATCCCAATAGCGAAACCACATTCTGGACAACTACGCCAATACTCTCTAGCTCTATACGGGCTCGTTCATCAAACTTCGAGATCGCGTCTGCCACAGCCACCAATCGAAAATCGCGCTCGCTGGTTTCATATATGGACGTCCGCGGGCAGTTTGGGTAATTACACCCCAAAAATGCTAATGTGGAAATACCCAGCATTCTAAGAATATGCCTGAACCGAGAGTGCATCTGCAAGACTTCGGAAGTCTCTCCCCCATCCGCTAGAATCACCAAGAATTCCAGTGGATCTTCTCTTCTACTTTGACGGGATACGGTTCAATCTTTGACGCATTATCAGACGGGTATCCTAGCGCCAGGTAGCACGGGATCTCGTAATCCGATGGGCATTTGACGACCTCTTTTATATGCTCGATCTCAGCACCCATGGGGATTCTAGTAACGCCGTAAATGCCCTCTGCGGAGGCTGCGATAAGCATGTTCTCGATGCAGCACCAGATCGAGGCGAAGGGATTTAGGGCTGATAGGCAGTCAGGCTTCAAAAGCGGCCACGGCTGCCGGAAGAAAGGCAGAATCAGGCATGCGGCTTCGAGGAGCATCCTGTATTGCTTCGGAACGGCGATGAGGTAACTCTCGCGTTGGATGGGGTCCGTGCTGCCCCAGCTGTCGAGCCAGGCCGCCACCCCTTCTCTCGTGAAATGTTCCTGCACTTTGTCGATCAATCTCAACCGGATCGGCTGATCCTGAACCACGACGAATTCCCATTCGCGCATGTGGTTGTGCGAAGGTGCGCGGAGACCCGCGTCGACTATCCTTCTGATGGTCTTTGCATCGATAGCCTTGGGTTGAAAATCCCTTACAGATTTTCTTTTGAGAATAGCCTCATATGCATCCATACTCGATTTCTGTGTCTCCCTTTTGTTTTGTAATCACTTAGAGGGCAGACTCAGCTCCTCGAAGCAGCAGGGAGCAGTGAGAGAGACGGCAGTGCGATGAGCAATAACCGCCTGGCGGACGTAGTCCAGTGTGGTGATTACCCACAAGTATGAGAATAAGGAAGACTCTGCTGCGATATGGTAAAGTAGGCTCACCACCAGCCCAACGTGTGCGGCTTGAGCTGCGAGCGCAGCGAGTCTGCTCGAAGCCGTCGTTCGGAAAGCCCAGCCTACCCACTGATTGAGTTCGCTTCCTTTTCGTAGCCAATCTGCCAGAAGTACATGTCCACGAGCTTCATGAGCGGATAGCGGATCTCACTGCTATGCTCGATGCGTGCCTGCTCATCCTGCAGCACAGACAGATGCGCGTCGCAGAAGGCGAGAACACGTTCCACAAACAGGTCATTCAGGGAGGAGTACGCGAGCCCCTCGCCCCTGAAGCCATCGATGAAGTAGCGGTCGCAGGCGGGTAGGCACCCGAAGGTTCCGAGAATGACCTTCGTGATGAGCGTGTCTGTTGGCCGTGCAGACCCCGTGGCTCGGGCGAAGGGCTTGTACGCCTCCCTGATTCCCTCGATCAGATCGTGGATACAAGGTACGAACTGAGCATCCGTCGCTCTCGCGCCAAGATCAGCATCCCAGAGCGCATCGAAGCGCGTTTCCGCGACCAGCTCGATGACGTCGCGGTGCACGGTATATGCACGCTGCAGCAGGAAGCTGGATCCGCGGTACATGCCCCAGCTGGCGAGGTAACAGGCAAGCTGGAGAGCGGCATGATCGCGATCAGCGACGAGGCCGTCCCGCCTGGCTTGCCGGAAATAACCATAGCAGTGGTCCCATGAGCGGTAGCGGTGATGCTCGCCAACAGCGGCACCGTGGTATGCCTGTATCACGCGCTGAATGCTCACAACCTCACTTCACCGTGGTCTTCCGAACGGACTGGCTCAGCGGCAGCGGCGGGACTGGCGAGACTTTTTCTCGATTATCGCGCTTCTTCTGGCAAAACGCGCCGGTCTTCGAGCGGCAGAGCTGCTGTCCGTTGGAGCCGGTGTTAGCCCGCATCTTGGATTAGGAAGACGCGAACTCTAGAGTTATCTTCTCTACAGTTGCCAAATATGTGGTGACAATGGATCTCGCCGCCGACGCTTAATCATCGCATCGGCGCTGAGCGACGGTTTACCGACAATCACTCTTTTCACGCCAAATGACTGCACTGAAGAGCGGCATCGATTGAGGTATGCCCTTTCCAGGTGATGGTTAGCCGCTCTTCAGTGGTGTGAAATTACTTGGCTACAACAGCCTCACTTCCCTTCATGAGTTGACTCTTGAGGTCAGCCAAAGCTTTCGTATGCGCCTGCAATGAATTGAGTATTGCAGAAGCGAAAACCAGTTCTGCTGGCGTCGTCCAGCCGGGACGGTGAAGGATGATGATCAGCTTTTTCCAATCATTGGGCGTTGCTAGATGTGCCAAAGCGTCGCTCAAGCTGGTAACTTGTTTTTCGAGCTGCTGGATGTCGGTTGCACTTGCCATAGTAGTCTCCTCTATTCATTCAAGCGAGTATAGGTTTGCTGTGCGAAGGGGCAACAGATATGCACAGTGGGATCTGCATTCTTCGACCGATTGCTCCAGTACCGGATGATCAAAGAATCATGAGCTGCTCCTTTCTATTGACGCGGACGGCGTCAATCTTCCATGCAAAATGCGGGCTAACGTTGCCGTTCACCTGCGGCGGACCGAGCGACCGGAGGGAGTGAAGACCGGCGTCAGGTGAAACGGCTTGTTCGGCGTGTAATGAAGGCCGGTCACTACCTCAGCCAACGCTTCCGGAGTCCGTCGTTCAACAGCGCTCGCGCATACTGCTCGGGGTTCTGATCCGAAGCATTCCTGGAGCGCGTTGCTTCGCCCGAGCGCTCAGCAGCGGCATACGCCGCGATGGTTCGCTCGATATCGCGGCCATGTTCTACGAAGAGCCGCTGCATGATCTCACGTTGGGTGGCCGGCCGAGAAGCGGTACCGTCGGCGGAGGAACTCCTCGAGGGTCGAAGAGTCGAGCCACGCGGTACGGAATGGCTCGGCGGGGTAGGAATCGGGCCGAAGAGCGCCGCGCGAGCGTTCGCCGGCCACTCATCAATTCGTTGATATCGAACCGCGTAGCCGAAATGCCACATCTTAGTGAGGATCGGCACAATCTCCGGAACATGAGCCCTCAGGAGGCGATCGGCATAATCTCCGAGGGCGACGACGCGCGTCGGTCGTAGGATTGCCAGTTCCTGGCGGAAGAAAGCCACGTGCGCGGCAAAATCGTGGGGTAAGCCGCTCCTCAAAGCGCCCGCAGATCCACGCTTCTTGCAGAGATCGGTGAGATGCGCATTGCCGACCCCGAGACTCGTAAGGAGACCATAGAACTCGCGGCGATGCCGGTGCGACGACTCCCAAGGGCTTGTCGACGGCTGATCGCCAACGATGAACAGCGGCCCGGTCCCTAGGAAACCCCGGACCGGCCCGTCAGCAGGGAACCGCCACCAGTCAGGATGCCCGTCAATGATCGCCGCCAACTCGGCCAGCGTCGGTTCGTTCATGCTCTTACATTCCGCGATTGTATTGCCGCCGAACACCGGGGATAAGCTGCGAGGCTCCACTATGCTCAGGCTTCGTCAGCTTCATCCCCTTGTTCGCTGGCTCGTCTCCACCGCGAGATCGTAGATGACTCGGGATCCGTCGACCTCCGCCCCGAAAGCGAGAGCTCGCAGATTGGCGCCCCGAAGATCATCTGCGCTGCGTCCCTTGTAGAACCTCCCCGTACCCGCCGGCAAGGGCGCCTTCTCGGGGAGATCGATAGGCCGATGACGACCCAGGCTGTCTCACCGGCCCCGAGCTGCAGCGAGCCGACCAACGAAGTACCCATCGACAGCCTCCCGGGCCAGCCAGGAACCGTGACGGGCGGCTCCACTAGAAGAATGGCGATCTCCGTGGCCTTGCCGTCGGGAGCATTGGGCAACCAGGTAACCTCAGGATCAGCAGGACTGATCGGACTCGTCACCGCCGCAGAGGGAGTGACGATCCGGAACGCCAGCACGATGCCGGGGGCAAGCGGAGACGGACGCGGCCAGCGTTCCACGAAACGGTCGCGACCCTCCGGTACGACGTCCTTGACAGCAGACTCGAAGGTCTCGTGGGTGTACGCCGTGTGCCACTTACCCGATGCGTGCAGGCTCGTCTTCAGGTGGCCGCCGAGTGGGCGGCATGCCAAGTACAGGTCGAGCCTCTCGCCGCCACCGTCGGTCCACAGCTTCCACGTTGCGGCTCGGTACCCGCCAACAGCAGCTATTCCGAACCTGAGCTCTTCACGTGGCATCGCAGATTGTCCAGCGAACAGTGAATGGATGGATCCGCGTAACTCCCCGAACACTGGCCGGGGTCGCATAGCACGCCTGGTTCGATCGAAGCGGAGAGTGCCCGGACGGTGCGGTACGAGCGCGCTGTGTTAGGTCCGTGTGCTCGCCTCGGCGTCTTATGCGGATCGGCATAGCATCCTCCTCCCTCAGAGCCCATCCACCGGGCTGCGAACACCCGCCGGGCCGCGGTTGAGGACGTGGATGTAGATCAATGGTGGTCTTGACGTCGGTGTGGCCCAGGAGCTCCTGCACCGTCCGGATGTCGTAGCCGGCTTCGAGCAGGTGCGTGGCGAAGGAATGGCGGAACGTGTGACAGCTGGCCCTCTTGGTCAGTCCGGCCCGCGTAACCGCGTCCCGTACCGCCCGCTGGACCAGGGCCTCGTCGATGTAGTGGCGGCCCTGCTCGCCGGTCTTGGCATTCCGCCACCGATTGGCCTGCGGGAAGACCCATTGCCAGCGCCAGTCGGTGGGCGCGTTGGGGTACTTGCGGTCCAGGGCATCGGGCATCAAGACGCGGCCCCAGCCGTCGGCCAGGTCCTTCTCGTGAACGCGCTTGACGGCGCGCAGGTGCTGCTCGAGCGGCCCCTTGAGCGATCCGGGGAGCATCGTCCGCCGATCCTTGTCCCCTTTGCCAGCTCGGACCGTGATCTCGTTGCGCGCAAAGTCGACGTCTTGCACACGCAAGCTCAGGCACTCCGTCAGGCGCAGGCCGGCGCCGTACAGAAGCGAGGCCATCAGCCACTTCTCGCCGGTGAGCTGCGCCAGCACCGCCTTGACCTCATCTTCGTCAGCGCTTCGTGGGCCGCCCGGTCGCGCTCCTCGTCCGTTTCGCCCTCGATGATCCATGACGGCGCGTACGGCTGGCCGATCCGGTCCAGGAGGTCGCGGAACTTCTCCCGGTCCTCGGCCATCTCGATCGCCTCCAGGG
>JBEKPL010000008.1:0-58412 GCA_049520815.1 Candidatus Limnocylindrales bacterium
CCGCCGGGAGCCCGGATCGGAACGTCCGGGAAGCGAATCGCGGCAGGCGGCGGTGAGAATCGACGCCCGCGACCACTTTGGCGAGCCCGGCTATCCCCGGTACCACGCCCACGGAATTGGCCAACCCGGGCGCGATCTGCGCCAGATGCGCCCACCAGTGGATCAGGCCCATGGAGTAGGCGACCCGCGGCCGGAGGCGGCCGGCGTAGTGGTGGGCCATGAACTCGGCCTTGTAGGTAGCGATGTCCACCTGGACCGGGCAGTCGCCCTTGCAGCTCTTGCAGGCGATGCACAGGTCCAGCGCCTCGAGCACCTCCTCGCTGCGCCACAGGCCCGGCAGAGCCTCGCCCTCCAGCATCTCCCACAGCAGCCGCGCCCGCCCCCGGGTGGAGTGGCGTTCCTCGTGCGTGGCCTGGAAGGTGGGACACATCGCGCCACCGGAGTCACGGCGGCACTTGCCCACGCCCACGCACCGCGCCACCGCCCGAGCCAGCGAGCCGCCGTCGTCGGCGAAGCCGAAGATCGTCCTGGGATCGGCGAGCGGCAGAGCCGGTCGCAGGTCCCCGTCCAGCGGCAGCGGATCCACGACCTTGCCCGGATTCATTCGACCGGCGGGGTCCCATACCGCCTTGAACTCGCGGAACGCCGCCACGAGCTCAGGTCCGAACATCCGCTCCAGCAGCTCTCCACGGGCCTGGCCGTCGCCGTGCTCGCCCGAGAGAGACCCGCCGTGCCGGACGACCAGGTCCGCCGCCTGCTCGACGAACGAGCGGAAGGCGCGCAGGCCTTCGGGCGTGCGGAGGTCGAACCCGGTGCGCAGGTGAAGGCAGCCGTCGCCGAAGTGACCGTAGAAGGTCCGTTCGAAGCCGAAGCGGCGGATCAGCGCGTCCAGCTCGCGTAGGTACGCGCCCAGGCGCTCGGGCGGGACGGCCGAATCCTCCCAGCCGGGATAGGTCGACGGCTTGCCCGAGACGACCGCCGTGGCCCCCACCGCCGACTCACGCAGGGTCCACATGGCCTCCTGCCGGGCCCGGTCGACGACCACGCGCCAGCGGCCTCGTCCGAGCCGCTCGGCTGCGGCCCGTGCCTTCGACTCGGCTTCGCGGGCCGTCTCGCCGCCGAATTCGACCAGCAGCCAGCCGCCGCCCTTGGGCAGGCTCGCGATGGCGGGCAGGCTCAGCCTCTTGCGACGGCAGGCCTCGACCAGTCGATCGTCGAAGCCTTCCAGGCCGATCGGCCCGGCCGTCATGATCTCGGGCGTGCGGTCGGCGGCGTCGAATATGTCGTCGAAGCCGAGCACCAGCAGCGCTCGACCGGGCGGGCTCGAGATCAGGCGGACGGTCGCCTCAAGGATCGTGACGCAGGTGCCCTCGGTCCCGATGAGCGCCCGCGCCACGTCGAACCCGTTCTGCGGCAGCAGCGCCCCCAGCGCGAAGCCCGAGACCAGGCGGGGAAGCTTGGGGAAACGCTTGCGGATGAGCGAGGCGTAGCGGCCCCGCAGGGAGCGGAGGGAGCGGTAGATCTCGCCCCGCGGGCCCGTCTCCGCGCAGAAGCTCGCCAGCTCGCTGTCCGTGGTGCGGCCGACCGTCAGCCGCAGGCCGGCGTAGGTGAGCACGTCGAGCGACTCGACGTTGTCGCTCGTGCGGCCGGTCATGATCGAATGCGCCCCGCACGAATCGTTGCCGATCATCCCGCCGAGGGTGCAGCGGTCGTGGGTGGCCGGGTCCGGCCCGAAGGTGAGGCCGTGGGGCCCGGCCGCGGCGCGCAGGTCGTCGAGGACCACGCCCGGCTGGACGCGAGCGATGCGCCGCTCCGGGTCCAGCTCCACGATCCGGTTCAGGTGGCGCGAGACGTCCACCACCACGGCCGCGTTCGTGGCCTGGCCGGCCAGGCTCGTGCCGCCGCCGCGGAGCGTGATGGGCGCGTCGTGGTCGCGGCAGACGTGGATCGTCTCGACCAGGTCGTCCGTATCGAGCGGGCGCACGACGCCGATCGGCAGCTGGCGGTAGTTTGACGAGTCGGTGGCGTAGAGGGCCCGGTCGCCGGCGCCGAACTGAACCTCGCCGCGCACGTGGGAGCGGAGATCGGCGGCGAGGGATTCGCGCCGAGCAGCTGCGGGGGGCGACTCGGATGCGGATCTCACCCTGGCAGCATACCGGCCTCAGCTCAGGCGGTCAGGCTGGCCCGGCCTCGGCCGCCCCACGGACCGGTGGCGCGCTGCTACCCTGGGATCGAGCTTCGAACCTTTCTGACCGCGCCGGTGTCTGGAAGGCTAGCGCGGCCAGATGGTCGCAGAGCTGGGAGTCGCATTCGAGTGGAGGGTGCGCTCAGGGTGGGGCTTGCGCCGACTAGTGATGAGCCTTCGGCCGCATTCATTCGGCTGGCCGAGTCGGCATTGCCCGGTGCATATCGACTCGCCGGTTTCCTGCTGCGTGACTCGTGGGAGGCTCAGGACGCAACTCAGGAAGCGCTGCTGAAGGCGTGGCTGGGCTGGCCTAGATTGCGGGATCGCGGCTCTTTCGGGCCCTGGTTCGATCGCATCGTGGTCAATGTCTGCAAGAACCAGATGCGAGCGCGGAAGGGTATTCGGCCGCTGCATCTGGATGAGCAGATGGAGAACGAGGCCGGAACGACCGATCCGTTTCGCTCGGCGTTGGCTCGCGATGAGCTGGGCCGGCTCGTGGGCAAACTCAGTCCGGATCAACAGATCGTGGTCGCGCTCCGGTTCTGGCGGGATCTCTCGCTCGATGAGATAGCCGCTCGGCTGGATCTCCCGCCCGGCACCGTCAAGTCGAGGCTCCACTACGCGGTGCGCGCCCTCCGCGCCGAACTGGATCGGCAGACGAAGGAGGTCTCTCGATGAGGCCTGTCGATTTCGACGAGGAAGTCGAGCGCCGGCTGCGGGCCATTGGGGCGGCTGCGGCGCCTCCGGTGCCCGGCACGGTCACTCACTACCTGCACCAGCTGCCGGCGGCGTACCCGGCGCCGGCATCGCATACGAAGGTGAGCTTCCGACGCCTGTCGTTCCCAAAGCTGGCGTTGAGCGGGCTCGTTGCCCTCGCCATCGTCGCGGGCGTGGCGGCCGGTACGCTGCTCACGCAGCATCGCCAGGGCGGCGGAAGCGGCAGTTCCGCGGCTCCGGCGACGACCGCTGCGTCGCCCGCCGCGACGTCTCCGCTGACGCCCGAACCTCCGAGCAGCGAGACACCCGGTTGCACCAATCCGCCGATGCGCAGCGCAGCGGCGGCCGAGCTTGCCAGGGGCGGCGCGGTGATCGTGTGGGAACGGAACGGCGGCCCTGATTGCGTCGACGAGTTGTATGCCGCCTACCCGGACGGTCGCACCGTCTCCGATCGTGGCGGGGCGCCGACGAACGGACAGGTGACTTCGGCCAAGGTCCAGGCCGTCATCGGACAGATTGCCGGCGTCGGCTTTTTCACGGACCTCTTCTTCACGACATATCACGCGCCGTGCTCGGCGTGCCATCAGCATTCGGTGACGGTGACGTACGGAAGCCAGACCAAGACCGTGGGCTCTGTCGAAGGCGGCACCGACGGCCCGGCTGAGTACTGGATCGTGATCGGGTATCTCTCCGATCTGTTTGGGATCGCCTCCTGAGGGCGCCGAGGTCCGTATCGCCCGCGTCAGGCAGATGGGGCGAGAGCTGTCGCGATCGAACCTTTCGGCCACCGTTCTCGCCTGGAAGGGCGAATAATGGTCCATGAGGGAGCCGGAAACGTGTTCGGGGAAGGAACCTTGAGGGTGGCGTCGACGGAACCAGCGGACGGCGGCGGCGAACCGTCGGGACGAGCGAATGAGGTGACTCAGGGGCGCCTGCTGAGGGGCGGACGTCGCTCCGGCATCCGCCGGGCCGTGGCGCTGGCCGGTCTGGCCGCGGCGCTCATCGTGGTAGTGGCGGCCGCCGGGCTTCTTGCCGGGCAGCGTGGGCCGAACCCCGGCGCGACGTGGACTCTGCGTCCCGACACCGGACAGGGTGAATGGACGGGCCTGACCTGGTCCGCTTACGACCCGGCCATACCAGCGAGTGAAGTGCAGGGCGGGCCGCGGTCGAGGGGACGATGCTGATCTGGGCCATCGCGCCACGGGGCGAGATCAAGGAGCGCATCCACCAGGCCGTGGAGGTCGCGTTGGGCCGGGCCGCGGACCGGCCACCAGGTTGTAGCCGTCAGACACGAGGAATCGGCATTCTCCAAGCCGTCTTCGAACCTTTCGACCTTCAGCCACGTCGAATAGGGCGTACGTCTGAGAGGCAGAGCGAGAGGTCGGCGGCGTGGAAGGAGCGGCGAGGGTTGCATTGGCGACAACCGTGAGAGACGAGTCAGCCGATTTCGTCGCGCTGGTTCAAGCCGAACTGCCGGGTGCCTACCGACTGGCGGGTTACTTGCTGGGCGGCGCCGAAGACGCGGACGACGCCACGTGCGAGGCCGTGGCGAGAGCCTGGCAGGCGAGGGGGAAGTTGCGCGATCCGGATCGGTTCGCCGCGTGGTTCGGGCGCATCGTCAGCAACGTCTGCTATGACCGACTCCGGCAGAGGCGCGGCATCAGGACCATCGAGATCGAAGACGGGATGACCGCGGACCCGGTGGCTCGAGACCCGTTCCGTGACGCCCTTGCCCGCGACGAGGTAGGGCGGCTGATACGAAGGCTGCCGCCGGACCAGCAAGTCGTGGTGGGACTCCGCTTCTGGCGCGATCTATCGCTCGACGAGATCGCCGAGAGGCTGGATCTACCGCTGGGGACGGTGAAGTCGAGGCTGCACTACGCGATGCGGTCGCTCCGCAAGGATCTCGACCGACAGGGGAAGGTGTCCCGATGAAGCACGACGATGAGCTCGATCGCGATCTCGACCTCGAGAGCCGGATGCACCGCATCTCGCAGGATCCGGAGCCTCAGGTCCCCGGCCGTGTCTACACATTCGTGCAGAGTGTGGCGTCGGGTGCGGAGGGCAGCTATGGGCCGGCGCGGTCGAAGCTGCGGCCGCTGGCAGGGACTCGGCTCCTGCGTATGCCGAAGCTGGTCGCGCTCACCGGGCTCGCCGCCGCAGTGGTTCTGGCCGTGGCCGGGACGCTGCTGGTTACGACGCCCCGGCCGAATGAACCGGCCGCCACGCCTCGGCATCCGGACCTGTGGTCGGCCCTCGAATGGCACGACATCACCGCCACGGCCTTCCCTGCGTCCAGCCAGCCGGGGAGTGAAGGGATAACCATCGGTACGTCCGTGATCGTCTGGAACGGCGGTCTGCTCGCCGATATTGGGGGGAGCCTGTGGTCCTCGACCGACGGGCAAACCTGGCACCCCGTTGGGGGCGCGCCCGCGCTGGACAACGTGCTCGCCACGAAGGATTGGCTCTTCGGGATCGGACTCCAGTGTCCTGTTGGCTCTCCCTCAACTTGCTCGTCCGAGGGTTCCATATGGCATTCGGCGGATGGCGTCGCGTGGGAATCAGTCCAGGCCCCGTTCTCCGGGGACTTTCTCGTGAGCTATGCGGCTAGCAACACGAGTGTGGTCATGCTGGCGAGTCCGATCACGTCCGGCAGCGACCCTGGGTGGAGCCCCACAACGCCGTACGTCTCGTCCGACGGCGCGACCTGGGCCAAGGCCACCGTGCCGGCCGACATGGCCGGGGCAACTCAGGCCAACGTCACCTCGACACGAGCCGGGTTCGTAGTCTCAGGCTTCGTGGCCGATCCCGCCGGCGACATCGAGTGGGGCGGCGAGAATGCTTCCGGACAGTTCAGCGTCAAGGGGTTCGAGCGCTATTGGTTCTCGGCAGACGGACTGGCATGGTCGACTTACGACCCGGGACCGGCGGTTGGCCAGGCTATGAGGGTCTACCGCGGGAGCCTGGGCGACGCGATGTCACCCGTCCTCGACGGCGTGCACTCGGCGGATGGGCTCCACTGGACTCTGGATGAGACGAACCTCTCGCAGGACGCGGTTGGGATGATCCAAGAATCGTCGGACGGCACCGAGATCCTCTTCCAGGGCGAAGGTCCCGTCTTCACGATCGGTCTCGGCGATGGTCGCTGGCAGCGCCTGCAGAACGGCGGCGACATCGGCAGCCTCCCCAGGGGAGGCCAGAGTTGGGTAGTGCCCGGCGGTGTCATCTACGACGGCGGAGGCCGGGTCTACTACGGAAAGGCCGTCACGGGCATGACCGTAACGCAGACCCTGCATCCAGGACCGACGATCACGCTTCCGCCGGGGCCCACCTTGGAGCCGCTTCCCAGCATCTCGCTCGCGCCGGCCGCCGGGTGGTCCGGCCTCGGCGTCCTCCAGAAGCTCCCCGATGGGCCGTCCGGCGCAGAGTCCGTGGCTGCCTGGGCTCACGGGTACGTGGCGGTTCGGAACGCGCCCGCCGGCGGGAAGATCACGGTCTGGAACTCTCCTGACGGGCGGACCTGGACGGGCGTGCCGGCCGCGACGTTCACCGGCAGCTCGGCGGTTGTAGCCGCCGCCGGCGATTCGGTCGTGCTTGCGTCGTGGAACGACGGCAACGGCGTCTGGGTCTCGGCCGACGGCACCGATTGGACGCCGAGTCCCATTGGCAAGCCGCCCATCGGCGATCGGCCGATGGTTGGTGACGGACGGGGAATGGTTGCGGTCGAGGATGATCCCCAGTACCAGCTCGTCTACAGCGGGAATGGGTCGGACACCTGGTACACGACCACAATCCCGGGCGCCTCGGCAGACAACGTCCAGTCAATCGCCCTGTCGGGCGACAGGTTCGTGGCGGTCGGCCGCATGCCGGGCACCAGTTCCGGGACGTGGGCGCCAGCGGCCTGGACGTCCACCGACGGTGCCACGTGGAAGCAATCGCTGGTGTCCGACGCCCCTGGCGAGGGCTTCGTCTCGATCTTGGCGGGCCGCAACGGCTTCGTGGCGACCAGCAAGCCCGCAAACGGGGGCGGGACGGCAACTCTGTGGAGCTCGCCGGACGGCGCCGCGTGGCATCGTGTCGGTACGAGCATGCCGCTCGGCCCCGACGCCGTTTTCGCGGGCGATGGGACGCACATCCTGGGCTGCGACGTCGTCGGCGGCGCACTTTCGTGCTGGTCGTCGCTGGACGGCGAAGTCTGGACCTCGCTGCCGCTCCAGGGTGACACGAGCCAGCTGATAGCAGCCAGGACCACCTTGCGCGTCTTCCCGCTGCGGGACGGTGTCCTCTTCGTCACGGCTGACGGAGTCTGGTTCGGTCAGGCAGCTGCGCACTAGACGTGCTCGGTAGGGGATGGAGTCGTTGGGAGCCGCCATGGCGCGCCCCTGTGCTACGATCGGCGCCTTCACGGCGTTGACCGAGAGGAGTAGCGTCGCCAACCGGCGAGCAGAGAACGGGGCCCGCGTCCACCAAGCAGGGCGCGTGGCTGAAAGCCCCGCAGTCGGAGCGGCGCGAACGTAGCTCGCGAGCGGTGCGGGAGGCGCCCGATAGCGCGCCCAGAGGGCTTCGCCCGGGCTCGGTTGCCGGGGGCGATCGGGATGACCGGTCGCAGGCGAGGCCGAACCAGCAGGTGGTACCACGACCCGTTCGTCCGCTGGGCGAGCGGGTTTCTATTTCGGAGATCGCCAGGGCATGACAGAGACTCGAGGACAGCCAAAGGGCGCAACAGGCGAGGCAGGAACTGAGCTTGCGAAGGCCTATCGGCCGGCCGAAGTTGAGCACGCCATCTTCGATCGCTGGCTGGCCGCCGACGTCTTCAACCCGGACGGGGCGGGCTCGCGCGCCGACTGGTCGAAGCCCCCCTTCACGATCATCCAGCCGCCGCCCAACGTGACCGGCTCGCTGCACCTGGGCCACGCCCAGCGCTCCACGGTCGAGGACCTGATGACCCGCCATGCCCGGATGCAGGGCCGGCCGGCCCTCTTCCTGCCCGGTCTGGACCACGCCTCGATCGCGGCGCAGTACGTGCTGGATAAGCTCCTCGCCAAAGAAGGTCACACCCGCCAGACGCTCGGCCGTGAGAAGTACCTCGAGCGCATGTGGCAGTTCGTCCGGGAGACCCGTGAGACGATTCTGGGCCAGCAGCGGCGCGTCGGCGCCTCGCTCGACATGAGCCGGCTCCGGTTCACCATGGACGACGTCTCGGCCCGGGCCGTGCGTGAGGCGTTCCTGCGCCTGTACCGCGAGGGTCTGGCCTACCGAACCGAGGCTCTGATCCACTGGTGTCCCGGCTGCCGGACCAGCGTCTCGGACCTGGAGGTGATCCCGAAGGAAACGACGGGCAGCCTCTGGACGATGCGCTACCACCTGATCGACTCGGCGACCGGCGCACCGGACCCGGACGCCTGGATCGCCGTCGCCACGACGCGCCCGGAGACGCTGCTGGGCGACACTGCGGTGGCGGTGAACCCCGAGGATCCTCGCTACACGGCTCTGATCGGCCGGCAGGCCATGATCCCGTTCGTGGACCGGCCGGCGCCGATCATCGCCGACCCGGTGGTCGATCGAGCCTTCGGGACAGGCGCGGTGAAGATCACGCCCGCCCACGACCAGGACGACTACGAAACCGGCAAACGCCACGGCCTGCCGATGATCACCGTGCTCGACGACACCGCCCGGGTAAACGAGAACGGCGCCGAGTTCGCCGGCCTGGATCGCTACGAGGCCCGCCGCAGGATCGTGGATGCGCTTCAGGCTCGCGGCGATCTCGAGTCCGTCAAGCCTCACGAGATGTTGATCGGACACTGCCAGCGCTCGGACGACGTGGTGGAGCCGCGCCTCAAGACGCAGTGGTTCGTGCGCGTGGCGCCTCTGGCCGCCGCCGCGCTAGAGGCGACCCGCTCAGGCAAGACCCAGATACTGCCGGAGCGCTTCGTCAAGGTCTGGGAGCACTGGATGGCCGACATGCGCGACTGGAACGTCAGTCGCCAGCTGTGGTGGGGGCACCGCATCCCGGCCTGGTACTGCCCGGACGGGCACACGACGGTGACGGCGGACCCGGCGGGGCCGCCGGCGTGCGAGGTCTGCGCCCGCCCCGCGGCCGAGTTGCGCCAGGACGAGGACATCTTCGACACGTGGTTCAGCTCGGGCCTGTGGCCGTTCTCGACCCTTGGCTGGCCGGAGAAGACGCGCGATTTCGAGCGGTTCTACCCGACCTCGGTGATGGAGACGGCCTACGACATCATCTTCTTCTGGGTCGCCCGGATGATGATGCTGGGCATCCACCTGACCGGCGAGGCGCCCTTCCACACCGTCTACCTGTCCGGCCTGATTCGCGATCCGTACGGTCAGAAGATGTCAAAGACCAAGGGCAACTCGGTCGATCCTCTCGAGACGATCGAGGAGGTGGGCACGGACGCGCTGCGTTTCGCCCTGGTCAACGGGACGGCGCCCGGGAACGATTCCCGGCTCGGCGCCGAGAAACTGGAGAACTCGCGCAACTTCGCCAACAAGCTGTGGAACGTGGCGCGGTTCGTGCTGGGGGCGCGGCCCGCCTCCATCCCGGCCGGCGCGCCGCGCGAGCTGACGGACCGACGGCACATGGGCCCCGCCGATCGGTGGATTCTGTCCCGGGCCGCGGCAACGGTCTCGGCCGTGGACGGGACCATGGCTCAGTACGCCTTTGGCGATGCCAGCCAGATCCTCTATGAGGCGGTCTGGAACGAGTACTGCGACTGGGCCGTGGAGCTGGCCAAGATCCGGCTGGCCGACGATCGCCTCGGCGCCGACGAGCGCGAGGCCACCTGGTGGACCCTCGTCGAGGTCCTGGACACGTACCTGCGGCTGCTGCATCCGATCATGCCGTTCATCACGGAGGCGATCTGGGCGCGGCTGCCGCACGCCGCCGGCGACCCGGGGCTGCTCATCGTGGCCGACTGGCCAACCGCAGGGTCCGAGGCCGCGGATGACGCCGCCGAGGTCGAGGTGGCGGCGCTTCTGGATCTGGTGCGGGCCGTTCGAAACGCGCGCTCGGAGGCTCGCATCGAGCCTGCCGCCTGGCTGCCCGTCGACCTCTACGTGCCCGAGTCGCTCGGCGCAACGTTCGAGTCGCTCCGGCCGGCGATCGAACGGCTCTCCCGGGCGCGGCCGCTCACCCGCGAGCTGAGCCCGGACCCGATTCGGCGGGGCGTGGAGGGCGGTCTCTCGGTCATTGCGGGCGAGATCGAGGCGGTCGTCCGGCCCGCCGCCCAAGACGACGCTCAGGAGGCGCGAGATCGTGCCCGCCTCGAACGCGAGCTGGCCGAGGCGGAGGGCCTGCTCGCCTCCGCCAGGGCTCGGCTCGCCAATGAGGCCTTCGTCTCGAAAGCGCCGCCGTCGGTCGTGGACGGCGCCCGGGCACGCGCCGCCGAGCTGGAGGAGCTGGTCGAACGGCTTGGGCGGCGTCTGCACTAGCGGTAGCGGCCGGCGCTCCACGCTGGTCGTGACTCGATCGGCCGCGGCCGGAACGCGGGCATACTGGAGGCAGAAGACCCGGGGGCGCTGCTAGGATACGTGTTGGTTCGCCGCAAGCCTTCAGGAGGGACTGTGCCGCTCTTCGGCAAGAAGCGCCGCTCGAGTCAAGAACAGGTGACCACTCCGCAGCCTCTGCTCGAAGAGGTCAGTTCGCAGGAGTTCTCGCTGAAGCTCTCATACTCGGCGAAGAGCTCCGAAGGCGTGCGCCTCAGGCGCGATCAGGGCGCGGTCGCGCGGCTGGCCAGCATGCTCGACGGCTACGTCAAGGGCTTGCCCGAGCTGGTCGAGCCGCTCCCGGTGGAGATGATCACCGCCACACCGTTCATCGCCCGCATGCCCGGCAGCGCCCAGTGGCTCCAGTACCACCACAAGCGCAGTCCGGTGGCGCGCCACGCCCTGGTCGTCCTGGAGTCCGTGGATGCGATCGACATGGCCTACGAGACGCTGGTATGCGGCCTGCTCGAAGGCGAGACGGACACGCTTGGCTACCCGGACTACAATGCCATCATCGGCGGCGTGGTCTCGCACTGGGACGAGATCTCGGGCGACATGATCGTCAGGGCCGTGGTCGGATGGGGCGGCAAGGGCGCTCGGGGCGACACGGATCGCAACGCCGCGCGCCTGCTGGCGGGCCTCTTCAACAACATCAGCGCCGACAGTCAGGCCATCGGGCCGGTGAGTCTCGAACGACCGGCACCGACAGGCGTTCCCGGGGGAGCGGTCTGCGACCACTGCGGGTTCAACTCCGGCCTGGAGCGGGCCTTCTACTGCCCGAAATGCGGCATGCGAATGCTGCACGGCGAGCGATAGCGCCGGGAGGCCAGGTGCCGTTCTACGACTACGTCTGCTCGGACTGCGGCTACGAGATGGAGGTAAGGCACTCCGTCCACGGCCACGGTCCCGGCACGTGCCCGAAGTGCCACGGTCAGATGAGGAAGGCCATCTCCGCGGCGGCGGTTCATTTCAAGGGAACCGGCTGGGCTCGCAAAGAGCCGGCGGGCAGGGCTGGTCGAGTCGCAGCAAAGGAGCCAGCGTCGACCTCGGCCGAGTGCGCCGCGCCATCCTCCGGCGAGAGTCCGAGCGGCTCCGCGTCCAAGAACCCGGACTGACAGATGCCGAGGCCACCGTCCGACTGGATCTCGCTATCGGAGGCCGTCGAACTCCTCGCATCCTCGAACGTGAAGTTCAGTGCCGGCACGATCGGCCGATGGGCCAGGCTGGGCCAGCTGCAGAGCATCAAACTCGGGAACCGCCGTTTCGTGCGTAGAGCGCAAGTCCGCTCGCTTCTGCGGCCTCATGGCTCGGTCCACGAAGAGGATCTCCAGCCCGGCCTGTTCGAGGATCTTCACGACTGAGCTGCATGTCATGGGGCCGTTGAGGCGCGGCGGCCGGCGCCGACCATGGGCCTGCTGAGCCGATCCTGGGCGTAGGGCGGTGACCTTCGGGTCGCGTCAGGCCTGCTTCGTGCCGCAGCGGCGACAGTACCGCGCCTGGGTCGAGATCGGCAGGGCGCAGTGATGGCAGACCCGAACCGATCCGCGATTCAGGACTTCCTGCGCCGACTGGGCCCACATCTCCGCCAGGACCGGGAGCACAGCCTCGTGAGCGACCACCGCGGCGGGCACCGGCGAGACGTCCGGACCGGGCCAGGGCGCGCCTGCGGCCTCCCGCGCCGGCCAGCTCGCTCCGAGCGGGGGCCAGGGCGCGGGTTCGTGGGGCTCCCGGGAAGTCGGGGCAACATCGGCGGGTGGCGGCGGGCTGGGTGCGGCATGAGACGAGGCGGCCTTCCGCCGGGCCTCGGTGACCTCCGTGTCGGCCTCCGGCCAGGCCACTGGTTCGGAAGCTGGCTCGGCCGGAACCTCGTCGGTCGTCGGAGCAGCGCCGAAGAGAGTCGGCTCATTCGCGGCGACCGGTACGGCCTCCGGTTCGAGCGGGTGCGGGGCCGCCGGGGTGGCAGAGTAGGGTGTCGCGATCGAGGCGGTCTCCGGCTCGGCTTCCGCCGGGATCCCTTCGGTCCGCCAGTCGCGGTCCCGGATCGGGCGCTCCGCCCACGCCGTTGCGTGGGGCCAGGGATCGCCCGCGGGTTGGCCGCGGCGAGATCCGCGCTTGGGACCGGGGGTCGGAGGCTCAGCTTCGCCGTGCGGCACCAGGCGGCCGAGGAGGCGGGCGACGGCCGGTGGCTGGCCGCGGCCAGGGGGCGGCGGAGTGACGTTCGCATTCCCAACCGGGACGAGCGGCCCCTCAGGCGCGGCGGTCTCACGACCCGTGGCCCGTTCCGGGCGATCTCCGGCCGTGGGACCAGGTGACTCTCCGGACCGAGCGGGTTTGTCAGCCGGTTTGCTCTGGGGAACCCAGGCCTCGACCTCTGGCACATCTGCAAGGGTCTGCGGCGGGACGGCCGCCTCGACCGCGGGGGCGGCTTGGGTTGCCTCGACCGCGGGGGCGGCTTGGGTTGCCTCGACCGCGGGGGCGGCTTGGGTTGCCTCGCCTTGGGCCGGCCCGCCGGGTGCCAGTTGAGCCTCGATGAGAGCTAGCTCACCGCGCGTGAGGGTCATCTCAGGAGCGATCTCGTCGGCGATCGGCCAGAGGCTCCAGGCCTCCTGGTCAGCCGGCTTGCGAACGGCCGGGACCGGACCGCTTGTACGGCTGCCGCCGGCAACGGCGCCACGAGGCGAAACCTCGAGATCCTGGGCGGGCCATGCCTCGAGGGGTGATGGAGCGTCCACGACGGGCTTGCCGTCACTGCCAAGGATCTCCGGGAAGAGAGCCCAGTCGTTGTCCCGGCGGGCCACCGGCGTGCGGACGATCAGGTGATCCTCGGGCGCGACCGGCTCGAGACCTGGCTCGGGAGCGCACGTCAGGCACGCTCCCTGGCGACCGTTCCAGCACTTTGCGCAAGCGTACTGGCGGCACGTCATGCAGAAGTTGAATGTGCGATGGAACGCCTCGGTCATCCGGCTCGTGTCTTCGCGCTCGTCGTCGCTGCGCGCCAGGGCCATCGCGTCGTTCATCGACTGCCCGTCGGTGAGCACGAAGTTCTTGAGCCCCTTGGCGAGGACTCGAGCACTCTTCAGCGACAGGGTCCTGGGCGCGTTCGGACGGAACACGTAGCGGCTGCCACACCGCTCGCAATACGACTCGCTTTTGTCGAGCATCGGTGATCCGTAGTCCTGCAGACAACGCTTGGGCGTCGCCGGGCGACGCTCGTAGGGAGCGTACGCCGATATTGACGTCTCTGGGGCATTCCCGCTCGTACTCATCGACGGGGGTCCGAAGGTCCCGTGGACTGAAAGGTTAACCGCAAGGAAGCCGCCGCGGTAGCTGGATTCCGGGCAACCCGGGGCAGAATTGCGCCACCGGAGGCCTTGACCCACCCTCCGATCGGAGCTTGGCCCAGGAGGTGCATGGTGCTCGATTCGGTACGGCCAGGTGGCAGGGAGAACCATCGGGTTGTCTCGGCGTAGTATTTGGCGACCTTCGGTCCGTCCCGGCCAGGCTTCGATGGACCCGAGAGTCTTCTCCAGTCGCTCGCGGGTCGCCATCCGCCTCGAGTCCACAAGAGAGAGTCATGACCAGCATTCAAGAGACCAGCGAGAAGGTCGCTGCGAACGTCGAGCGCGTGATCATAGGCAAGCGCCAGGAGGTCCGCCTGACTCTGGTCGCGCTTCTGTGCCGCGGCCACCTCCTCATCGAAGACGTTCCCGGAACCGGCAAGACCATGCTTGCGAAGGCGGTCGCTCGCAGCCTCGGCTGCACCTTCCGGCGCATCCAGTTCACGCCGGATCTGTTGCCGTCGGACGTAACCGGTCTATCGATCTACAACCAGAAGACTCAGGAGTTCGAGTTCCGGCCGGGTCCCATCATGGCCCAGGTCGTTCTCGCCGACGAGATCAACCGGGCCACCCCAAAGACCCAGTCGGCTCTGCTGGAGTGCATGGAAGAGCACCAGGCGACGATCGACGGGACGACCTACCAGATGCCCGATCCCTTCCTGGTGATCGCCACCCAGAACCCGATCGAGTACGAAGGGACCTTCGCTCTGCCAGAGGCTCAGCTCGACCGCTTCCTGCTCAGGATCCGCCTGGGCTACCCGAGCTCGACCGATGAGCAGACCATCCTGGATCAGCAGAAGATCACCCACCCGCTCGACGACCTGAAGGAAGTACTCGGTCTCGAGGATCTGCGTGCCCTGCAGCTGGCTGTCCGTGAGGTCTACGTCGACCCGGCGGTCGCGGACTACATCGTGCGGCTCGTCAACGCGACGCGGACTCACCCTGACGTTTACCTGGGGGCCTCGCCGCGTGGGTCGTTGGCGCTGTACCGAGCCGGACAGGCACTGGCGGCCCTCGCCGGCCGCGACTACGTGATCCCGGATGACGTCAAGGCTCTGGCGGAAGCGGCGCTGGCCCATCGCCTCATCATCAAGACCAGTTCATCCATGCACGACATCGATCCCCGCCAGGTGGTCGCGGAGCTGCTGAACACGGTCCCAGTGGACGAGACCCAAGTTGTCGCCGCCGAACGGCGCGGCGCACGATCTGGACTGCCGGTCCGGGCCGCCGCCGGGAGCGGTGCTTCCCGCCCGGTGCGCTGACCTGCCGGGGAGCTCCGTCTCGTGATCCGGCGACTCCAGTTCCTGATCGTGGCGGTCGTCTTGCTGATCGCCGCCTTCTCGACCGGCCTGGCCTTCCTGTTCTACGTCGTCTATCTCTGTCTGCTGGCGATCGGTGGGAGCTACGCTCTGACACGGTTCGGGCTGGCGGACCTGGAAGCCGGCTACCGCGTCGATCATCGCCAGGGCCATGTCGGCGACGAGCTGCGGACGATGTACAGCATCTCCAACGCGAGCCGACTACCGAAACCCTGGCTGGAGGTGTACAACCCCACGGACCTGCCTGTGCCGCTGCCCGGGCGAGCCCTGGGGCTGCGGTCGTGGGCGCAACGCTCGTGGGTCGCCATCGTGCCGCTGACGAGGCGCGGAACGTTCCGGGTCGAGCCGATGGTCGTTCGCACAGGCGATCCGTTCGGGTTCTTCGAGGCCGCGGCAGCGGTCGGCCGGCCCACGATGGTCACGGTCTTTCCACAGGTCGTCCCGCTGCCCCGCTGGCGGCTGCCGAACGCGAATCTGGAGGGGACCCACTCGGCTCCGGAGCGCACACTCCAGACGACACCCCTCGCGACCACAGTCCGGCCGTATGCTCCCGGTGACAGCTTCAACCGCATTCACTGGCGAAGCACGGCGCGACTGGGTGAGATCCAGGTCAAGGAGTTCGATCTCGAGCAGACGGCCGACGTCTGGCTCTACGTAGACCTGGAGGCGACCGTGCAGCGCGGTGCGGGCGACATCTCGACGGTCGAGGAATCGCTGCGCGTCGCCGCCTCGATCGCCCACGACGCCATCGTCGAGAATCGGGCCGTCGGCCTGACGACGAGCGGCCATCGCGTGGTGTCGATCCCGGCGGACCGTGGCCCAAGGCAGCGTCTGAAGATCATGCAGCTGCTCGCCGCCATCGAGGGCGACGGCACGACGCCGCTCGCCGCCGTCCTTCTCAACGGCCTGCCGAGACTCCGGCGCGGAATGACGGCCGTCGTGATCACGCCGTCGCGGGAACGGGTCTGGGTCCGGGCTCTGAGCACCCTGCGCGGCCGGGGCGTCGCGGCAGCCGTGGTAGCCCTCGATGCCGCCAGCTACGAATCATCGGGCCGCATACCGCCGCAGACGGAGGACGCAGACACTGACCTCGCGACGCAGGAGCAGCGAGCGCTGCGATTCGCGCTGGCCGAGTACGACGTGAAGGCGTACGAGGTCAGAGCCCACGACTCTCTCGGAGCGGTGCTCGCATGAAGTCCGGTTCAGCTGCTCGACTGTCCCTCGATTGGCGGTCCTGAGATGGCGACGGCAGGCTTGACCCAGCGCGGCCGGTCCGAGGTGTTCCGACCCAGAGGCCCTGAGAGCGAACTGGACGAGCGCAGCGTCATCGTCCGAGCGTACGAGCGGATGCACCCGGATGAAGGCTGGACCGGTCTGGCGCTCGTCCTGCTGCTGACGGGGACGATGGCCTGGTCTATCGCGGATGCCCGCTGGATCCTCGGCCGAGACGGGCTGACGAGCTTCCTGATCTGGATCGCCCTGGCGGCGGCATTGTGGGGCTACGTGAGCGCCCGCCTGCGCATCTCGCCGTGGCTGGCTCATGCCCTCGGCTGCACGATCGGAGCCTTCGTCGTCATCGAGGTCGTGGGGTCGGTGTTGCCCGGTTCCACACCCACCCTGGGCGGTTGGCTGCGGGCGACCGCCGACTCCGTGTCCCAGGCCTACCTCGATCTCTCCTGGCGCCATCAGCTCTCGACGCTGCAGTTCGGCCACTTCTGTCTGATCCTCGGCATCGTTGTCTGGGGCACGGCTCAAGCCGCTTCATACGATGTCTTCGGCTACCACCGCTCCGTCAACGGCGTCCTGCTTCTGGCCGTGGTGCTGGTCGCCAACATGTCGTTGACTCTTCACGACCAGTTACCGGCGCTGGTGCTTTTCAGCGCGGCCGCACTCGCGCTTCTGCTCCTGTCCCACGCTGCCGACGAGCGCTCCGCCTGGCTGCGTCATCGGATCTGGAGGGGCAGGGACATGCAGGCGCCCCATCTGCAGGGCGGCGTCGTCTTCGCGTCCCTGGCGGTCTGCGGCGCGCTCATCCTCACCACGGTTGCCAGCTCGGCGCCTCTCGCCGGCCCGTTGCAGGATGCCGGCAGTAACCTCGCGGATGCCCTGAGCGGGCTGAGTGGCTACTTTCCCAACGGCGGAGCGAGTCGCTACCAGCCCAGCTCCGATTTCGGCAACACGTCGCCGATCAGCGCCTCGTTCCATGCCGGCCCAGGTCAGGTCTTCACGGTGCGCGTGTCGAGCGGCTCGGTCGCCTACCACTGGCGACTTATCTCATACGACACGTTCCAATCCACGGGCTGGTCGGTCGGAGCCGCACACGACGATCAGATCATCGCCGGCGGCACGCTCGATGCCGGAACCCTCGATCAGGTGGGCCCGACCACACCTGGACGCCGCCAGGTCTCGTTCGTCGTGCACGTGCAGGACGCCTCCATCAAGCATCTGATCGTGGCGAACGAGCCCGACTCGGTGAACGTCGCGGTTCGACGCACGCTGCTCGGCAGTGTGCCGTCGAGCGCAAATGTGGTTGGGCTGGCGACCGACGCGACCGACTACACGGTCTTCGCCTACGTCCCGGACGAGGACCCGACCGGTGCCGGCCTGACCGAGTGGCGTCTGCGCAACGCCGGAGGGGACTACCCGCCCGGGTTGCTGGGCCGATTTACGCAGGGGGCGAGTCTCGTGGGCTCGAACGGCCAGAATCTTCTCGCCCAGATCACGGACTGGGCGCACTCGCAGGGCAACGGCTTCGACAACGAGTACGACGCGGCCAGGGCCATCCAGGACTATCTGCGCTCCGATCGGTTCACCTACACGTCGGATATCACCGCCGAGATGCCCAAGTGCGGTGGGCTCTCCACCGTGGACTGCTTCGCGCTCGTGAAGAGGGGGTTCTGCGAGCAGTACGCCACGACCATGACGATGCTGATGCGTATGGCGGGCTACCCGGCACGCTACGTGCTCGGCTACCTGCCCGGAGCGATCGCCCAGAACACGCTGCTGCAGCAGGTCACGGGCCAGCAGAAACATGCCTGGGTGGAGGTGTACTTCCCCACGTACGGGTGGATTCCGTTCGATCCGACCGGAGGGGTTGGCCAGCCAACGGTGTTGCCGCCCGGCAGCGCGGTCGCGCCTACGCCCACCCCGGCCGTCTCTCTCAGCCCCGAAGGTACGGCCGCGAGGCCCACCGGGCCTGCCGGCGGCGGTGAGGGCGCCGTCCCGCCCAGCGGTGACGGCGGTCTCGTGGGTCTGCTGATCCCGTCCACCGCGGGCGGAGTCGTTGCCTTCGGGCTCTTGCTGCTGTGGCTGCGCCGGCCCAGGCCGCTCGGCAGACCGGAGTCCGTCTATCGGAGCGTGGTGAAGCTGGCCAGCAGGCTCGGGTATCCACCGCAGCCGACGCAGACCGTCTACGAGTACACGGGCATGCTGGCGGATGTCGTGCCGCAGGCCCGCGAATCCTTGGGGATCGTGGCTACGGCGGCGGTCGAGGTTACATACGGAAAGCAACAGCTCAGTTCCGAGCGACTGGTGTTCCTCTCGACCGCGCACCGCCTGGTGCGGCAAGCTCTTCTGCGCCTGGCCTTCAAGTGGCCAAGGCTCCGTGGGCGGAAGCCTCAGTCCGGTGGGCCCGGCGCGACGGTCAGGCGCCGCTGATCGGGGCCGGCAGTTCTGACGGAAGCCTCAGTGGCGATCGGGCTGTCCTAGAGTGCTCCGCTGGCGTCGCGCTCCGCCGCTTCGGCCTTGATCCGGTCGGCCTCCGGGCCCAGGTGCGAGTCCAGGTTGAGCGCGCGCAGGACGGCCCTACCGGCTCGGATCTCCACCACGGTGATGGCGGCCAGGCCGAAATCGAAGTTCCAGAAATGCTCCAGGGGCAGCCCTAGCAGCAGGCAAGCCACGACCCGGAAGACACCGCCGTGGCCAACCAGCAGAGCCCAACGGCGCCGGTCGGCCGACCCGTCTTCATAGCCCAGCACCTGGTGTCTGTCGAGAGTGCCGCGCTCGCCGCCGTCCGCGAGCTGGCCCAACAGTGTGGCCAGGGCGCCTTCGACGCGGCTCGACACCTGATCAAGGCTCTCCCCGCCGGGAGCGTGGACGCGGGTCGGCCAGCGTCGCCACGCGGCCAGTGAGTCGCCGAACCGGGCGCCGATCTCCGAGTCCGCGAGCCCCTCCCATTCGCCCTGGGCGATCTCCGACAGGCCCGGCTCGGGGCGAAGTGGGGGAGTGGCACGGCCTGCGGCGGCCATGGCCTCGGCCACGCACTCCGCGGTCCGGCGTGCCCGGCCGAGAGGGGAGTGAACGATCGCGAACGGCGCCGCGTCGGGGATCGGCAGCGGCGGATGACTGCGTGGGAGTGCCAGCCGGCGCCCCGCAAGACGAGCCTGCAGCTCCCCGGTCTTGGTCAGGGGCGTCTCCATCTGACCCTGGAAGCGCCTCTCGACGATGAACTCGGTCTCGCCGTGGCGTAGCAGGACGAGGACGGCGTCCAGACCGTCGGGAACGAGTAGAGCGGCCCCGGAGGGCCGGGTTTCCCCGGCGCGAGGCCGCTCCGCATCCCGCACAGAGAAGCTCAACGATCGGAGGCGGCGCGGATGACCCACACGTCGAGAACCGCGGGGTGGTTCCGGATCGCCGCGACCACGGCATCGGGGACCTCGTCGTCAACGGCCAGCAGCATCAGGGCGTCTTGACGCGGCGCCGTTCGCGCCAGGTGCATCGCGCTGATGTTCACGTCCGCCTCGCCGAGCATGAGACCGATGCGGCCCATCGTGCCAGGCTTGTCCTGATGGCGCGTGACGAGCATGACCGGCGTCGGCGCCATATCGAGCCAGTAGTCGTCGATGCGGACCAGGCGCGGCTCGCCGTTGGCGATGGTGCCCGCCACGACGGCCTTGCCGGCGTGGCCCTCCAGCGTGAGGGTGACGAGCGAGGCGAAAGTCCCGGCGTCCGAGGTCTTGCGCTCGTTCACGGTCATGCCCCGGTTCTTGGCCAGGAGTCCCGCGTTGATGAGGTTGACCCGCTCGGTGGCGGCGTTCTCCAGGACGCCCCGGAGAGCCGCCGCAGTCAACTGGGAGACGTCGTGATCGGCCAGGTCGCCGGAGACGTCCACGGTGAGGGTCTTGATCGCGGCCCGGAAGTACTGCGCCGCGATCCGGCCGAGGGCCACGGTGAGGGGCAGGTAGGGGGTGATTGCCCGGGCCGTTTCCGGCGTCAGCAACGGGGCGTTGACCGCGTACCGGGCGGAACGGCCGGCCAGCACGTCGATGACTTGCTCGCAGGCCTCCTCGGCAACCCGGAGCTGGGCCTCGGCCGTAAGGGCTCCCAGGTGGGGGGTAAGGACTGTGTTGGGCGCCTTCAGGATCGGCGAGTCGACCGGCGGCTCGGGTTCGTAGACGTCGAAGGCGGCGCCGGCCAGCTTGCCGTCCGTCAGGGCCTGGGCCACGGCCGCCTCGTTGTAGACGCCGCCGCGGGCGACGTTGACGAGCATCACGCCGGGCTTCATGCGGGCGATCTGCTCGGCTCCGATGATGTCACGGGTCGCCTTGTTGAGCGGCACGTGGACGGTGATGACGTCGGACTGCTCGATGAGGGCGTCGAGCTCGACCAGGGTCACGCCGTGCAGGGCGGCCTGCTCGGCGGTCACGTACGGGTCGTAGGCGATGACGCTCATCTCCAGACCGCGGGCCCGATCGGCCACGGCCTGGCCGATCTTGCCCAGGCCGATGATGCCCAGGGTCCGGCCGCGCAGCTCAACACCCGTGTAGTTGGTGCGCTTCCATTCGCCGCGGCGCATCGATGCGTCCGCGGCCGCGGTCTTGCGGGCGAGGGCCAGCATCAGCGCGATCGTCTGCTCGGCAGCTGAGACGGTGTTCCCAGTGGGAGCATTGACGACGACGATGCCGGCCCTGGTGGCGGCCTCGAGATCGACGTTGTCGACTCCAACGCCGGCCCGGCCGATGACGACCAGGCGCGTGGCGTGGGCCAGGATCTCGGCCGTGACCTTGACCTGGCTGCGGACCAGTAGAGCGTCGTACTCACCGATGATCGCGGCGAGCTCTTCGGGGGAGAGGCCGATCTTCTCATCGACCTCGTGGTGGGCGCGCAGGATCTCGAGGCCAGACTTGGCCAGAGGTTCGGCAACGAGGATCTTCATCGGAGGCTCCTTACTTGGCCAGGCCGAGGGCTCGCAGGGCGGCTACCTGGGCGGCCTCGACGGCAGCACCCGGCTTGACGGGCCGATCGAGTTCGATGAGGGTCTGCTCCAGGACGGCCATGGCGTTGAGAATGGCCGGGATCGTGACGTGCCCCAGGTGTCCGATCCGGAAGATCTTGCCCTTCAGGGCACCCTGACCGCCGGCCACCACGAGGCCAAGCTTGCGGAGCTTGCCGTTGAAGGTCTTCCAGTCGAGATCCTCCGGGATCCACGCCCCGGTGACCGTGTCGGACGCGAAGGCGGGATCGGCCAGGAGCTTGAAGCCGAGCGCCTGGAGACCGGCGCGAACGGCCGCGCCGACCGCGGCGTGGCGCTTCCAGATCTCGGGCAGGGTCTCCTTCTCCATCATCTCGAGGGCGACGTCCAGCTGGAACATGATCGCCACGGCAGGCGTCCAGGGCGTCTGACCCGACTCCGCACTGGTCTTGTGGGCGGCCAGGTCGAAGTAGAACTTCGGCATCCTGGCCACGGCCGCCGCCTCCCATGCACGCGGCGACACCGCCACGAATGAGAGCCCCGGGGCAACCATCCACGCCTTCTGAGAGCCGCTGACGACGACATCGAGGCCCCAGGCATCGGTCTCGAATGGAACGGCGCCCAGGCCGCTGATGGCGTCGACGACAATCAGGGCGTTTGGCGCGACCTCCTTGACGGTCGCGGCCAGCGCCTGGATCGGGTTGGTGACGGCGGTGGAGGTCTCGTTCTGAGTCATCAGGACGGCCTTCCAGGGGCCGCCGGCGGCCAGAGCCTCGCGAACCTTGGCTGGATCGGCGGCCTGGCCCCAGTCGAACGAGAGCTTGGTGACGTCGGCGCCGTAGACCGCGGCGATCTTCGCGAAGCGATCTCCAAACGCGCCGATGGTGACCGCCAGAACCTTGTCGCCGGGGGACAGGAAGCTGACGATCGCCGACTCGAGGCCGCCGGTGCCGGCCGCAGTCACGATGAGGACGTCGTTCTGGGTCTTGTAGAACGCTTTCAGCCGGTCGATGACGCGGCCCTGCAGCTCGGCGAACTCCGGCCCGCGATGGTTGACCATCTGGCGGGCGCCGGCCTCGCGAACCGCGTCAGGAAGTGACGTCGGGCCGGGGATGCGAAGGTTGGGCTCGAAGCGGTTCACGGGTTCCACCTCTTGTGTGTCTTCGGGATGTCGGGGAATCGTAGCGGCGCCCTAACGTCAGGCAAGTGTGGTATATATGTCAGCATATGCAGAAGCGAACCACGATCCTCGTCGACTCGGACCTCCTGGAGCGGCTCGACCGCTTCGCTGCCAGGAGCGCCACGACCAAGACTTCGGTCATCACCGCGGCTCTGGAGTCATACCTGGAGTCGCACGACACGGCGCCCGATCTGTCGTTCCTGGCCGTGGGGAAGAGCGATCACGGGAGGCTGTCTCTGGATGGGCGTTCGATCGCGCGCCGCGAAGCCGGCGTCCGGCCCGGTCCGGACGAGGTCTGAGCCTTGGCCGTCCTGCTCGACTCCAGTGCCGTGCTGGCCGCGGCCGACCAGTCCGACCTGAACCACCGCGCCGCGCTGGCGTGGTTCGGCCGGGTCAATGAGCCGCTGATGATCGGGGCCCTGACACTGGCCGAGCTCGATCTGCTGCTCCAACGCGAGCTCGGGCTGCGGGCCACCTTCGCGCTTCTGAAGTCGATCGGCAGCGGTGCGGTGAAGGTCGTCGCGCCGACGACGGCCGATCTCGTCCGCGCCGCGGAGCTGATGCATGAGACCACCGAGTACAGGCCCCGCCTGACCGATGCCGTTCTCGTCGCCACCGCCGAGCGCCTGGGAGTGACACGGGTGGCCGCATTCGACCGGCGGCCTATCGCGATCTTTCGGCCGCGTCACGTGCGGGCCCTTGATCTGGAGCCCTGACGCACCGCCTTCGACCGCGGCGTCTCAAGTTGGACCGCACGACCCCGACGCCCCGTCCATAGAGCCGGATCGCCGGCAACCGCGAGGAATGACCCGAGCCGAGTCGCCTACAGCAGGTTGCGGCGGACCGGCTCTAGCCCTGCGAGGTGTCCGAGGAGCGCCCGAGATCGTGGCGGGCGCTATGTCAGGCGCCGGATCGATCGGTCTCGGGGGACCCGTCGGCCGCATCGCGTCGCTGCTCTCCGTCCAGGTCGCGCAGGCTCTGCCGGCGGCGACGCATCCCCTCGGATCCGGCGGACATCGGGTCCACGTCGGTCTGGCCCTGGACCGGGCGCTTGCGGCGCGGCGGCTGGCGGCGCCCGTCCTGGAGCCGCTGCAGTCTCTCGGCGATTCTCGTCTCCAGGCCCTGGTCGCCGGGGAAGTAGTAGCGGCGACCGACGAGCTTGTCCGGGAGATACTGCTGCTCGATATCGTCGGCCTCGAAGTCGTGAGGGTAGCGATACCGGCTCCTGCCCGGCCCGCTCGAGCGCAGGTGCGCCGGGACCGGCAGGGAGCCATGCTGCAGAACGTCGTCCATTGCGGCGAAGTAGCCCCGACCTGCGGCGTTGCTCTTGGTCGTGACCGCGAGCATGACCGTAGCCTCGGCCAGGTTGTACTGAGCCTCCGGCAGGCCGACCCAATCGAGTGCCCTGGCCGCGGCCACGGCTACTTCCAGCGCCCGTGGATCGGCCAGGCCGATGTCCTCGGAGGCGGAGATGATGAGGCGCCGGGCGATGAAGCGCGGATCCTCGCCGGCCGCGATCATCGCCGCCAGCCAGTACAGCGCCGCGTCCGGGTCGTTGCCCCGAATGCTCTTGATGAAGGCACTGACGGTGTCGTAGTGGCCGTCTCCGGCGCGGTCGTAGGCCAGGGCACGCTGCTGTGCCGCGGCCTCGATGTCGGCCAGACGCGGTGCCACGCGGCTGGCTGCGTCGCGGATCGCCTCCGAATCGGCGATCGAGACGGCGCTCTCGAGGACATTCAGGGCCTGCCTCGCGTCGCCGGCCGAAAGGCCGACGAGGTGCTCGAAAGCGTCGTCGGCGAGAGCCACTCCTCCGGCGGGGCCGAGTTCTCCGGCAAGCCCACGATCGGTGTCCGCCAGGGCCCGCCGGATCACGACGGCGACTTGATCGTCGGTGAGTGGCTCCAGGCGATACACCCTCAAGCGCGACAGGAGCGCCGAGTTGACCTCGAAGTAGGGGTTCTCGGTGGTGGCACCGATCAGAGTGACCGTCCCGTCCTCGACGTGCGGCAGCAAGGCGTCCTGCTGGGCCTTGTTGAAACGGTGGATCTCGTCGATGAAGAGCACGGTTTGCCGACCGTGGAGGCTCAGCCGATCGCGCGCCTCGGCCACGATGGCCCGTACCTCCGCGACGCCGCTCATGACCGCCGAGATGGTCACGAGCTGGGCGCCGGCGGCCTCGGCCAGGACCCGGGCCAGGCTGGTCTTGCCACTTCCCGGAGGTCCCCAGAACAGGAGCGAGCCGAGGTGGCCGCGTTCGAGAGCGCTGCGCAGCGTCCCCCGCTCGCCAATGAGCTGCTCGTGGCCGACGACCTCGGCCAGGTTCCGCGGGCGCATCCGGGCGGCCAGCGGCCGGCGGCCGGCGGGCGGGACGAAGACGGGCTGCTGCTCGCCTTCGTCAGTGGCCGGTTTGTGAGTGGTGCGCCGGGTTGCCATGCTCCGATGCTACAGGCTGGCTCGGCCGGAGGCACGGACCGGGGCGATGCCCGATCCGGGACTGGTGCAACCTATCCGATCGTCACGACGTGGAGGACGTTGACCAGGACGTAGATGACTCCGAGAGTGGCCGCCAGCCCGCCGCCGACCCACACTATCCGTCGCACGTCCCGTACGACGTAGGCGTACTCCTCGGCGGCTCGAGCGGCCAGAAGCCCCTGGCCACGAGCCCGGCCCGGGCGCTCGGGCTCAGGGCTTCGAGCTCGCTCGCGAAACCGAGCCCGGCCGGCCTCCGCGGCCCGCTCCTGGGCGACGATCTGGGATTCGAGATCTGCCGCTCGGGCCTCTTCCTCGGCCGACAGCCCGCCGCTCGGCCTGCCGGTCGGGCGCGGCTGCGGCCTGCCGGAGCCGCGCTTGTCGGCATGGCGCTGGCCAGGACGGTTTGAGCCACGAGTGCGCTTGGCCATCTTGAGTGAGGGGCCTCCGCTGGGTCTTTCTTGGGCAGTCGCGGGGCCTGCGCTGCCGGTCACACAGAAGCTTTCGCTCCCGTCGAGGATACCATCCCACCTCACCGCGGCGGGGTCCCCCTCGGTGCGCCCGCACCGTCCCCGGCTGGGGAGCGGCTCTCCGGCGCCGGCTGGTAGACTCCGGGCCATCGAGCGGAGGTAGTTGTGGATTCCATCACGAGCAATCTGACCGCCATAGCACTGGTCCTCGCGGGCCTGTGCGTGGTGCTGATGTTGGTGCTTCAGGCTTTGCAGATCAGCCGGCTGAGGCAGCGGCTGGACATGCTCACGCGCGGTTCCGATGGCGCGAGCCTCGAGGGGGTGATCGGCGCCCACCTGGAGACGGTCCACCAGGTAGGCCGCGATCTCGACGAGCTGACCGCCAGAACCGCGGTGCTGGAGAGTTCGGCTCGACATCACTTCGCGCGCCTTGGCCTCGTCCGCTTCAATCCGTTCCCCGACACCGGCGGCAACCAGAGCTTCGCCCTGGCCCTCTTGGATGAGTCCGAATCGGGCTTCGTGGTAAGCAGCCTGCACTCCCGCACGGCGACCCGCATCTACGCCAAGGCGGTCATGACCGGGAAGGCCGAGACCTCGCTGTCGGCGGAGGAGACCGAGGCCATGGACCTGGCGCGAGCCAGGGTGCCGGTTCGGCCCGCGGCGCCCACCGCTCGTGCGACCGGCGGCAGGACGGCGAGCCTGCCGTCCGTCCCGGCCTCGGCCGATGCTTCGGCATCCGCGAGCGCGGCGAAGGCAGCCCCCGCGGCAGCGCAGAAGGCGGCTCCAGCGTCATCTGCGGCTCCCACTGGGACCGCGGCTCCCACCAGGCCCGCGGCTCCCACCAGGACTGCGGCTCCGGTCGCCACATCCGATCGAAAGTCCGCCAGCGGCAGCGAGACGACGGGCCGGACCGTGGCGGCCAAGGGTCAGAGCAAAGGCCAGGAAGTCGCGGCCACGGACCCTCTTGCGGACTCCGAGCGCACCGGCCGCAAGCCGGGGAGGCCAACAGCCGGCGAGTCGACCTCGGGCCAGCGGACGGATACGCGGGGCTCGTGACACGTGAGATGTCACTGCCGCCGGCGAGCCCCGCGAGATGACGCGCCAGAGCCGCCGGACATCGACGCACGAACCGCAGCCGCTCGAACAGATCCCGGTCTGGTGGTCACCGCCGCACGCTGACGAGGCAGACGCGGACGAGCAGAACGGATCGGAGGCGCTGCTCTCCGGGCTGAACGCCGAGCAGCGCCGGGCCGTTTGCCACGGCGAGGGTCCGCTTCTGGTGATCGCCGGGGCGGGCACCGGCAAGACGCAGGTCATCACGCGCCGCATTGCGTGGCTGATCGCCACGCGGCGCGCGCGGCCCTCGGAGATCCTGGCCCTGACCTTCACGGACAAGGCCGCCGACGAGATGCAGGCCCGGGTCGATCAGCTGGTCCCCTACGGGTACACGGACTCGGCCATATCCACCTTCCACGCGTTCGGCGATCGGCTGGTCCGCGAGTTCGCACTCGAGCTCGGCCTGCCAACGGATCTGCGCGTGTTGTCCCGGCCCGAGGTGGTCATCTTCCTGCGCGAGCGTCTCTTCGCCTTCGAGCTGGACGAGTACCGGCCTCTCGGGGATCCGACCCGTTTCCTCGCCGCCCTCGCCACCCTGTTCAGCCGCTGCAAGGACGAGGACGTGGGGCCGCAGGCCTACCTGGACTTCGCGGAGAACCTGACGCTTCGGGCAACGGCGGCCCGAGCGGCGGATGCCGGGGAGGGCGAGGGGACCGAAGGTGGTCCTCTCGACGCGCTCGAGGAGGAGGCCCGTCGACAGCGGGAGCTGGCGCGGGCATACGCGAAGTACCAGTCCCTCCTTGGGGAGTCCGGTCTCGTCGACTTCGGCGATCAGGTGGGCCTGGCGTTGCGGTTGCTGCGCGAGTCGGCGGCCGCTCGGGTGGAGCTCCAGCGCCGCTTCCGCTACGTGCTGGTGGATGAGTTTCAGGACACCAACAGGGCGCAGTCCGAACTGGTCGAGTTGCTGTCGGCTCCGCACGGCAACGTCACGGTCGTCGGCGACGACGACCAGTCCATCTACAAGTTCCGTGGCGCGGCGATAAGCAACATCCTGGAGTTCAAGCGACGGCACCCACGAGCGCGTCAGGTCGTGCTGAGGCGGAACTACCGGTCCCAGGCGCCGATTCTGGATGCCGGCTACCGGCTGATCCGCTTCAACGATCCGGACCGCCTGGAGGTTCGCAACGGCATCGACAAGCGGCTCGTCGCCGAGCGCGGCGGCCCCGAACGGCCGGTTCGGAACCTGGCCTTTGCCACCGGATCCGAGGAGGCCGACTGGGTCGCCCGCGAGATCGCCGGACGCATTGCCTCCGGGGCGAAGCCTCGCGATTTCGCAGTTCTCGTGCGGGCCAACGTGGACGCTGACCCCGTGCTGCGAAGCTTGAATCTGGCGGGCGTCCCCTGGCGGTTCTCGGGAACGTCCGGCCTGTATGCCCGCCCGGAGATCAGGCTGCTCTTGGCGTTCCTGCGGGCCGTCGCCGATCTCTCGTCCAGCGTCGATCTTTACGCGCTGGCCGCGTCGGAGGTCTACGGCCTGGGCGGGCCGGACCTGACGGCCGTCGTCAACAGCGCGCGTCGTCGCAACCGCTCGCTCTGGGAGGTGGCCGAGGAGCTGACTCGCCAGCCCGGCCTGTTGCGCTTGGGCGCCGAGTCGCGGGCGTCGCTCGACCGGCTCGTGGCCGATCTGCGCCGCTTCACGGCGCTGGCGCACGAGCGCCCGGCGGGCGAAGTCCTGTACCAGTTCCTGCGAGACAGCGGCATGCTGTCGAGGCTGGCTTCGTCGGACTCGGTCGGCGCCGAGGAAGCCCTCCAGAACATCGCCAGGTTCTTCGAGATCATCAGGGCCCAGTCCGATCTGCTGCCCGACGACCGGGTGATCTTCGTGGCCCGTCACCTGCAGACGCTCATCGATGCCGGCGACGACCCGGCGACGGCCGAGATCGACGCCGACGCGGACGCGGTGGCGGTGTTGACGGTGCACAAGGCCAAGGGCCTGGAGTTCCCGGTCGTCTTCATGACGGGCCTGGTCGACGGCCGCTTCCCGGCTCGAACCCGCCGTGAGCCACTCGCCATGCCCTCGGAGCTGGTCCGGGAGACGCTGCCCGAGGGCGATGCGCACGTGCAGGAAGAGCGGCGCCTCTTCTACGTCGGAGTGACCCGCGCCCGCGACGAGCTGGTACTGACCCATGCCGCCGACTACGGCGGGCGGCGCACTCGGCGAGTGTCGCAGTTCGTGCTGGAGGCCCTGGACTTGCCGGCCGCGGCGACGACCGGCGGATCTGTGGAGGGCACGGGGCATGCTCCGCTGGAGCGACTGGCGGCGTTCGAGCCGAAGGCCGAGGCGGTGGAGCCGGAGCGCGAAGGCCCCCTCGAAGGGCCTCTGTCGCTGAGCTTCTACCAGGTCGACGACTACCTGACCTGCCCCCTCAAGTACAAGTACGTCCACGTCCTGCGGGTGCCGATCGCGCCGCACCACGCGATCGTGTACGGGGCCGCGCTGCATCAGGCCGTGCAGGAGTTCCACCGCCGTCAGGCGCGGGGGTATCTGATGCCCGAGGACGAGCTGCTGGCCGCGTTCGACCGGGCCTGGTCGAACGAGGGGTTCCTGACCCGCGAGCACGAGGAGGCGCGCCTGGCGGCAGGCCGCGACGCGCTGCGACGCTTCCGGGAAGGGCAGCTGCGGCCCGGGACGGTCGCGCCGGCGTACGTGGAGCGTGAGTTCAGCTTCACCCTGGACGGCGATCGGATCCGGGGCCGGATGGACCGCGTCGACGTGGAGCGGGTCGATCCCGAGTCCGCCCGCGACGGGGCAGGCGAGGAGCAGCTCGCGGACGCCGTCAGTCCCGCCCTGCCCGGGCTCTATCCGGACCGCGTCACCATCACCGACTACAAGTCGAGCGACGTCCGCGACCCGGCGCGAGCCCGCGAGCGAGCCAGGGAGTCTTTGCAGCTCCAGATCTACGCCATGGCCTATCAAGCGGAGACCGGGCGCCTGCCGGACGCTTTGCAGATGTGGTTCCTGGAGTCGGGCCTGGTCGGGAGAACCGAGGTGGACGAGAAGCGGCTGGACAAGGCTAGGGACTCGATTCGTCGCGCGGCGGCCGGCATTCGAGCCCGACGGTTCGAGGCCACGCCCGACTACCTGTCCTGCGGTTACTGCGCCTTTCGCGACATCTGCCCGGCGAGCGCGGTCAAGTGACCGGCCTGGAGGGCATCACCTTCGACTTCGGGAACACGCTCGTGCCGTTCCCGGCCGCGCCCATGGCAGACGTCCTCCGTCTGACGGCGGAGCGAGCGGGCTCTCGAGCGGGATTTCGGGCGGACGACTTCGCTCGGATCTGGAACGAGGAGAGGCTGCGGCAGTTCGACGAGGAAGTGCCCGAGGGCCGCGAAGCGGACATGCGGGTACGTGTAGTCCGCGTGCTGGCCAGGCTGCGCGGCTGCCCCATCCCGGGCGTCGGAGAGCGGTGGGACGACGTGGCCGCTGCGGCCTTCTCGGAGCCACTCGAGGTTGCATCGCTTCTCGACGCCTATGCCGCCATCTTCGTCGAGAGGACGTCCGTGCCGCCGGAGATCGAGCCGCTCCTCAGACGGCTGTCCGGCCGCTACAAGATCGGCATCCTGTCGAACTGGCCCCTGGCGCTCGCCATCGACCGCTACGTCGAGGCTGCGGGCTGGTCGCGGCACCTGTCGGCGGTCGTCGTGTCGCAGCGGGTCGGTTGCGTGAAGCCGCTGCCGGGGATCTTCGAGCTCGCGGCGCGCGAGCTCGGTCTGGCCTCGGGACCGTCGATCCTGCACGTGGGCGACGACATCGGCGCCGACGTGGTGGGTGCGCAGCGTGTCGGCTGGCGGGCCGCCTGGGTTCGAATCAAGCCGGAGGATTCGCCTCTGCCGGCCGCGGCTCCGGTGAGTGGTGTGGTGCCGGACCTGACGCTGGACACCGTTCTCGACCTGGAGAGCGCTCTCGACCCGCGTCACCCCCTCGCGGGTCCGTAGACTGGCCCGTATGCGGGCGAAGGACCGTCTGGGTAACGCCATGTTCATCGGCGCCGCGATCGTCGCCTGGGTGATCGTGGCGCAGATCGTGACATCGACTTACCCGCGCGAGGACCCGACCGCGGGTCTGGTCGGTGCGGGCGCCATGGGCCTGGCCTGTGGGCTCACGACGGTCCCGCTCTTCTGGCTTGTCCCGTTCGCCCGACACCGCCGCATCGCGCTCATCGGCGACTGGTCTCGAGCCATCCGGCGCGGATCGTGGGTCGCGGCGGTGATCGCGCTGTTCGTGGCGCTCCGGATCCAGGCGGTCTTGAGCGTCCCGATCGCCGTGTTCGTCGTGGTCCTGGTTCTCCTGGCCGAGATCACTCTCTCCATGGAGCGTTGAGCGGGCCGAGGCTGCGAGCCGCTCGTGGGGATCCCGGGCCCTATGTGGGCGGGCGATGCCAACCGTGGCGAGTCCGGACGCGCTAGGCTGTCCCGATGGCCGAGCCTCATCGCGATCCGACCGCCACGGCGTTGGCGCGACTCTACGACGTCGATCTGGCGGAGGATCCGGGTGACGTCGACCTGTATCTGGCTCTCGCCGCACGCACAGGTGGGCCGATTCTGGAGATCGCCTCCGGTTCCGGCCGCATAGCAGCGCCGCTGGCCGAGGCCGGCTACGACGTGACTGCGGTCGACATCGATCCGGCGATGCTGGCGCGGGCGGAGAAGGCTTTCGCGGGAGCCGATTCGACGGTTCGAGCCAGGCTGGAGCTGGTAGAGGCCGACCTCGTCAGCCTCAGTCTGCCCGGAGGGCCGCGCTTTCGGCTCGCCATCCTGGCGCTGAACTCGATCCTGCTGCTCGCGACGAGGGATCGCCAGCGCGGCGCTCTCGAGGCGATGGCTCGCCATCTGTTGCCCGGCGGGGTCGCCGTGGTGGACGTGTGGGTTCCAAGCGCCGACGAGCTCGCCCGGTACGACGGCCGAATGAGCCTGGAGTACGTTCGCACCGACCCGGAGACCGGCCTTCTGGTCACCAAGATGTCAGCGGCCCAGCACGAGCCGGCCACCGGGCACGTTCAGCTGACGACCATCTATGTCGAAGGCGAGCAGGGTGGGCCGGCTCGACGATGGGTCCGTGAGGATCGCCTCCGACTGCTGGATGTCGAGGATCTGCGTTTGCTCGCGGAGTCTGCGGAGCTGGACGTGGAGGTCCTGGCGGGCGACTACGACCTCAATCCGGTATGCGCCCATGACGAACGGATCATCCTCGTAGCGCGGAGGCGGGACAGACCCGCCCTCCGACCTTGATATAGTCGGCCCGTGCCGAGCCCCAACTCAATCCGTCTGCTAGTCGCGGAGGACGTCCCGCAGGTCAGTCAGCACGTCCGAAACCTGCTCAGCGTGCAGTCGCAAGTCAAGCTCCTCGAGGTCCTCAACGACGGCTCGCAGGTCGTCGAGGCGGCGAAGCAGCTCCGGCCGGACGTGGTGATGATCGATCTGCTGCTGCAGGGCAAGATCAAGGGGCCCCAGCTGGTCGAGAGGCTGCGCGATTCCGGGCTGGAGATCCCGGTCGTGGTGCTGACGGTGCCCCAGCACCCCCTGGCGCGCGATCCGAATCGCGGCATCGATGCGGTTCTGACGCTGCCGTTCAGTGGCTTCGAGCTGGTCAACACCCTCAGCCACGTCATTGCGGATCGCCAGGCCCGCGTTGCCGGGACGTGCCGCGTTGTCGCCGTCTTCTCGCCCAAGGGCGGCGTAGGCAAGACGACGATTGCCTTCAATCTGGCGGTTGCACTCGGACAGCTGGGAATCGCAACGGCATTGATAGATGGCAACCTTCAGTACGGCGATCTGCGGGCCCTGCTCAAGGTGCCGGCCGACGTGCCGTCGATCCTGGACCTGCCCACCGACAGGGTCCAGGAGTCGGACCTGCGGGAGGTAATCTGGCGCGACCCCGCCGGTATCGACATCCTGCTGGCCCCGCCGCGCGTCGAGATGGCGGAGATGGTCTCGGCCCGCGATGTCGAGAAGACAATCTCGCTCCTCCGCCAGCTCTACGCGGCCGTCGTGATCGACACTGCGACGACACTCTCGGAGGTGACGCTGGCGTTCCTCGATGCCAGCGACGTCGTGCTCTCGATCGTGACCTACGACTCGACTACGATCCACAACACGGTCGCCGTGGCGGAGGTATTCGCCTCCATCGGCTACCCGCCCGAGAAGATGCACTACCTGGTGAACCGGGCCGACTCAACCGGCGGTCTGGGCCGAGACGAGCTGGCCCGAGCGCTCGGCCGAAAGCCCGACTTCGAGGTGGTCTCCGATGGGCGGCTCGTGGTCGAGGCCAACAACGAGGGGATGCCGTTCGTGGTCGCGAGCCCCGACGCTGCAGTGAGCCGGGACGTGAGGCGGGCCGCCGCCGCGATCGCCGGTCGTACCGCCGGCGCCGCGGTGAGACCCTGAGGCCGTGTCAGACCGTCGTCCTATCGGCGTTTTCGACTCCGGCGTAGGCGGCCTGACCGTCCTGCGTGAGATCCTGCGACGGCTGCCCTTCGAATCGACGACATATCTGGGCGACAACGCCCGAGCTCCCTATGGGGTCCGCTCGGACGACGAGGTGCGCCGATTCAGCATGCAGGCCCTCGACGCGCTGGTGCAGCGCGACGTCAAGGCCCTCGTCGTGGCCTGCAACACCTCAGCCTCGGTGGCTCTGGCCGATTTCCGACGCCGCTACGACCTGCCGGTGCTGGGCGTCGTGCGTCCGGGTGCCGCAGCCGCCGCGCTGGCCACCCGCAACCGCCGGGTCGGCGTCATCGCGACGCCGGCAACGGTGCGGTCCCGCGCCTACTTCAACGCAATCAAGGACGAGAACCCGGCCATCGAGGTCTACGAGCACGCGACGCCCGCGCTGGTGCCGCTCGTCGAGGCCGGGCGGCTGGCGGGCCCCGAGGTCCAGGAGGCGGTCCGCCGCGCCGTGGCCCCTCTCCTGGGGGAGCGGAATGAGGACGGGGAGTTCATCTTCCCGCTGCCGCCGTCGGCCCGGATAGACACGTTGCTGCTCGGCTGCACTCACTACCCGTTGCTGGCGGGCGTGCTGAGAGACTCCGTCGGCGACGGCGTGGCGATAGTGGACTCGGCCACGGCCGCGGCATCGTCACTGGCCGAGCTGCTCTCCGTCAACGCGCTCGAGGCACCGGGCACGACCCGAGGCACGGCCGCGGACGCCGGCATAACCGGTCACGAGGCGCCGGACGAGACCGCCACGCCGCCTGCGCACTGTCAGCTCACCACCGGGGACGTTGCGGCCTTCCGGGCGGTCGCCGAGCGCATGTTCGGCGGGGAGTTCCCGGAGATCGAGCGGGTCGATCTGGAAGCCGGCCCCGTATGAGCGGTGGCTCCGGGAGGCGAGAGTCGGAGCGTCATGACGGTCCGGCCTCCGAGACGGGCTCGTCGAGGCCGGTGTCCGGGTCGAGATCGCCCCGTCCCGGTTGGAAGCGTGACGCATTCCTCCAGGCTGGCTTTCTCGTCGGGGCGGCAGCCGGGGCCGCGGTGACCCTCGTCCGCCGGCGTGTGGAGGAATCAGCGCGCCGGGGCGTGGTCGACTGGGACGTGGCGGAGAGAGTGGCCGTGGGACGGGTCCGGCGCGCCCCCGGGACGCTGGGTTCCCTCGAGCTGCAGCGGGCTGCGCCCATCTACGCCTCGACGATGGCCGAGATCGTGCCCGTGCTCGGTAGAGCCCTGGGGACTCCGCTGCCGGGCGTCGTGGAGCGGAGTGGCGTCATCAGTCGGGAGACGTGGGTCCACGACAACGTCGCGACCTTCGCCCGGCTGATCGGCAAGGTCGAGAGGGACCTGCTCCAGCAAGCAATGCCCCCTGGAATGGGCATCGTGAAGGCGACGATGGCGATCGCCAACCGCAAGGTGACCACTCGGCAGGTCGGATACCTGCTCGGGTTCCTCGGCCAGCGCGTCCTGGGCCAGTACGACCTGGCGCTGCTGTCGGCGGAGGCTGAGCCCGGCCGGCTGGTGTTCCTCGACGAGAACATCCGGGCCACCGCGGACTCGCTGGGACTGCCGTTGAACCCGTTCCGGACATGGATTGCCCTGCACGAGACAACGCACGCTTTCGAGTTCGAAGCGCACCCGTGGCTGCGGCCGTACCTGGCCTCGCGGTTGGAGCACCAGCTCGCTTCGTTCTCGGCCGGGGTGTCGTTCAGGAATGGAGATGCCGCGGTCCGCCTGCGGCGGGCACTTCGGAGCGCAAGCGCCGGCGAACACTGGATGGAGGGATTCATGACCCCGGAGCAGAGGCGCGGATTCCGCGAGATGCAGGCCATCATGAGTCTGCTCGAAGGCTTCGGGGACCACGTCATGGACGAAGTCGGCCGGGACCTGGTCCCGGAAGTGGAGACGATCAGCGCGCGGTTTCATGCGCGCCGGGCCAATCGGACCGGTTTGGAACGGGCGATGATGCGGCTCACCGGCATGGACCTCAAGATGGAGCAGTACAAGAAGGGCGAGCAGTTCGTTTCTGCAATCGCCGGGGCGCGAGGCGCGGAGGCTTTGCGAGCGCTCTGGCGGGGCCCTGAGACCTTGCCGACACCGGAAGAGATCGATCTACCGTCACTATGGGTTAGCCGGGTCCTGCCGGCGCCCGGATCGAGAGCGGTCTGAGAGCAAGGGAGGCACATGAACGCTGAGAGCCTCGAACTTGTCGGACCGGGCCACGGCGCGGGCGGCTCGCCGCTGGCGATCGCCATCAGCCCGGTCCTGACGGGCCGCGATGCCTTCGGGCGGATGCGCGAAAGGGTCCTCGAGGCCACCCCCGGCACGCGACTCATCCCCGTGTCGGCCGAAGGCATTGCGGACGAGCCGGTGGATGAGGTCGAGGTGCTGTTGCGGGGCTGGTCGCTCGGCGGCGACGCGCTGGACCGGCTCGTCGGTCGAGCGCCGAAGCTGCGCTGGATACATTCGGTGTCGGTCGGCGTCGAGTCGGTGCTGACGCCATGTGTCCGCCTGCGCGGCCTGACCGTCACCAACGGCCGCGGGGTCTTCGACAGGCCGATCGCCGAGTATGTCATGACGATGATCCTCGCGATCTGCCGGCGGCTGCCCCAGCTGATCGAGCTGCAACGCGAGCGGACGTGGCAGCCGATCGAGGCGCTCGAGCTGGCCGAGACGACGATCGGGCTTCTTGGTATGGGCGGAATCGGCCGCGAGGTGGCCAGGCTGGCCGGCCCGTTCGGGCCGAGGATCGTGGCAATTCGGCGCCGTCCTGACGCGCCACCGATCCCCGGGATCGAGGTGCTCGGAGGTCTCGACGCAATGCCGGATCTGTTGGCCGTCTCCGACTTCGTCGTTCTGGCGCTGCCCCTGACCGAGGAGACCGAGGCGGTCATCGACGACGAGGCACTGGCGAAGGTCAAGCGCGGGGCCTGGCTCATCAACGTGGCGCGTGGAGCGCTCATCGATGAGCTGGCCCTGCTCCGAGCGCTTCGCGG
Source organism: Candidatus Limnocylindrales bacterium (assembly GCA_049520815.1). Lineage (GTDB taxonomy): Bacteria > Chloroflexota > Limnocylindria > Limnocylindrales > CSP1-4 > Fen-1039. Next base: position 35,910 of record JBEKPL010000008.1, read on the forward strand.
CGACCGGCTTGGCGGCGCCGTCCTGGACGCGTTCCGTGAGGAGCCGCTGCCCGAGACCTCGCCTTTCTACCGGCTCCCCAACTGCATCGTCACGCCGCACACGTCGTGGTCCAGCTCCGCCGTCCTCGATCGCACATTCGACGTCTTCTGCGACAACCTGCGCCGCTACCGTTTGGGCGAGCCGCTCAGGTACATCGTCGATCTGACCAGGGGCTACTGAGACCAGGGGCTACTGAGGCACGGCCGTCCGTTAGCATGTGCCTGCGCACAAGCCACGCGTTGGAGGCCGGGAGCACATGCAGATCGCCATCGTCGGGCTGGCAGCCTCGGGCAAGACGACCGTCTTCAACACGCTGACCCGGGGCCACGCCCAGACGGGCGGTTATGGGGGAATGCAGCTGCACGTTGGGACCGTCAAGGTTCCAGACGATCGGCTCGATCGACTGGCCGAGATCTTCAAGCCCCGCAAGATCGTCCACGCCGACGTCACCTACTTCGACCTTCCGGCGCCCCCGGCCTCGACTGAAGGGCGAGTGGGGACCGAGGAGCTGCCGGCCGACCAGCTGGCGAGACTGCGCGAGGCCGACGCGCTGCTGCACGTGGTCCGCGCCTTCGAAGATGCGGCCGTGCCGCACGCCGAAGGCTCGGTCGATGCCTGGCGCGACCTGGAGCGCCTGGATCTGGAGTTCACCCTGGCCGACCTGTCGGTCATGGAGAAGCGCCTGGAGCGCCTGAAAGGGAGTGGGCGCCACGGCACCCCGGCGGAGCGGGACGCCAACGAACGCGAGCTGGCGCTCCTGGAGAGGCTGCACACACCGCTCGTGGCGGGACGGCCCCTACGCGACGTCGAGATCGATCCGGAGGAAGAGAAGTCCATCCGAGGCTTCCGCTTCCTGACCCAGAAGCCCGTCTTGGTGCTCTTGAACGTCGGCGAGGCCGATCTCCCGCGCGAGGCCGAGATCGTGGCCGGGATCGGCGATAGGTATCGGCACCGCCACACGCTGGTGGACGCCCTGTCGGCCAAGATCGAGATGGAGCTGGGCGAGCTGGAGCCGGACGAAGCGGCGGTCTTCATGGAGGAGCTCGGCCTGCACGAGTCGAGCCTCGATCGAGTCATCCGCCTCAGCTATCGGCTGCTCGGCCTGATCTCGTTCCTGACGGCCGGGCCGGACGAGGTTCGGGCCTGGCCCGTACCGGACGGGTCGTCATCCGTGGACGCGGCGGGCGCCATCCACACCGATCTGGCGAGGGGATTCATTCGAGCCGAAGTCGTTTCCTACGAGGACCTGCTGGCGCTGAAGTCGATGGCGGAAGCGCGCAAGCACGGCAAGCTCCGGTCGGAGGGCAAGAGCTACACGGTCCGCGACGGCGATGTGATCGAGGTTCTCTTCAGCAAGTAGCAAGCCGTCAGTTCGGGCGGGCATCGTCCCGCGGAAGCTCCACGAAGATGCCTCGGTAGTCGGGGAGGTCCTCGTCCCCCTGGTCAGGATCCAGCTCGGCGAGGTAGTTGTCGCCGTCGATCCTGGAGACGTTGACCGACGCGGAGAGGCGATCGTCGGAGACGGCGACGAACCCGTAGTCGCGCTCGAGCTCCTCGGCGATTGCCTCGATCAGGGTGTCCTGGTCGAACCTGTCCTGGACCTGGAGGCGGATCGACTGCACGAGCTCGAAGAAGGAGTCGGCGTCCATCTCCTCCTCACGGACGAGGATGACGTCGGCGAAGATGTCGTCGTCACCCTCGCGGAGTTCGTAGAAGAACACGGTCTGGCTCCAAAGGAGATGGATGTTGGAAGCGCGCCGAGTATACGCCGGGGGCCGATCGAGCCGGGCGAGTCGGAGACGTCCTCGGTGGACCGGACGGTGGGGGCGGAGGCGCTCGATCAACATCACGCCCAACACAGAACGTCCGTACGAAAGTCGGGACCAGTGCAGCAGCGTCATCGAGCATCAGGTTGTGTTGACACGTCAGCTGCCCGCAGCTACGATCCGGGCATGCACGGACGCGCTTTCGAGCTACCGCCGGACGACCTCGAAGCTCGATCGCCTTCCGGTATGGGTCCGACGCTCCCACTCAGCAGGCGACGTCTTGCGCTGCTGGTAGCCGGTTTGTTCGCCCTGTGGCTCGTAGGCGTCTTCGCCCGGCAGGTGGGCGATGCCGCCGCGGCTGCGAACCAGGCCGACCAGATGCGGGCTCGAAACGTGGCCATGGAGCGCGACATCACTTCCCTGGAGGCGGAGCTGCAGCTGATCAAGCAGCCGGCGTTCGTGTCGCAGATGGCCCGCGGCTACCTCCTCGGATCGCCTCGGGAGATTCCGTTCACGATCGATCGGAACGCGCCGCCGCTCCCGCCGGATGCACCCGGGTCGGCCGGCATTCGACACGATGCGGAGGCGCCGGCGAGCAGCCCGCTGGACTCGTGGCTTGGGGTGTTGTTCGGATCGCAGCCCTAGTCCCAGGGCGCTACGATCAGGCGATGAGCACGACCCCGGGCGGCAAGCGCCGTCCTGTCAAGGTTGGCGTGCAGCTGCCCGAGATCGAGCGACCGGTTCGCTGGCCCGAGCTTGCCGCGATGATCCGGCGCATAGAGGAGCTGGGCTTCGACTCGATCTGGACCGGCGACCATTTCCTGTATCGCATGGCCGACGGCGGGGCGGACGGCCCCTGAGACGCGTGGTCGGTGCTGGCAGCCGCGGCGGCGATCACTTCTCGAGTGACGCTCGGCCCGCTGGTCACGCCAGTGGGCTTCTACAACCCGGCGGTGCTTGCCAAGAAGGCGGCCACCGTGGACGAGATCTCCGGCGCTCGGCTCGTGCTCGGGTTGGGCGCCGGTTGGAACCAGGCCGAGTTTCGCGGTTACGGCGTGCCGTACGACCATCGCATCTCGCGCTTCGAGGAAGCGTTCACGATCATCCGGACGCTCCTGGCGGAGGGTGAGATCGACTTCGAGGGGGAGTACTTCAGCGCCCGCGACTGTCAGCTCGTGCCGCGGTCCCGGCCCGGCGGTCCTCCGATTCTGATCGGTTCGGTGGGTGAGCGAATGCTCGCCATCACGTTGCCCTTTGTGGCGGCCTGGAACGTATGGCACACCGAGACACACAACAGCCCCGAGGGCGTGGCACCGCTGCGGGCTCGAGTCGCCACCGCATGTGAGAAGGTCGGCCGTGACCCATCCACCGTGGATGCCACGGTCGTGGTACTGGTGCGCATGCCCGGCGGCAAGGGGCGCCGCGAGGGCGACGGCAGCCTCGACGCCACACCAAACCCGCTCCAGGGCCCGCCGGAGGCGATCGCCGCGGAGTTGCGAGCCTACGCCCGTGCCGGGGTTGCCGAGGTCCAGCTCGTCGTCGATCCGATCACGATCGAGTCGCTGGAGGGCCTGGCTCCCGTCCTCGAGCTGCTCGATCGCGACTGAGCCGGAGCAGGGGCAACCTCGATCTCCGCCTCTCGTTGAACCGACGCGAGGCCGTCGCCTGCCGTGGCCCCGCACGGGTACATCCGGTACACTACGCCGCGCCACGGCGGAGTAGCTCAGTGGTAGAGCAGGGGACTCATAAGCCCTTGGTCACTGGTTCAAATCCAGTCTCCGCTACCACCGTCCCTTTCCGCGGCCCGGGCAACCCCCGGGCCGTCCCGTGTCGGCCACAGGGCGAGCTCGCGCCGATCGGGCACGGCGGTGCTCGGGCCCGGTGCGAGGGCCGGGACATCCGGTCCAACCCGGCTTTCGACCGAACATCCGGCGCACCTGAGCGGTCTTGTCGGTTGGGGGTGTCGCGCGCTTCGCGACCATCCAGCCCGAGCCCTCCTTCCGAGGGTGGCTAGACGAGCCACAGGGCACCCGGGCGTATACTGCGGCGGCGGATCGGGCCCGGACCGACCGCCAATTCCGGAGGCTCCGTTACACCTTGAACACGCGTTTCCTGCGCAACGGGATCGTGATGCTCGTTCTCGTTGCTGCCACCGCCGCCCTTCTCTATGCGCTCATCCAGCCGAGCGCGCCCCAACCCAAGTCGTATACGGACTTCGAGGCGGACGTGAAGGCCGGGCTCGTGAGCACGGTCGTCCGCCAGGACACCACCCTGACGGTGACCAAGAACGACTCCAAACAGACGACGTACACCGTCCAGTCGGATTCGCCCGCATCTGGCGAGTCCGCCGTGATCGAATCCTGGGCTCCGTCCGGGGCCACGAAGGTCAACTACTCGGTCACCAAGCCGGCCGACACCGGCTGGATCCTGCTGCTCCTGACTACCCTCTTGCCCGTCGTGCTGGTCGTCCTGTTCATCGCCTTCTTCATGCGCCAGGCCCAGGGTACCAACAACCAGGCCCTGAGCTTCGGCAAGAGCCGGGCGCGCATGTTCCTCGGCAACAAGACGATCGTCACTTTCGCGGACGTGGCAGGCGTCGATGAGGCGAAAGCGGACCTCCAGGAGGTCGTCGAGTTCCTCAAGTACCCCGAGAAGTTCAACTCCCTCGGCGCTCGAATCCCGCGCGGCGTGCTGCTCGTGGGTCCTCCGGGAACGGGCAAGACCCTGCTGGCTCGAGCGGTGGCTGGCGAGGCGGGCGTGCCCTTCTTCTCGATCTCCGGCTCCGAATTCGTGGAGATGTTCGTTGGCGTGGGGGCCAGCCGCGTCCGTGACCTCTTCGATCAGGCGAAGCGCAATTCGCCCTGCATCGTCTTCGTCGACGAGATCGACGCGGTCGGCCGCCAGCGTGGCGCCGGTCTGGGCGGCTCCCATGACGAGCGCGAGCAGACCCTGAACCAGATCCTCGTCGAGATGGACGGCTTCGACACCAACACGAACGTGATCGTGGTTGCCGCCACCAACCGGCCCGACGTGCTGGACCCGGCCTTGCTGCGGCCCGGGCGCTTCGACCGACAGGTCATCCTGGACCGGCCGGACCTGCGCGGCCGCATGGCCATCCTGAAAGTGCACACCAAGGGCAAGCCGCTCGACAAGTCCGTGGACCCGGAGAACCTGGCCCGCCAGTCTCCCGGCTTCTCCGGAGCGGACCTGGCCAACCTGGTCAACGAGGCGGCCATCCTGGCCGCGCGGCGCAATCGCAAGACCATTGGCCAGCCCGAGTTCAACGAGGCGCTGGAGCGTATCGTGGCCGGGCCGGAGCGCAAGAGCCGGATCATCTCCGATGCGGAGAAGCGGATCATCGCCATCCACGAAGGCGGCCATGCCGTCGTGCAACGCGTTCTGCCCAAGTGCGACCCGGTGAACAAGGTCACGATCATCAGCCGCGGCATGGCCCTCGGCTACACCATGGCCCTGCCCACCGAAGATCGCTACCTGCAGTCCAAGACCGAGTTCGAGGACAAGATCGCCGGCCTGCTGGGCGGCAATGCGGCCGAGAGGCTGATCTTCGGCGACACCACCACTGGCGCGTCCAACGACATCGAGAAGGCGACCGATCTGGCCCGTCGGATGGTCACCGAGTGGGGCATGAGCGACAAGCTCGGGCCGCTCGCCTTCGGCAAGCGCGACGAGCTGATCTTTCTGGGCCGAGAGATCGGCGAGCAGCGCAACTACTCGGACGACGTCGCCAAATTGATCGACGAAGAGGTGCGTGCCATCGTCGAGCACGGCTACGCCCGGGCCACGCAGACCCTGATCGAGCACAAGGGCAGGCTGCTGGCCCTAGCGGACAAGCTCATCGCCGAGGAGACCGTCGAATCCGAGGCGTTCGAAACGTTCTTCGAAGACCTGCCGCCCAAGCTGAACCTGCACGGCATCTCCGGACTCACGCCGCTGGGACCAACGCCGGCACCCGCGCCGAGCGCGCCGCCTCCGGCCGCCAGCCCGAGCCCCAACCCGAGCCCGTCGTAGGGCGGTACGCAGCGCGACATGGGCAACCAGGCGGCCTGCCAGCCGCCCGGTTGTGCTATGCGGCCGAAACGGCCGTGGGCATATGGAACTGCGGCTGCTCGATACAATCGAGCAGCCGCCGCCACACCAGGAGGGCCTGATGCCGGATGCAAGCGCCAACGCCGTCCCCGATGCGGCCCTGGAGCGTTTCCTGGCCGAAACCGCCGATTCCCGACTGGAGTCGTTCAAGACGCTGCTCCGGATCCCCAGCATCTCTGGGATCCCGTCTCATGCCCCCGACTGCCGGGCCGCGGCTGAGTTCGTGGCCGCGGACCTGCGAGCCGTGGGTATGGAGCACGTCCAGGTCTCGGAGACGGGCGGCCACCCTGTCGTGTACGGGGACTGGCTGCATGCCGCCGGCCGGCCAACCGTGCTGGTCTACTGCCACTACGACGTCCAGCCCGTAGATCCGCTCGACGTGTGGGAGTCGCCGCCATTCGTGCCCGTCGTCAAGAACGGGAAGATGCTGGCTCGCGGCTCCTCAGACGACAAGTCGCAGTTGCACATGCACGTCCGGGCGATCGAGGCACTTCTCAAGACGCGTGGGGCGCTGCCGGTCAACATCCGCGTGGTGTTCGAGGGCGAGGAGGAATCGAGCTCGGTCCATCTGGACGGCTGGCTGGAGGCCAACCGCGAGCGCCTCGAGGCCGACTTTGCGGTGATCTCGGACACCAGCTTCTTCGAGGGGAACCTGCCGTCGATCACGGTAGGCCTGCGGGGCCTGGTCTACTTCCAGCTTGACGTCACGGGCAGCACGGCCGATCTCCATTCGGGCGTATACGGCGGTGCCGTCGAGAACCCCATCAACGCTCTGTGCCACATCGTGGCCGCCCTGAAGGACACTGCCGGACGGATCAAAGTGCCCGGCTTCTACGACGACGTGGCCGCGCTCACGCCGCTGGACGAGGCCGCGTTCGCGAAGCTCCCGTTCGACGAGGAAGTCTATCGCGAGTCGCTGGGCGTGCCCGAGTTGACCGGCGAGCCGGGCTACACCACCCTTGAGCGGCTGGGAGCCAGGCCGACGCTGGACGTTTGCGGAATCTGGGGCGGCTTCGAGGGCGAGGGGCCCAAGACGATCATTCCGGCCCATGCCCATGCGAAGATCAGCTGCCGGCTCGTGGCCAACCAGGATCCGGTAAAGATCTTCTCGCTGGTTGCGGCGCACATCGACCGGGTTGCGCCGAGATCGGTGCGGTACTCGATCCAGCGCCTCGGTGACGGCAAGCCCAGCCTGACGCCGATCGACAGCCCGGCCACGCAGGCGGCCGCACGGGCCATCGAGGCGGTCTTCGGGGTCGTCCCACTGTACATTCGCGAGGGAGGGTCCGTCCCGGTCTGCTCGAGCTTCGAGTCGATCCTGGGGCTCTCGACCGTGCTCTTGGGTTTCGCCCCGCCGGACGGGCAATTCCATGCTCCGAATGAGTGGATGTCGATGGCAAACTATGAGACCGGGATTCGGGCAATTGCCCGATACTGGGATGAGGTGGCCGGGCTGGATCCTCTCTAGGCGACGGACGGCCCAGCGGTGCCGTTGGAGGCAGTGCGGTGGCGCATTGCGTCGATACGGGAGCGGACGTGTGCGGCTTGCGTAACTGTCCGATACTCAATGTCGCTGCTACGATGCCCAGCGCGGCGTTCCGGCTTGTACTTGGGTGGAGGCACTCGTGACAACAACTGATCGCCCCCCAGACGCCGATGCTGCCACGGCTCAACTGACCTGGCGGCTCGACACCGACAATGGCAGCCTGGTCCCGCGTTCCGCGCTGGATGTGCTGGTGGATCTGAACGACAACCTTGCGACCGGGCGCTTCAGCGAATACCAGCCGATCCCGCTCGGATTCGGGATGCTGGACAAGACGATCGGCGGCGGGCTGCGAGCGGGTGAGCTCATGCTCATCGGCGGCGCCCAGGGCACGGGCAAGACCACCATGGCTCTCCAGATGGGGCGCAACGTGGCCTCCGGCGGCCAGGCCAACGTCCTGTACATCTGCTTCGAGCACGAGGAGCAGTACCTCCTCAACCGGCTGGTGTCCCTCGAATCCGCGCTCGCTCATCTGCCCCAGAAGACCGGTGCCATCAAGATCCAGGACGTCCGCAAGGAGATCATGGCTACGTGGATGGCGGAAGGCGCCGGCGGCGCCGGCCTGGCCTCGAACCAGAAGCTGCGCCCGAGCCTGGACCGCATCGCCCGCTACGGCCAGAACCTCTTCCTGATGCGGGGCTCCCAGACGGCGAGCACGATCGACAACATCCGGAAGCTGGTCCAGCAGCATCGGGCGCTCTCCGGCGACCGGCGGCTCCTGGTGGTGGTCGACTACATGCAGAAAGTGCCGATGTACCCCGAGCCGAGCACCGAGTCGGAGAAGGTCACCTTCATCGTCAACGGCCTCAAGGACATCGCCCTCTCGGAGCGGGTGGCGATGATCGCCATCGTGGCCGCGGACAAGGAAGGCCTGAAGGCCCAGAGGCTGCGCAACCACCATCTGCGAGGCTCGTCGGCGATCAACTACGAGGCCGACATCATCCTCATCATCAACGAGAAGTACCACATCGTCGCCAAGGTCAACATCGAGTTCAACCCATACCAGGCACAGCGGTTCCGCGACTGGGTGGTCCTCACGGTCGAGAAGAACCGCGGCGGCCAGGACAACGTGGACCTCGAGTTCGAGAAGCACTTCGAATACGCGTGCTTCGATCCCAACGGCCGGACGGTCGTGGAGAAGCTCATCGAAGAGCGCCTCTACAACGAGTGACCTCGAGGTCGGCCCGATGAGCAACAGGGGAGACGACGGCCTCTCGGGGAGAGGAGGCCGGGCCGGCGGCTTTGCCGGAGCGGGTGGGCCGGTCGGCTTCCGGCGTCCCGAGGACGATCCGGCCGGGACGAGTCGGCTGTTCGTGGCCGTGCCAGTGGCAGACGACGTGCGCGCCTCCGTAGGCGAGCTGATGGTGCGGGTGGCAGGAGCGCCGATCGAGGAACGGCTGTTCGGACAGCCGCGCTGGGTGCGGGTGGAAGGGCTGCACCTGACCCTGCGCTTCCTCGGGGCCACGCCCGACGAACGTCGAGCGGGTGTGGCCGCCGCGGTCGGGGCCGCCGCCCGGGGAGTGGCACCGTTTGCGATAACGCTGAACGGTGGCGGTGCCTTTCCGAACCCGTATCGACCCCGCGTGTTGTGGATCGGCATCCACGCCGGATCCGGCGAGCTGGCCCGTCTCGCGCGGCGGCTGAACGATGAGCTGCGGCTTCACGGCTGGCCGTCGGACGACCGCCCCTTCGAGGGCCATCTGACGCTGGCTCGGACCGATGGCGTGGCCGGGGCCGACGGACATGCCCGCCGGTTGATGGAAGCGTCCAGGGACCTGCAACTGACGTGGCAGGCCGACCGGCTCGTCCTCTACAGGAGCATCGGGGGCCGCGGCCCGGCTCGGTACGAGGCCTTGGCCGAGGCCCTGCTCGGATCCGTGTAGGGAGGACGCAAAGGGCCCGCGGTCGCGCGGCCACCGACTTGGCTCGATTCTCTTGCGTCGCCTGCCTCCGAGCCGGTAGGCTTGCGCGGCCACAGTCGTGTTGGGGCGATGGCGGGCATCTAGCAGCTAGGTCGCCGGTTGGCCGGCGGGAGGAGTCGGATGGTCGAGCGCACTCGTTTCTTGCTGGGCGAAGAGCAGATTCCCAAAGCCTGGTACAACATCGCGGCCGACCTGCCGGTCGAGCAGGCCCCGCCGCTGCATCCGGCGACTCACCAGCCGCTCACCCCGCCCGACCTCGCGCCGCTCTTCCCGATGGCGCTGATCATGCAGGAGGTCTCGACGGAGCGAGAGATCGAGATCCCGGAGCCGGTTCGCTCTGCCTACGCGCTCTATCGGCCCAGCCCCCTCATCCGCGCGCTCAGGCTCGAGAAGGCGCTCGACACCCCGGCCCACATCTACTTCAAGTACGAGGGCCTCAGCCCGGCCGGGAGCCACAAGCCCAACACGGCGATCCCCCAGGCTTTCTACAACAAGCAAGAGGGCATCAGGCGCATCGCCACCGAGACCGGCGCCGGCCAGTGGGGCAGCGCCCTGGCTTCGGCGGGCGCCATGTTCGGGCTCGAGATCAAGGTCTACATGGTCCGGGCGAGCTACGATCAGAAGCCGTACCGGCGCATCCTGATGGAGACCTACGGCGCGAGTGTGACGGCCAGCCCCAGCAACGAGACCGAGTCCGGTCGAGCCATCCTGGCCCAGCACCCGGACAGCCCGGGGTCGCTGGGCATCGCCATCAGCGAGGCCGTCGAGGACACGATGAAGCGAGAGGATACCCACTACTCGCTGGGGTCCGTCCTCAACCACGTGCTGCTCCACCAGACCGTGATAGGCGAGGAATCGATCGTCCAGATGGAGATGGCCGGCGAGGAGCCGGACATCATCATCGGCTGCGTGGGCGGTGGCTCCAACTTCGCGGGCCTCTTCTTCCCATGGATTGGCCAGACGTTCCGCGGCGGTCGCAAGTATCAGATCATCGCTGTGGAGCCCCTGGCTGCGCCGAGCCTGACTCGCGGCAAGTACATGTACGACTACGGCGACACGGCCAAGATGGCGCCGATGACCCTGATGTACACGCTGGGCCACGACTTCGTGCCCGAACCGATCCACGCCGGCGGCCTGCGCTACCACGGCATGTCGCCGCTGGTCAGCCTGCTCAAGCACAACGGTTTCATCGAGGCCCGGAGCGTTCATCAGATCCCGTGCTTCGAGGCCGGCGTCCTGTTCGCCCGGACGGAGATGATCCTGCCCGCGCCCGAATCGAATCACGCCATCCGCGTTGCCATCGACGAGGCCCTCGAGGCCAAGAAGAAGGGCGAGAAGAAGGTCATCCTGTTCAACCTCTCCGGCCACGGCCACTTCGATCTCAGCGCCTACGAGGCCTACCTCTCCGGCAAGCTCAAGGACTACGAATACCCGGCCAAGGAGATCAAGGAGGCTCTCGCCCACGCGGGCGTCTGACCGGCATCGTCGCACCCGGAGAGCCGCGCCGAAAGGCGCGGCTCTCCGATTCCGGACGCAGGCCAGCCGATCAGGGGAGGAAGAGAGCGCTCGGCGAGGGGCGCGAGGTGCGACTGCGGATCTGAGCGGGTCGCCCCGGGGGGAGCGAAGCGACCCGCCGGTACGGCCACTTGCCGGGGTGGCCGTCGTCGCCGTTGCCGGCGAATGTGTCAATCATCGCGGTCCCTGCGGATGCGGTCATCGCCAATCCGACGTATTTGAGTTGGCTCGGTGAAATCCGCAGAATCGCCCGCAAACGGCGGATCGAATGCGGTCGCGATGACGTACGATCAACTCATGCCGCGACTGGCCTGTTTCAGCTGTGGACAAGCAGTTTGGGCCACGGTCCCACTGGCCCAGCTGTTCCGCGAGGAGCGGCGATGTGCGCGCTGCGGTGCCTCACTCAAGAACGATCGGCGCGAGACGGACCGACGCGTCTACTTGCGCCGCAGGGTCGAGGCGGGGGTCTCGCCGACGGGCGAGGAGAGACGGGTCGAAGAGCGCCGAACGCAGAGGCGAAGACGATCGTTCTGAGGCCCGGAGGGTCGCGGCGGTCCCTCGAATCCGAGGATCGTGACGTAGCTCTAGAAGAGGTTGTCGTCCGACTTGGGCGGCTCCACCAGCCGGTGGCGCAGCGCGAACGCGACCGCCTCGAGCTTCGAGTGCACTCGTAGCTTGCCCATGATGTTCTGGACGTGCGTCCGCAGGGTGTTCGGGGCGATGTAGAGACGCTCGCAGATATCAGGCGTGGCAAGACCCTCGGTCAGGGCCTTGAGGACTTCAAGCTCGCGCGGGGTCAGAGGTTCGATCTGGCGGCGCTCGATGCCACGGTCCCTGGCGGCGGCCACGCGCTGGGCGATGCCGACGATCACCGATCGGGGCAGGAGCGTCTCGCCGGCGTAGGCGGCACGGACGGCGCTCACCACCTCGTCAATCGCCCGGTCCTTGGTGAGATAGCCGTCGGCACCGGCCTGGATGGACTCGAGAACGGTCTCGTCGTCGGTCAGGGCAGTCAGCATCACGACCCTGGCGGCCGGCCAACGGGCCTTGATGGCGCGGGTGGCCTCGGCTCCGGTGCCGTCTGGCAGCCGGTAGTCCATCAGGACGACATCGAGGCGCTCGCGCGCCATCACCTTTGCCTCGGCGACGGTACCCGCCACTCCCACGACGGCGATGTCCGGCTCACGGCCAAGCATCTGAGACAGCGCCCCCGTCAGGAGCTGGTGGTCGTCGACGAGAAGGACTCGGATCGGTCTAGTCTCGCCGTACGATTCGGTCATTGTCGTCGTTGCCCCCTTGATAGCAGCAGGGCCGGGCACGTGGGCAGTAGCTGCAAGCTGGTCGCCGCATCGCATTCTAGTCGAGCCTTCGGCAAACGAACACTGATCCGTTCGAGGGTGATCTCGGTCTTGGGCGGTACCCAGTCGGGCCACACCCGAATGCGCCAGGAGATGCCGAGCCGCCGTCGTTCGAGCGCCCTGGATCGCCCGTATCCGGTGTTTCGGGGCAGAAGTCAGGCGCCGGGCGGTTCCTTGACAGCGGGCCGCCCGGCCATAATGGCGTCGTGCGTGTCTCCATCCTCGGCCTCGGTCTGATAGGCGGTTCGATCGCTCGCGCCCTCCACGAGCGCGGCGAGCCTGGCCGGTGGCACGTGACCGCCTGGAGCCGCAGCCCGGCGCCGGTCGATCAGGCCGTGATGGATGGAGTCGTGGAAGTGGCCGCCGCGACGCCGGACCAAGCCATCCGCGACGCCGAGATTGTCGTTCTGGCTGCGCCCCCTCTGGTCTGCCTGGACCTCATAGGCATGCTGGGCGGACGGCTGCGCGCCTCTCTCTCCGAGGATTGCACCGTCACCGACGTGGCCAGCGCCAAGAGCCGGATCGTGGCCAGGGCCGACCAGGCGGGTCTGCCCTTCATAGGCGGGCACCCGATGGCAGGCCGCGAGTTGAGCGGGTACGCCGCCGCCGTACCCGATCTCTTCGTGCAACGGCCCTGGGTGACCGTCCTGGGCCGGCATGCGCGGCTCGGCGACGGTGAGCGCGTTGGAGAGCTGGTCGACGCTTGCGGGGCGATCCAGGTCCCGATGAGCGCCCTGGCCCATGACAGCGCAGTGGCGGCGATCAGCCATCTGCCACTCGTGGTTTCGGCGGCGCTCGTCGAAGCGATCGCCGGCGGCCCGGGCGAGCCCGAACGCGAGGATTGGCGCGCGGCCGAGGTTCTGGCGGCAACCGGCTGGGCGGGTATGACCCGTCTGGCGCGTGGTGAGGCTGCCATGGGAGCAGGCATCGCGGCCACGAATGCCGAGGCGATCGCCGCCCGACTGCGGGACATGAGAGACGTGCTGGATCGATGGCTGGCCGAGCTGGAGCGTGAAGGCGGCCCGGACGAGGCGGCCCTCCTGGCTCGTTTCTCGGCCGCTCGCCAGCGGCTCGTGGACTCGGATCGCCCATGAGCGATGACGTCGGGGAGCTCGTGTATGCGGTGGCTCGCGACACCCTCTTCGACGGCGTGTCCGCGTGGCGAGGAGTCCGGCCTGACGACGTGGCGGAGATCCTGAGGCGGGTCGACGAGGCTGGGGCGTACGTCCCCAGAGCGGTAGCCGAGAGTGATCGGACGCTCAAGCAGATCATCCCGTATCTGATCCTTCGCGACGGCGACCGCATCTTCCTGATGAAGCGGACGCGGGCCGGCGGTGACGCTCGGCTGCACGATCGCTACACCATCGGCATCGGCGGGCATCTCAATCCGGGCGACCGCTCGGTCCTGGGCGGTCTCGCGCGGGAGTGGCGCGAGGAACTCGACGCCGATTTCGTGCCGGACTTCGAGTTCGTCGGTCTGCTCAACGACGACAGCGTGGATGTGGGAGTCCATCACCTCGGGCTCGTGTACCTGGCAGAGGCGTCCGGTCGACCGGTGGGAGTTCGCGAGACGCACAAGCTGAGCGGCTCGTTCGAGGAGATCGAGGTCGCAAGGGCGGTCTACGATCTGATGGAGACGTGGAGCCAGCTCGTGCTTGACGCGATCGACGGACTCGACACCGCAGCCGCGGATGCGTTGCGTCTCATGGGCGGGAAGAGTCATCGGTGAACCGATCGCTCGACCGGCGAGTCACACGCATGAGCGACCCGCTCGGGCCGCCGAGAGAGCGTGGCATGTTCGTAAAGGAAGCGTACTTGGGCGCCGACGCAGGTCGTGCGCACGCAGCGTCGCCCGCCGTAAGGGACCGTGCCATCGACACGGCCTTCGTCGCCGCTCTCGAGGGCGAGCTAGCCATGGCATACCGGCTCGCCGGCTACCTGCTGGCCGATTCGGCGGAGGCGCAGGACGCGGTCCAGGAATCGTCCGTCCGCGCCTGGAAGGGGTGGGTCGGTCTGCGTGAGAGAGATCGCTTCCACGCCTGGTTCAGCCAGATTCTGGTCAACGTTTGCCGCACGCGTCTGCGCCAGCGAAGCCGGCACCGAACCCTCGACGTGGACGATTTCGACCTCGAGGGTGGCGATCCATTCAGAGCCGCGCTCGCTCGGGACGCGATCGGCCGAGCCCTCTCGGCCCTCAGTCAGGAGTTGCGGATGGTCGTGGTCCTGCGCTACTGGGGGGATCTGTCGCTGGCCGAGATAGCCGACCGCCTGCGCATTCCGGTAGGCACCGTCAAGTCGAGACACCATGCCGCCCTGCAGGCTCTGCGCCGCCGGATCGAACCGGCGGAAGGGGGCACCAGATGAGCGATTCCGATTTCGAGAACGCGTCCGACACCGAGATGGAGGAGATGCTGAGGCGGTCCGCGGCTGGTTGCAGGACGCCTGCCCTGCCGGACGAGACGGCGGCGCTGCCCTGGACCGTCCAGCTCGAGCGTCCTCGGACGGGAACCTTCAATCTCGGGTCGGCTCTCGCGACTGGAGCGGGGTCCCTGCGGCGGTCCGCCTCCTCGTTTGCCAGGCTGGCGGTCACGCTGGCCGTGGCCGGGGCCTTTCTGGCGGTCGTAGGCCAGGCCAGAACCGGCGGGAGCGGAGGCAACTTCGTGCAGTCGCCCCCCACACCGCGGCCGACGGGCACGGTCGCGGCGCCCACAGGTCCCGAGGTGGTGGTCGTCGTGACCAGCGGTGTCGTCGACGACGTCATGGCCGACTACGTGGCCGGGGCAATCCGCCGGGCCGAGTCGGACGGCGCCGCGGCCGTGATCCTCCAGCTCGACACCCTGGGCGGTGCCGAGGACGCGATGCTTCGAGTCGACTCTGCGTTGCATTCGAAGATCCCCACCATCGTGTGGGTCGGTCCTTCCGGCGCAAAGGCCGCGAGTGCGGGCACGTTCATCACGCTCTCGGCGAACCTGGCCTACATGGCCCCGAGCACCAACATCGGGGCTGCCTCGCCAGTGGCTGCGGGCGGCGGTGACATCGCCGCCACCTACGGCCAGACCGAGGCCGACAAAGTGATGAACGACGCCATCGCCACGATACGAAGCATCGCCCAGGAGCGGCATCCCCAGGCCGTCGACTGGGCGACCTCAACGGTCGAGAAGGCGAAGTCCTACACGGCTCAAGAAGCCGTCGATGCGCATGCCGTCAACGGCATCGCCGTCAGCCTCGATGACGTGCTGAACCAGGCGGACGGGCAGACCGTGACCACGTCCGCGGGGTCGGTCGTGGTCCACACCAAGGGCGCCACGACGGTCTCGATCGGCGAGGACCCGATCCAGCGGTTCCTCCACACCCTGGACGACCCGAACATCGCCTTCATCCTTCTCGTGATCGGCGTCCTGTGCGTGCTGATCGAGTTCTTCCATCCCACGTTGCTGATGGGCCTGGTCGGGGCGCTGTCGCTGGCGCTCTCCTTCTACGGGTCGGGCAGCCTTCCACTCAACATCCTCGGGGTGGTGCTGGTTGTGCTGGGGATCTTCATGCTCGTCATCGAATCGAGCGTCCCCAGCCACGGCCTGCTGACCGCCGGCGGCCTGGCCAGCTTCCTCGTCGGGGCGGTGGCGTTCTACGGGTCGCCCGGTCCCTACCTGCCGAGCGTCGCCGTCGCCTGGCCGATCATCGTCATGATGACGGCCGCCGCGGCTCTCTATGGCCTGGTCCTCGTACGGACCCTGATGCAGATGCGCCGCCTCGCGGTTCCGGCAGGGTCGGGAATGGTCGGCACTATCGAGGTCGAGGGCGAGACGGGCGAGGTCCAGGCGGATCTGGCTCCGATCGGCACGGTCTACGTTTGCGGCGAATCGTGGACGGCTCGAACCGCGGACGGGAGCTCGGCGGCGCGCGGGACGAAGGTCAAGATCGTGCGCCAGGAGGGCCTGACGCTAGTGGTCGAGCGGATAGGCTAGAGATGGGTTGCAGGCGACATGGCAGCGCCAGGTGGATCCGGAATGGGATGATCGCCATATCTCCCGAAGACAACGCCCTCGGTGGGCACATCCAGCTGGAGGTGTAGGGGAATGGAAACGACAACGGTTGTTGCGGTCGTCGCGATCGCCCTGGTTGTCATCGTGGTGCTCCTGGCGGCCACGTCCTTCCGGGTCGTCGCGCAATGGGAGCGCATGGTCGTCAAACGATGGGGCCAGACCAACCCCGGTCTGGTTCGGGACCCGGGCCTGCGCTTCCTCATTCCGATCGTCGACCAGGGGATCAAGGTGGACTTGCGCGAGCAGTTCATCGAGGTACCGCGCCAGACGGCAATCACCAAGGACAATGCCCCGCTCAGCGTCGACTTCCTGATCTACTGGAAGATCGCGGACGCCCTGATGAGCATCGTCAACGTGGCCAACTTCCCTGGTGCTCTCCAGGGGGTGGCCGCGACGTCGCTTCGCTCGGTCATCGGCGACATCCCTCTTGACGACGTCCTTTCTCAGCGCGAGAGGATCAACGAGACGCTCCGCATCAAGCTCGATGAGGTCACCGAGCGGTGGGGCGGCAAAGTCACCACGGTCGAGATTCGCGAGATCCTGCCTCCGCCCGCGGTCCAGGAGGCGATGAACCGCCAGCTGTCCGCCGAGCGGACCCGCCGCGCGGTCATCACAGAATCGGAAGGCACCCGGCAGGCCACGATCAACGTTGCCGAGGGCGACAAGCAGTCGGCCATCCTCCGAGCGGAGGGCGACAGGCAGGCCGCGATTCTCCGGGCTCAGGGCTTCAGTGAAGCGCTCAAGACCATCTTCCAGGCCGCGCGCGGCATCGATCAGAAGACCATGACGCTGCAGTACCTCGACGCTCTCAAGGCACTGGGCAGCGGTCCCGCGACCAAGTTCGTCATCCCGGTCGAGTTCACGCAGCTGCTCGGGCCGGTCGGGTCCATGGTGCAGACCGCGATGAGCAAAGGCACCGAAGGCAAGTCCTCCTAGGCGGTTCGGTTCGGCCTGAGCGCGCAGGCGGCGCGTGCGTGGGCGCGCGAATCAGTACGCTCCCCAGAGACCGCGCTGGAGGAGGGCGTCGCCACGGCCGATGCCTCCGGCGCGGCGGGCTGCCTATAATCTGGCCGTTCGTCCCAGCTTGTCGCAGCTCTTGGCGGGCGGCCGCATGCCGCCTGAACGGTTGAACCGCGAAATCAGGTGTAGCTATGGCCGCAAGGATCCTCGTGGTCGATGCCGACCCGACCGTACAACGGGCGCTGGGCAACTCGCTCTCGCAGGCCGGATTCGAGATCATCGTCTCGAGCGAGGCATCGGAGGCGCTCCGCCTGGCGCGCTCCGGGAGGCCGGCTCTCGTCCTGATTGCGTCCAACTTGCCTGGCATCGATGGGTTCACCGTGGTCAGCCGCTTGCGCATGGAGGACGGCCCGTCCACACACACTCCGGTGATCGTGCTTCTGGTCGAGGGCGAGCCAGACGGTCGCGGTAAGGCTCTTCGCGCCGGGGCCGACGACTATCTGACCAAGCCGTTCCATCCGGCTGAGCTCATGGCTCGGATGCGCAGCCTGCTGGCGCGCTACCAGCCGGCCGAGCCGTTGACGCCACCGAGCCGGAGCTCCGGCGCTCCCCAGCCTGCGCCTCCCAAGAGACGCGAGCCGGCCCGGGTTGCGCTGTTCTACGGGGCCAAGGGTGGTGTGGGCACAACCACGATCGCCATAAACGCCGCGATCGCACTCCACAAGGAGCTCGGTCACCGGGTGTGCCTGATCGACGCCAATCTCCAGTTCGGCGACCATCGCGTCTTCCTGGACCTCGGGCTCGATCGCTTGAGCGTGGTCGATCTGGCCACAGCTCCGGTAAGGGACCTCGATCTGGTACGCCAGATTCTCGTCAAGCACGAATCTGGGATCGAGTTGCTGTTGGCGCCGCCGTCGCCGGAGACGGCCGAGCTGGTAACCAGCGATCACCTTCCGGAGATCGTCGGACTGCTGGCCAACGAATTCGACTACATCATCATCGACGTCGACAAGCGCCTCGACGAGATCAACCTGCGGCTGATCGACGCCGCTCAGACGATATATGTCGTACTGACGGCCGACCTCCCGTGCCTCAAGAATGTCCGGCTAGTTCTCGAGACGATCAGCCACCTCGGCTACTCGAACGACAGGGTGAAGCTCATCCTCAATCGATCGAACGCCTTCACCGGCATCAACGTAAAGAACGCCGAGAGCGCCCTGAAGCGCCGGATCGATTACCAGATCATCAACGAGTACCGTTCCGCGATCGGCGCGCTGAACAGTGGCGCGCCGTTCATGTATACAAAAGCGGATTCCCTCTTGGGCAGGGACGTTCTCGACTTCGTCAAGGCCATGGACAAGGATTTCGGGGAACGCTCCGCGCCGGGGAAAGAGGGTCGGTAGCGGTTGCCGAGATCGCGCGGCGGCGAAGTGGCGAATAAGCCGGAAGTGATCGTCGTGACCTAGGGTCGCGTCGTGCTCGCCTCACTTCTCTCGGCCACGCTCCAGGGGCTCGACGGACGCCCGATCCGGGTTGAGGTGGACGTAGCGCCGGGCTTGCCCGGCTTCACCATCGTCGGATTGGCGGATACGGCCTTGCAGGAGGCTCGCGAGCGGGTTCGGGGGGCCATCCGGAACAGCGGCTACGAGTACCCGCCCCGGCGGATCACGGTCAATCTGGCCCCGGCGGACATGCGGAAGAGCGGCGCTTCGCTGGATCTGGCGATGGCGCTCGGCATCCTGGTCGGGTCCGAGCAGGTCCGGGCGAACGGGCGCTGGGCGGTCCTGGGGGAGCTGTCCCTGGGCGGTGAGCTGCGTCCCATCCCCGGTCTTCTGCCGATGGTGGCGGCCCTCGCCAGACGCCGCGTCCGGCGGGTCGTGGTCCCCGTCGAGGGCGCCGACGAGTCGCGTCTCGCGGACGGGATAGACGTCGTTCCGGCTGCAACGCTCGCGGAGGCGGCGCTGCTGGTACGCGAAAGCAGTCGCGGTCGGGCTCGCAGCCGACCTCCCCGGGTCGAAATGGCGGCCGAGGTGGGCGACGATCTGGAGGCCTCCCGATCTGGAGTCGCATGCGAGAGCGGCGGCCCCGATCTGGCCGAGGTTCGCGGTCAGATCGAGGCTCGGCGAGCTCTCGAGCTGGCTCTGGCCGGCGGGCACTGTCTGATCATGATCGGCCCTCCTGGTTCGGGAAAGACGCTTCTGGCCCGCACCGTGCCCGGCCTTCTCCCGCCCCTTGACGACGAAGAGGCCCGCGTGGCCACGATCATCGCCTCGGTGGCAGGCTCGACTCCGATTCGTGGGCTGGTTCGCAGCAGGCCGTTCCGGTCCCCGCACCACACCATTTCCTACGCCGCCATGGTCGGGGGTGGCCCGCACATGTCGCCTGGCGAGGTGACGCTGGCCAACGACGGGGTCCTGTTCCTGGACGAGTTGCCCGAGTTCGACCGGGCCACCCTAGAGGCACTCCGACAGCCGCTCGAGGACGGCCGGGTGTCGATCGCGAGAGTCGGTCGGGCGGCCGTCTTCCCGTCTCGGTTCCAGCTCATCGCCGCCATGAACCCGTGCCCGTGCGGCCATGCCGGTGAGGGTGACGGACGGTGCCGCTGCCAGGCGGCCGTCGTCGACAGATATACGAACCGTATCTCCGGACCGCTCCGCGACCGCATCGACCTGTGGGCTCACATGCCGCGCGTCAGACCCGAGGAGTACGTTGGAGCGGCGGCTCCCGAAAGCTCGGCGACGGTGCTTCGGCGGATCGTCGACTCGCGACGCCGGCAGATCGAGCGCGGCGGATGCTGCAACTCGAGGCTCACCGGGCGAGCACTCAGGGCGGCATGCGCGCTCAGCTCGGTCGAGCAGGGTCACGCGATCCGGCTTGCCGAGATGGAGGGCTGGTCCGCGCGAGGCATCGAGAGACTGCTGCGAGTGGCTCGGACCGCAGCCGACCTGGACGGTTCCGCGCGAGTCGAAGCCGCCCACCTCGACGAAGCGGCCCGGTTCCGGTCCCCTTCGGGACGTCGGCTTGGATTCGCAGCGGTGATCTGAGCGATGCTGGGCGTGCAGAGTCTGGGTCCGCTCGCGCCGCGACGCGTCGCCGAGGGCATCGTCCGGGAAGCCTCAGGAGTCCCCCTCGAACCGGCACCCGTTTCCGGGCACTCGGAGATGAGCTCGGAGCGCGATGCATGGGTGACCCTGCTGGGAGTCCCTGGTCTGGGGCCGGTTACGTTTGCCTCGCTGCTGGCGGCCTTCGGGTCGGCAAGGGCCGTCCTGGATGAAGCCGCCGAAACGGCAGGGCCGTCTCGTCTGCGTGAGGCGCTTGCCCATGCCGCGGCGGATCGGGCAAACGATCGCGTGGAGGCGGCGGCCTCGCGTTCCGATCCGACCTCGGATGCGTGGCACGGTCGCCGGGCGGACCTCGGTGCCGACCTCGCTCGGCGCATATGCGAGTCGGTCTCCGTCGGTGCGCGAACGGTGGAGCTGGTCAGATCCCTCGGGCTTACTGTGGTCACGCTGGATGACACCGCCTACCCGGACCGGCTGCGGCGGGTCGACATGCCCCCGCCCCTGCTGTTCGTCAGGGGCTCGATCGATTCTTTGGCGGCAAGCCACTCGATTGCCGTGGTCGGGACGCGCCGACCCTCGGACAAGGGGCGGCTCGTCGCCGGCTGGATCGGCTCGGGCCTGGCCCGCGCCGGGGCGGTGGTCGTGTCCGGACTCGCCGTGGGAATCGATGGAGCGGCGCACGCGGCCGTCGTGGGGGAGGGGCTGGCTACCGTGGCGATTCTGGGAGGCGGGCACGCTCGACTGTTCCCGCGGGCTCATGAACGGCTGGCCGACGCGATCGTCGCGGCGGGAGGCGCGGTCATCGCGGAGCTGGCACCGGAGACGCCCGCCAGTCGAGGCACCTTCCCTCGTCGCAACAGACTCGTGAGTGGGCTCTCCGACGCGGTTGTCGTGGTCGAGGCGGGCCGTCGGAGCGGGGCGCTCATCACCGCCGGCTGGGCTCTCGAGCAGGGTCGGGAGTGCTTCCTGGTGCCGGGTCCGATCGACTCGCCCACCAGCGCCGGGTGCAACGCGTTCCTGCGGACCTTCCCTGGTCAGGCCCGGGTGGTATGCGGAGTGCCGGAGCTGATCGAGGATCTCGGTCTGGCTGCTGAGGATGCCACGGACGGCGCCGGCGACCCGACCGAACCGGGCCGCTCGAAGGGCCACGCGGGCGCTCATCGGGCTCCCTCCGCGACGGCGGCCGGCGCCGGTAGGGCGGCCGCGATGGCATCGCTCGGACCGGTGGAGCGGCTCCTGGCTGAGTGCCTCGTTCAGGGCCCGGCCACGGCCGACGACCTCGCCGCGCGCACCTCCTTGCCGGGGGCAGCCATCTTGAGCGCCTTGACGCTTCTCGAATTGAGGGGGTTCGTGAGCGGCTCCTATGGCCGGTACATCCCCGCGGGACTCCTGGCGCGGTGGCCGGGAAGCCATCAAAGGGAGCCTGTCTAGGGTTCGCGCACGTTCGGCGCACGGCCATCACGGGCTGGTCGATGAGGAGCGCCCGGACCGCTGGCGCCAACCCTGGCCCATTTGCTCGATCTCGGAAGGCGGTGTTACCCTGCCTTCGAGACGTACCAAGGGGCAGTGATCCCCATCGCCACAGGAGACGAGCTCTTGCGGAAGGCAGCGACCACTGCGATGGCTAGGCGGACCCGGGGGGCAACCCGCCCGAGCCACAAGCGAAGTCGATTCGCCGGTATCCAGATCCTTCTCGTCGGGGCCGCCGTAGCCACTGTGGCCAGCCTCCTGCTCCTGGCCCTGCCCACCAAGCAGGTGGCGGGTGAGCAGCTGCCTACCTTCGCCCCCCTGGCTCCGCAAGCCGACGCCCATCGCTCGGAGAGCGGCCTCGCCCTGGACGTCCCGTTCGAGGTCCAGTTCACAAAGCCAATGAACGAGGCCTCTGTCGAGGCGGCCCTCAAGATCCAGCCGAGCACGGAACACAGGCTGCAGTGGGACGTGACCTCGCAGGTCCTCTCGATCCTGCCGAGCTCGCACTGGGAGCCCTACACCAACTACTCGATCGACATCTCGAACTCGGCCACCGACCAGGAGGGCTTGAGCCTGGCCACGGAGATCCATACGTCGTTCCAGTCGGGCTCGCCCACGGCGGGCACGCTGTCGGCGACCCTGGTCGTCGACGACCTGGCCGCTCCGAACACCGCCTTCCAGCTGACCTTCACCAGGCCGGTCAAGCTCTCGACGGTC
>JBEKPL010000009.1:0-53921 GCA_049520815.1 Candidatus Limnocylindrales bacterium
TCTCGCCGGCGATCTTGCGGAGGAACCATGCGCGTCGTGTGTCTGGCCGGGGGCGTAGGCGGAGCCAAGCTCGCCGACGGCCTCCAGCAGACGCTGGCGGCCGGTGAGCTGACGGTCATCGTCAACACCGGCGACGACCTGGAGCGCCACTCGCTCACTATCTGCCCAGACCACGACACCGTTCTCTACACCTTGGCGGGCATCGCCGAGCCGGCCCAGGGCTGGGGGATCGCGGGCGAGACCTGGCAGGTCATGGGTCAGCTCGCCCGCCTGGGCGAGGAAACGTGGTTCCGGCTCGGTGACAAGGACATCGCCACCCACCTGTATCGAACCGCGAGGCTTCGGGATGGCGCCCGCCTCACCGAGGTTGCGCTCGCGATGGCTCGAACTTTGGGTGTCCGGTCGCGCATCCTGCCGATGACCGACGCGCCCGTTCGCACCCGGGTTCGGACCGACGATGGCTGGCTCGACTTCCAGGACTACTTCGTCCGGCTGCACCAGAATCCCGACGTCCGCGAGGTTCGATTCGAGGGGATCGAGTCGGCGGGCCTCACGCCCGAGGTCCGCGACGCGATCCGCTCGGCCGAGGTAGTCGTCGTCGCCCCTTCCAATCCGATCGTCTCCATCGGGCCGATTCTGGCGGTGCCGGGGCTGCTCCCCGAGATCGTTGCGGCCCGTTCTCGCGGCGTCCCGGCGGTAGGAGTCTCCGGCATCGTCGGCGGCAAGGCCCTGCGCGGCCCCGCCGACAGGATGATGGCGGGGCTCGGCGATGAGTCCAGCGCGCTGGGAGTAGCCCGGCGGTATGCCACCCTGCAACTGCTCGATCTCCTCTTCGTCGACCGCCAGGACGAAGCGCTCGCGGAACCGGCCAGGGCTCTGGGACTCGATGTGACGGTCACCGACACGATCATGACGGATGGGTCGTCGCGGGCGCGACTCGCCCGCGAGATGCTCGACGCGGCGGCCGCGTTGCATGCCAGACGAGGCCCGGCCCCGCAGCCGGAGGCGGAGACGAGGCCGTGACGGCAACGAACCTCTCCCACATCGTCGCCCTGGTGCCGGTGCGATCGCTCAGCGGAGCCAAGTCCCGCCTGGGCGAGCCCCTCGACCCGGAGGAGAGGGCCGACCTGATCCTGGCCCTGCTCCGTCGCACGATCGAAGCCGCTCTGGCGGCCAAACGCCTGGCCGCCGTGGTGGTCGTCTCGATGGACCCCGACCTCCTTGCACGCGCACGAGTCATGGGTGCCGCCTCGCTCCGCCAGGAGACCGACGGGCTCAACGAAGGCCTGGCCGAGGCCCGCCTGGCCGCCGGCGCCGAAGCCACGGCGGTGGTCGTGGTGCCGGCGGACCTGCCCGGCGTCACCGCCTCGGCGATCGACCATCTGGCGAACGCCGCGGAGCTGGCCCTTCGCGAAACCCCGGAGCGGCCCGTGGTCGCCCTGGTCCCCGACCGACACGGCAGCGGCACCAACGCCTTGCTGATCGCCCCGCCCACCGCCATCGACTTCCATTTCGGGGAAGGGAGCCGGGCCGCACACGCGGCGGCGGCCGAGGCCGCGGGCGCCATCTACCTGGAGCTCGACGGGCCGCTCTCCTTCGACGTCGATACGCCCGACGACCTGCTCGAGGCCGACCGGCGCGGGCTCGGCCATGAGGCCGGGCGGTGAGCCCCGACCCGATCGCCGACGGCGCCGCTCCGCCGGACGGACGCGTTACGGTCATCGCCCTCCAGGGTGTACCGGAGATCCGCCCCGGCGACGATCTGGCCGCGGCGCTCGTGAAGGCCCTGCGGGCGACGCCATCGGCGCTGCCGCTGCTAGACAGCGACGTCCTGGTCGTCACCCAGAAGGTCGTCTCCAAGGCCGAGGGCGCGATCGTGGACCTCACGGCCGTCGAGCCGCGTCCGGAAGTCGTGGCCTTCGCCGAGCGCTGGGACCGCGACGCCCGCCAGCTGGAGGTCGTCCTGCGGGAAGCTCGGCGCGTCGTCCGGATGGCCAACGGCGTGCTCATAACCGAGACCCACCACGGCTTCATCTGCGCCAACGGCGGCGTCGACGCCTCGAACATGGGGCCGCGGACCGGCGACGTGGTGACGCTGCTGCCCGTCGATCCGGACGCCTCGGCCGCCGGGATACGCGCGGCGGTGGAGCGGTCCTTTGGCGTGGACGTGCCCGTCCTCATTTCGGACAGCTTCGGACGACCGTGGCGGTGGGGCATCACGGACATCGCCATCGGCGTCAGCGGCATGCTCCCGCTCGACGATCTGCGCGGCACCCCAGACGCCGACGGCCGCATCATGCGCAGCACCGTCCGAGCCACTGCCGACGAGATCGCCACGGCCGCGGAGCTGGCGCTGGGCAAGACGGGCCGACGACCTGCGGCCATCGTGCGCGGCGCCCATCCCACACGCGGCGAGGGCAGGATCGCGGATGTGCTGATGCCACGCGAGATGGACCTCTTCCCGTGATGGGCGGCGAGCCCGCCTCGACGCCCGTAACCGCCAGCTTCCCCACTCCCGAGCCGATCGATCTGCGGCTGACGCTGGCCCCGCTCCGGCACGGCAGCGGCGACCCGACCATCCGAATCGGGCCGGACCGCGTGTGGCTGGCTCGCCGGACCGCGGCGGGTCCGGCGACGCTCCGCCTCCGGACGGAAGACGCCGCGGGCGCGATCCGAGCCGAAGCCTGGGGTCCCGGCGCGGTTGCGGCGCTGGAAGCGGCTCCCGGACTGGCAGGGCTGCTGGACGACCCGAGTCCGCTCGAGCCTCCACATCCGCTGGTACGGGAACTGCAGCGTCGCTACGCCAGTCTGCGGCTGCCCCGCACCGGCCAGCTCCTTCCGGCGCTCGTGCCGGCGGTAATCGAGCAGAGGATCACCGCTGGCGAGGCCCATACCACGTACGCCGCCATCGTCCGTCGCTTCGGGGAGCGAGCCCCGGGGCCCGCGGGCCTACTCCTGGCACCGGCAGCTGCCCGCCTGGCGGCGCTCCCCTACTTCGAATTCCACCCCCTCGGCCTGGAGCGCCGCCGGGCCGAGCTCCTGGCGCTGATCGGCCGGCGCGAATCCGATATCGAGGCCTTGATGACGCTCCGGCCGGGCGAAGCGTTCGAGCGGCTGCAGACGATACGGGGCATCGGCCCGTGGACGGCGGCCGAGGCGACGCGGATTGCCTTCGGCGACCCCGACGCCGTCAGCCTCGGCGACGCCCATCTCCCCGATCTGGTTTCGTGGGCGCTGGCCGGAGAACCCCGCGCCGACGACGCGCGGATGCTCGAGCTGCTGGCGCCGTACCAGGGCCAACGGGCACGCGTGATCCGTCTCCTGGAAGCCTCACGGATCAGGATCCCGCGCTTCGGGCCGCGATTCGCACCCCGCCGGATCGGCCGCCTCTAGCCGGGCGGCACCGCCTCGGCCCGACGCGCTAGCAGCCCGCCAGGTACCTGCAGGGATTGACCGCGTCGGAGGTATTGCCGAGAGCCCACGGATAGCCGAGCCAGACCTCGAAATGGAGGTGAGAGCCCGTGGCATCGCCGGTGTGGCCGACCGACCCTACGCGCTGCCCGGCCGACACCTTCTGGCCCACTCGAACGTTCCAGGCCGAGAGGTGGTTGTACGTCGTGTACAGCTTGGCTCCGTGCTCGATCCAGACGACGTTTCCGCCACCTGAGTAGCCCCGATTGCCGACCAGCACCACCGTTCCGCCGGCAGCGGCCACGACCGGCGTCCCCTCGCTGGCCGCGATATCGAGGGCGTGATGGCCGGACCAGAAGTACTGGCTGATGTAGTTGTAGCCGGCGACCGGCCAACGGAACGAGCCGCCGCTGTAGGTGCCCCCACCGCCGGACGATCCGGACTTGGACGCCGGCATCGGCCCGCCACTGGCGCCCGGGATCAGCAGCGTCTGGCCGAGCACGATACTCGCGTCCGGCAGGTTGTTCGTGTCGACGATGTCCTGCGCGGAGACCTTGTACTTGGCTGCCAGAGAGTCGAGCGTGTCCTTGGCCCCCACCTTCACCAGGAGGCCGTCTATCGGCGGAATGAGGAGCTGCTGGCCCGGGCGAATCGACCCCGGATCGGGGAGCTGCGCCTTGTTGGCCCAGTAGACCGTGGGGGTGGCGAGGTCGAACTTGCCGGCGATCTGGTTGAGCGTGTCGCCCGGCTGGACGGTGTAGGTCAGCAGCATGCTCTTGGCGTCTGTGCCCACGCCGGGGTTCTGCATCGTGTTCGAGATGGAGCCGTCGCCCACGTATGGATCGCTGACGAGGGCGGATTCCGGGCCGTCGCCAGGGCCGAACCGGACCGCCGGGACGTTCACAGCGACTGCCGTCGCCTCGGGGGTAGGCCGGGCCGCCGCGGACGCAGGCTTGACCACGGGCAGCGAGCTGACAACGGCCGCAGCCACAAGAAGGGCGCAGACTCCGACCGGGACGAGGCGCTCGAAGATGTCGTACCGGTCGACCCTCTCGGCGATCCGGCGGAACGCGCCACCCATTCCGAACGGGCGCGCGGCGGATGACGGGTCCGAGAGGGCCCCCGACGAGCCGGCTCCGGCCGGCGACCTGCCGCGCCCCAGGAGCTCACTCACCGAGTCGGAGATCGGCTTGAGGAAGGAGCGCAGGCCGACCGCCGGCATCGCAGGCAACGCGAGGCGGGCGAGTATCCGGTGGACGGCGGCCGCTGCTCGATGCAATACGAGTTCCTCTGCTGGGACGGCTCCGAGAAGGCGCGGGACGGGGCAGTGTGGATCGGCAGGAACCCTAGCAGAGGGGCGAATGCCGCGCAAACGCGGTCCGTCGCGGGCCGGTGCTACCCTGTCGCCACCGCCCCAAATCCTCGATCGATGAGCCGGTCCACCGGCCGGCAGGGAGCACATTCGTGAAGATCGGTCTGCAGATTCCCTCGTTCACCTGGCCCGGTGGCGGCGCCGCCATCGGCCCGACGCTGGCCCGTGTCGCAGAGACCGCGGACGTGGCCGGTTTCGACTCCCTCTGGGTGATGGACCACTTCTATCAGATCCACGGCGTCGGCCGGCCCGAGGAGCCCATGCTCGAGGGCTGGACGGCCCTGGGCTACATGGCCGCCCATTCGAAGAGGGCGACCCTCGGCCTGATGGTGGGCGGCGTCCACTACCGCCTGCCAGCGATCTGGGCCAAAGCTGCGACGACGCTGGACGTGCTGAGCGGCGGGCGCGCGTATCTCGGTATCGGGGCCGCGTGGAACGAGGAAGAGAGCCACGGTCTAGGTTTCCCGATGCCGCCTCTTGGCGTCCGCTTCGAGATGCTCGAGGAGACCCTCCAGATCTGCCACGCCATGTGGCAGGGCGAGCGCGGCTCTGAGGCGGCCTTCGAGGGCAAGCACTACCAGGCGACCCGGCTGCTGAACTCACCGCAGGCGATCAGCAAGCCGCACCCCAGGATCCTCATCGGGGGCGGTGGTGAGCAGAAGACGCTCCGCCTGGTGGCCAGATACGCCGACGCCTGCAACATCTTTGGCGGACCGGACCAGCTGACCCACAAGTTCGCGGTCCTGCGAGAACGCTGCGCGGAGATCGGACGACCGTTCGACGAGATCGAGCGCACGAATCTCCAGTCCGTCGATCTCGAGCGCGAGAATGCCGCCCAGGTGATCGTGCGCTTCCGAACGCTGGCGGCAGTCGGGGTCCAGCACGTCATCTTCAGTGTGGCCAACGTCTGGGACATCCGAAACCTCGAGACCCTGAGCCGCGACGTGATCCCGCACGTCCACGACCTCGAGCCAGCGACGATCTAGGAACGAAACGATGGCAGGCCGGGCGCGAGGTTGCGGCGTGATCGCGACGCGCGGGACGAGACCCGATACTCCCCGGGAGTATCGGGCCCGTGTTAGGATTACGGCATGAGCGACGACGCTACCCCTAGTTCCCAACGCCAACTCGGCGGTCTCAGCCTGACCTTTCTAACCCCGGCGCAAGGCGAGGGAGCGGCCCAGACGCGCCCGGATGCCACGACACCGGCCGAAACCGGCGCCGCTGAGGAAGCGCGCCTCGTCATCGTGGGCTCGGGACCGGCGGGTCTAACCGCCGCGATCTACGCCGCTCGCGCCAATCTGGCGCCGATCGTCATCGGCGGCGTCAGCGGTGGCGGCCAGCTCATGATAACGAGCGAGGTGGAGAACTACCCAGGCTTCCCCGACGGGATCGGGGGCCCCGAGCTGATGGGCCTCTTCCGCAAGCAGGCCGAGCGCTTCGGCGCCCGAATCGTCGATGCCGACGTAGCGCGGGTCGACCTCGGCACCAGACCATTCCGGCTCTGGGCTGCGGGCATCGAATACCGCGCCCAGGCCGTGATCGTAGCTACCGGCGCAGAGCCGATCTGGCTGGGGATCGACAGCGAAACCCGGCTGCGCGGTCGTGGCATCAGCGCCTGCGCAACGTGCGACGGCTTCTTCTTCAAAGGCAAGGAGATCGCCGTGGTCGGTGGGGGCGACAGCGCGCTCGAGGAGGCGCTGTACCTGACCCACTTCGCCACGAAGGTCCACCTGATCCACCGCCGGGATGCCTTCCGGGGCAGCAAGATCATGCAAGACCGGGTGGCAACCCATCCGAAGATCGAGCTGCACCTGAACCGAACGATCGAAGAAGTCCTGGGCGACCAGCACGTCGAGTCTCTGCGCCTCGCCAGGACGGATGCCCCCGGGCAGGAGACGCTTCCGGTCGAGGGGCTGTTCGTGGCCATCGGCCACCGGCCGAACGCCGCCGTCTTCCGGGACTGGCTGGAAACGGACGAGAAGGGCTACCTGCGAACCGAAGGGCTCACGACCGCCTCCTCGATCGAGGGCGTGTTCATCGCCGGCGACGTGGACGACCACCTCTACCGCCAGGCCGTGACGGCGGCCGGCGAGGGCTGCCGCGCGGCGATCGACGCGGAACGGTGGCTGGAGGCCCAGGAAGCCGCCGGATCGCAGCCCGCCCGGGCCGCTGCGGTCATCACCAAGTGAGCGGACCCGCATCGCTCCACGCGTCGCCGAGGGCTTGCTGGTAGGGTCGCCCGGTACGGGAGTCATTCATGTCGTTCTACGGCGGTGGTCGCCACCGCTATGCCGCCTCCACCTCTCGCGACGCCCCGGCCGGCCGGCCGCACGAGCCACGGACTCGAACGGCTCGCAAGATCGTCCCCTTCTTCGCACCCTACAGGACCGAAGTCCTCGTCGTGCTGGAGTTGACGCCGGCGCGGTAGGCTTCAGGCACGACAGGCGCGGCCCCGCAGGCGGCCGCGCGACCGGAGGAAGCATTGGGACAGAAGCAGGTCAGCCTCAGGCATACGGGCGGGTCGCGGTTCGTGGCCCGGTCGGGCTCCGGGCACGACATCGTCATGGACAGCGCCGCTGGGAACACCGGCCCGCGGCCGACAGAGCTGGTCCTAGCCGCGCTCGCCGGCTGCACGGCGATGGACGTGGTTGACATCCTGGCCAAGAAGCGCCAGGTCGTAGACGGCTATTCGGTCGAGGTCACGGGCACGCAGCGCGAGAAGGCGCCCAACGTGTACACGGATATCACCGTGCTGCACGTCGTCGAAGGCAGTGTGGAGACCGACGCGTTGCGCCGCTCGATCGAGCTTTCGGCCATGAAATACTGCACGGTCAGCGCCCAGATCGCCTCCGGTGTGGCCCGGATCAGCCACCGCTACACCATCAAGCGGCCCGCCGCGGCCGGCTCTGCACCAGCAGAGGAATCGGGCGAGGTGGTGGTCACGGGTCCGCACAAGGACGTGCTGGCCGACTGACGGCCGGCAACTTCGTTTGGTCAGGATGGAAGGGACTCGATGACCGGAGCCCCCGCGACGGGAGCACCCGACTCGGGCGAACCTCGGATCTGGCGCATCTGGGGCGTCTCCTTCGACGCTCGCATCATCCAGATCGTCTTCGTCGCCACGATCATCCTGATCGTCGCCTTCAACAACCGCTTCGTCGAAGCCGAGTACGACCGCTTCGTCCTGGAATTCATCGTTCCCATCGCCATCATCGTGCTGGCCTGGCGCGAAGACCCGAGGCGCTACGGACTGAGGCTGGGCGATTGGCGGCTCGGTCTGCCGGTGACCATCGTCGGAATCGCAGGCATGGCCGTCGTCATCTGGCTGCTCGGCCGATGGCCCGACTTCCACCAGTACTACACCGAAACCATCGACGGCCGGCCGACGTGGCGCCTGGTGATAGACACCGGCGTCGACCTCTTCGCCTGGGAGTTCTTCTTCCGCGGCTGGCTCCTGTGGGCGCTGGGCCGCAAGTACGGGACGGACGCCATCTGGCTGCAGGTGATCCCCTTCGCGCTGATGCATGTCTGGAAGCCCGAGATCGAGCAGCTGTCGACGGTTCTCGGTGGCGCGTTCTTCGGCATCCTGGCGTGGCGAACCCGATCCTTCCTGTACGGCTTCCTGCTCCACTGGTTCATGATGGCCTGGGTCCTGATGGTGGCCGCCGGCTACGTCTGAGAGCCAGAGCAGGCGAAGGCGCCGGCGCGCGGCTTGCATGACTATTCAGTCGACCGTATAATCCGGCGACCATGACTCCGACACGACCCAACCCCAACGACGTTCCCGAGACCGCTCCCCACGAAGGATCCGCCTCGGCTCCGGCCGGTGGCGCGCCCCAGAGGACGGGCAGCGGCTCGGCAGCCGCATCGGGGCGCGGCCTGGGACCCAAGGCGGCTCGGACGCGATCCGGCGGCCCGACGATCACCGTCGGCATCGTCGGGGCCACGGGCTATGCAGGCGGCGAGCTGGTCAGGTTGCTGCTGCACCACCCGAGCGTTCGCCTGGCCGGACTGCACGGCCGCAACCGCGACAACCAGCCCATCGCCGCATCGCACCCGCATCTCGGCGCCACGGGTCTGGTCATAGACCAGGCGATCCCGGAGGCCGACGCCATCTTCACGGCGCTGCCGCACGGCGTCGCGGCCGAGATGGCCGGCGAGATCGCCGCGCGCGGCTCCGCCCTGCTGGACGTTGGGCCGGACTTCCGCCTTCACGACCCGGCCGGCTACCCGATCTGGTACGGGTTCGACCACCCCGCTCCCGAGCTGCTGGCCCAGGCGGTGTACGGTCTGCCCGAGCTGCACCGCGACGAGATACGGGACGCGGCCGATAGAACGGCCACCATCGTCGGCCTGCCCGGCTGCTACCCGACGGCGACGATCCTGACCCTTGCGCCGCTGGCGCGGGCGGGCCTGATCGCCGATCTGGCGGTGGACGCGAAGAGCGGCGTCTCAGGCGCCGGCCGCGAGCCCAAACCGGACCTGCTCTTCTCCGAGGTCAACGAGAGCGTCAAGGCGTACGGCGTGTTCAACCACCGCCACACCGCGGAGATGGAGCAGGAGCTCGGAGAGCTGGGCGAGCGCGGAGCGCTGGGCAGCCGCGACGCGAACCCCGGCGTCGCTACGGTCGACTTCCTGCCGCACCTGATCCCGATGACGCGGGGCATCCTGGCGAGCTGCCACGTCCGAACGACGCGGCCGGTCACGCAGGCCGAGCTGGACGCCCTCTACGGTGAAGCCTACCGCGACGAGCCGTTCGTGCAGGTGGTGGCCGATCCGCCCGCCACGAAACACGTCTTCGGCAGCAACCTGTGCCGCATCTGGGTCCGCGTGGATCCGCGCAGCGGTAACGTGCTCGCCCTGGGCGTCATCGACAACCTGGTCAAGGGCGCCGCAGGCCAGGCGGTCCAGGCCCTCAACGTCCTCTTTGGCTTGCCGGAGACGGCCGGCCTCGAGCAGTACCCGATCGCGCCCTAAGCACCGCAATCGCGAGCCGTCGCGAAACCCCAACCAGTTGCCAGTGCCCAGTGGGAGGGAAGCCAGTCCGATGCAGCCAGGTCCCGACCTCGCCTCGGTAGCGGAAACGTCGCGAGGCGACGTGCTGGCGCCTCTGGTCAACCCGCTGCCGCCCATCGAAGAGCGCGCTGTCATGCCCGCCGGCTTCCGGGCCGGCGGACTGGCTGCCGGCATCAAGCCGTCCGGTCGGCCGGACCTGGCTCTGGTGGCGACCCTGAGCAAGCCCGCCGCGGTCGCAGCGGTCTTCACCCGCAATGCGATCGTTGCCGCGCCCATACGGCTGTCCGCGGCCCATCTCAACGCCACGGAGATCGGCGGCGGCGGACGGTTCGGCTGGACCGACGCAGTGGTGGCCACGGCCGGCTCCGCGAACGCCGCCACCGGCCCGCAGGGCGATGCGGATCAGGCAGAGCTGAGCAGGGCCGTCGCCGCAGCACTCCACACGAAGCCCGAGCTGACACTCGCCCTCTCGACGGGCGTCATCGGGGTGAGGCTTCCGATGCCGCAGGTCTGCGAGGGCCTGGTTCGGCTCGTACCGCTGCTGGAGCCGACGGGCGCCGGGCTGGAGGCGGTCGCGACGGCGATCATGACCACGGACAAGAAGGTCAAGCTCGCCACGACGTCGATCGAGCTGCCCGGGCCGGACGGCGAGGCCGTCACGATCACCGTCTCCGGGCTGGCCAAGGGCGTGGGCATGATCCATCCCCGCATGGCGACGATGCTCGGCCTCATCCTGACCGACGCCAGCGCCGCGCCGGCAACGCTCTTCGGGCTGCTGTCGCCGGTCGTCCAGCGAACGTGGAACCAGACCAGCGTCGACGGCGACACGAGCACAAACGACACCGTCTTCCTGCTCGCGTCGGGTGCATCGAAGGCACTCCAGGTGGCCGCGTCCAGCCCCGAGGCCATGCTCCTCGGGCGCGCGATCGAGGCCGTGGCCAGATCCCTGGCCCGCCAGCAGGCCGCCGACGGAGAGGGTGCGACGACCCTCATCACCTGCCAGGTGAGCGGCGCGGCGGATGACCACGACGCCCGCGCCATTGCCCGCTCCGTGGTGAGCAGCAGCCTCCTGAAGGCCGCCGTCCACGGCCGCGACCCCAACTGGGGCCGCGTGGCCGGCGCCGCAGGGAACGCCCGCCTGCCGGACGAGCAGCTTCTCGAGGCGGCCGGCCTGCACCACACCGAAGCCATGCCAAGGGCCGGCCGGCCGGCCGAACTGGATGCGGACCGGCTGCGCATCGCCATCGCCGGCACCCTCGTCTTCGCCGGCGCCCCCCGCCCCTTCGACCGCGACGCGGTCCGCAGGGCCATGGATGCTCCCGAGGTGGTGATTCGGCTGGACCTCGGGTTGGGCAACGGCACCGGCGAGGCCTTCGGCTGTGATCTGACCGAGGGTTACGTCATCGAGAACGCGGAGTACACGACGTGAGCGAAGTGCTCGTCATCAAGCTCGGCGGAACGACCCTCGCCGACCAGGCGCACGTCCTCGACGAGGTCGCGACCGTCGCCCGCGAGCGCCCCGTCGTCCTCGTCCACGGCGGCGGTAAGCGCATCACCGAGTGGCTTGAACGCCTCGGCGTCGCCAGTCATTTCGAGGGTGGTGTGCGCGTCACCTCCCAGGCTGCCCTGGACGTGGCCGCGGCCGTTCTCCGGGGCGTGGTGAACTCCGAGCTGGTGTCCGATCTGCGCGACCGTGGCGTCGACGCGGTCGGCCTCTCCGGCGTGGACGGCGGCTGCATGATCGCCGAGCGCGTCCCCGACCTCGGGTTCGTGGCTCATGTCGTCGGCGTCAGGCGCGACTTCCTGGACACGCTCCTCGTGTCCGGACATGTGGCCGTGGTGGCGCCGCTCGCCCGCGACGAGCAGGGAATCGTCTGCAACGTCAACGCCGACGACGCCGCTGCCGGCATCGCGGCCGGGCTCGGTGCCCGGCAGCTCGTCCTGATGACCGACGTGGACGGCGTCCGCAACGCCGCCGGCGAAAAGCTGGCCACGATGACCGCCGAGGAGGCCGAGCAACTGATCGCCGACGGCGTCATCAAGGGCGGCATGGTGCCCAAGATTCGGGCCGGCCTGCAGGCGGTCAACTGGCCGGGCGCCGAGGCGATCATCGCGGATTCCGCCGACCCGCACGCACTGACCCGCGCCCTGTCCGACCCAACGTTCGGGACCCGGATCAGGGCGGCGCGCCAGGCCAGCGAAGCCTCCGCCGGAACGGCCTGATCGGATGGCAGCCATGATCCTCAACGGCAGCGGGGTCAACGCCAAGCAACGCCGCCAGCGCATCCTCCTGGAGCTCGTCGCCCGCTCGGCCATCGGCAGCCAGGAGGAGCTCGTGGAGCTGCTCCGCGAGGCCGGCTTCGAGGTGACGCAGGCGACCGTCAGCCGCGATGCCGCCGAGCTCGGATTGGTCAAGGTGCCCCGCGGCGATCGCCATGTCTACGCCACGCCCGAGAGCGCGGCCACCGGCAACCTCTACGACACCAGGCTCCGCCGGCTGCTCGAAGACATCCCTGTCCGTGTCGCGCGGAGCGGCCTGAGCCTCGTCCTGCTGGCGACTCCGGGTTCGGCCGGAGCGATCGCCCAGGCTATCGACCAATCCAGCTTGCAGGACCAGGTCGGCACCGTCGCCGGAGACAACACCCTGCTCGTGCTGTTCGAGACCGAGGCCGCCCTGGAACGGTGGCTGGCCCGCTTCGGAAGCTATCAACCGGCCGGCGCCCAGACGCTGCCGCCCGCTCGATCTCTCGCGAATTCGGAGGCGCCTCGATGAAGAAGGTAGTGCTCGCCTACTCCGGTGGACTCGACACCTCGGTCGCCGTCGCCTGGTTGCGCGAGCAGTACGACGTTGAGGTCGTCACTCTCACCGTCGACCTCGGCGGCGGCGTGCTCAAAGAAGACGTCGATCGGCGAGCCATCAGCGCCGGGGCGACGCGCGCCTACGTCGTCGACGGCCGCGAGCGGTTCGTGCGCGATTTCTGCTGGCCTCACGTCCAGGCCGGCGCCCTGTACCAGGGGGTGTACCCGCTGGCTACGGCCATGGCTCGGCCACTGATCGCCCAGCTCCTGGTGGAGGTCGCCCACAAGGAGGGCGCCGACGCGGTCGCTCACGGCTGCACCGGCAAGGGCAACGATCAGGTCCGCTTCGACGTGGCAACGCACGCCCTCGATCCATCTCTCGCCGTCATCGCCCCGA
This sequence comes from Candidatus Limnocylindrales bacterium, assembly GCA_049520815.1. GTDB lineage: Bacteria > Chloroflexota > Limnocylindria > Limnocylindrales > CSP1-4 > Fen-1039. The sequence continues at coordinate 12,999 of JBEKPL010000009.1, forward strand.
TGCGCGTCGGCATGGGCCTGTCCCGCGAGCAGGAGATCGAGTACGCCAAGGCTCGCAACATCGAGATCACCATCTCCAAGGAATCGATCTACTCGATCGACGTGAACCTGTGGGGCCGCTCGATCGAGGCTGGCATCCTGGAGGATCCCTGGACGGCGCCCCGCGACGACGTCTACCGCTGGACGGTAGACCCCGACGCGGCGCCCGAGCCAGTCGAGATCGTCATCGGCTTCGAGGGCGGGGTTCCCGTCTCGCTCGACGGGGATCGGCTCGATCCGGTCACGCTGGTCGAGCGCCTGCACGACCTGGCAGGCGCCCACGGAGTGGGACGGATCGATCACGTCGAGGACCGCCTCGTCGGCATCAAGAGCCGCGAGATCTACGAGGCCCCGGCGGCGACCGTGATCCACCGCGCCCACCGGGCCCTGGAAGGCCTGACGCTCACCAAGGACACGCTCCGCTTCAACCGGATCGTGGCCGACGAGCTGGCCCAGCTGACATACGACGGGCTGTGGTTCAGCGCCCTGCACCGCGACCTGCGCGCCTACGCGGCCAGCAGCCAGCGCGTGGCCAGCGGCGACGTCAGGGTCCGGCTCGATCACGGCAGTGCCATCGTCACCGGCCGGCGCAGCCCGCTTTCGCTCTACGACAGGGCCCTGGCGACCTATGAGGCCGACGACGCCTACGACCACGCGGCGGCGGTCGGCTTCATCGAGATCTTCGGCCTGCCGCTGCGGACCGAAGCTGCTCGACACGGAGCCGTGGGCCGCCACTACGGCGCCGCCTGGACGTGGACCGAGCCGCTCCTCGAGAGCCTGCCGACGAAGGTCTACGACGCCCCGTCGGGGGCGGCGAAGTAGGAAGCGGACCAGGGCGGAGGCGATATCGATGGCCGGCTCTAAGGATCCGTCCACGGCCCCCGGGCCGACCGGTCGGCCCTCGGCACAGGACGGCGCCGGGGCCTCGTTCGATGCCGAGCGCAAGCTGCGCGAGCTGTCGTTTCTCCACGAGTTCGCCAAGCTGCTGACGACTGCTCGCAACTGGGACGAGCTGATGCGGACGATCGTCGACCGCACCACCGATGCCCTGAACGTCGAAGTCTGCTCGGTCTACCTCATGGACCGCGACGGCGAGCGGCTGCGCCTGGCCGCCACCAACGGCCTCGATCGCGACCAGGTGGGCCGGGTCACCCTGGCTCTGGGCGAGGGCCTGACCGGCACCGCGGCACAGGCAGGCCAGCCGGTCGCGTCACCAGACGTGCGGGTGGACCCGCGCTTCAAGTGGGTGCCGGGCTTCGACCAATCGCAATTCACGTCGATGCTCTCGGTACCGATGCCCTGGAACGACACCATCGTCGGCGTGGTCAACGTCCAGGCTATCGAGACCCGCGCGTTCTCTGCCGAAGAGATCGAGTTCCTGGTGACGATCGGCGCCCTGCTCGGTGGCGTCGTGGAGAAGGGCCGCCTGCAGGCCGAGGCCGAGGAGCAGCTGGAGACGCTGACCGCGCTCGACGGCGCCCGGGCTGAATTGCTGGCGGTGGTGACGCACGAGCTTCGCACGCCGCTGGCGGTAGTCCGGGCGTATCTCGACCTTCTGGCCGATACCGCCGTGGGCTCGGTTGCCGGAGCCGCCGGCGACGATCCGGACGCGATCGCCGGCCCAGGCCCCAGCCCGGCCCTCGTCGAGGAATGGCGCGGCCAGGCGATCGCGCAGGTGACGCGGCTGGATCGGCTCGTAGACTCGATCCTGGCCTCCGTTCGAGGCGAAGGCCTGGCTGCGGGCCTGGCCCGCGTTCCATTCGACGTCGCCAGGGCCGTCAACGACACCATCGGCGAGATGACGCCGCTGTTGCGCGGCCACGCTATCCGCCGAGCCGGCACCTGGGAGGAGCTAACGGGGATCGGCGACGAAGGCCGATTCCGCCAGGTCCTGGAGCACCTCCTGGAGAACGAGGTCAAGTACTCGCCGGAGGGCGGTTCCGTAAGCGTGGGTGCATGGCGCAAGGAGGGTGAGATCCAGGTCTACGTCACCGACGACGGTCCCGGCCTCCCGGAGCCAGAATGGGAGCTGGTCTTCGAGGCCTACGTTCGAACCGCCAACCGACCGCGCGGCTCCGGGATCGGCCTGTACGCCGCCAGGCGCCTCATGGGAGCGATGGGCGGACGCGTGTGGCTCGAGTCAAATGGGTTCGGCGGGAGCCGATTCATGGTGGCCGTGCCCGAAATGCGCCAAACTGACGAAAGCACCGCCGGTCCGGAGGCGGGCGCAATGTCCGAAGCGGGGCCGGAGGCGTAGCGGCGCAATGGAGACGTCGAGGTGAACGGAATCGGTTCGAATGGCGAGACGAGCCTGCTGGTACTCGTCGTGGACGATGAGCCTGCCATGGTCGGCGCCATCTCGGCCCTGGTCGGACGCGCCGGGCACCGCGTCGTCACCGCCTACGACGGCAACACGGCCCTGCGTCGCTTCTCCGAGGAGCGGCCCGACCTCGTTCTCCTCGACCTGGCCATGCCGGGTCTGGATGGGGTCGAGGTCTGCCGGGCAATCCGGCGCATGTCCCAGACGCCGATCATCATCCTGACGGGCGAGGCCGACGAGCGGGCCAAGGTCGAAGCGCTCGACACGGGCGCAGACGACTACATGGTCAAGCCCTTCGGCAAGCAGGAGCTCCTGGCCCGCATCCGAGCCGTGATGCGGCGCCGCGGCAACGAGGCAGAGCCGCGCGGCGTTGGGGAGCTGCGCTGGGGATCGATCGTCCTGGACCGAGGCCGCCACACCGCCTCGGTCGCGGACGTGCAGCTCGTTCTCACGCGCACCGAGTACAGCCTGCTGGCGTCACTGGTCGCGGCCGCGGGCCATGTCGTGTCGCACAGCGCGTTGCTGAACGCCGGCTGGCCCGGCGAGCCCAACCCGGATCCGCAGTGGCTCAAGCCGCACCTCGCCCGCCTGCGCTCCAAGCTCGGTGAAGCCGGCGCGCCGGTCCCGGCCTCGGTCCGCGGCGTGGGCTATCGCCTGGAAGAGGCCGGCTAGGAGAGCCGGCGTTTCCGGCGGATCACGCCCCGGGGCCTTTGACGGACACTATTCCCGCGACCCACTCACGCATGCCGTGGCCGTGCAGCAGCATCTTCTAGATCCAGGAGAACGGTCGTGGAGACCCGGGCGGAGGCTCGGATCAGCCCGGCGGTGGCTCCGCTGCTGCCTCGCCGGAGAACCCTCGCCCCGAAAACAACGAACCCGCGCTACCTGCCGAAAGGTGCGCGGGTCGATGTTGAGGTGAGCCGTCTTGTCTAGTGGCGCCGGGCCTCCGCCGACCTAAGGTGGCTAGAGATGACCGCGATTGCTCGAGGTCGAGAGGTTCTGCTCCGCGACGCGTCCGCGAGACGGTGCAACGAACCAACCGACGACGAGAACTCCGAAACTGACGAAAGCGGCTGCGATCATTTCTGGCTCCTTCGGCTGAACCGGGGACCCTGGTCCCATTCACTGATCTGAAGTCTATGGATCGCGTCCGCCGAAATCAGTAGCGCCCGAGTAGACCATTGGTGACGCTCCGGTGACGTGCGGGTTGCAGTTCGGGACGGCCGATCCGTCGACGAGGAGCCTCACGTCCGCCTCTCGCGCGCCACGTGGCCTCCACGCCACCTGGCCCCGTTCACGAGGGTGCGGCGGCGAAGCGGCCCGGCCTCGGTCCGGCGGCCAGTAGGCGACCCGGGTGCGAAGACGCACCCGGGTCGCTATCGCGGCGAGAGGAGGCCGTCTGGCTGGTCCAGGCTAGGCCTGGTAGACGACCACCTCGCCGTGCTGGGAAGCGTCCAGGCCCGCCTCTTCTTCCGACTCGGCGACGCGAAGGCCCACGGCCAGGTCGACGAGCTTGAGGATCACGAGAGTGGCTGCCGCGCTGTAGATCCAGGTCGCAGCGATGGCCACGAGCTGCGTCGCGATCTGGTTCGGATTGCCGTCGATCAGGCCGCCCCTGCTTATGAGGGTGTTGATGGCTGTCGTGGCGAAGACGCCGGTGAGCAGGACGCCCAGCGTGCCGCCGACGCCGTGGACTGCCCAGACGTCGAGCGCGTCGTCGATCTTCATCCGCTCGCGCAGCAGGATCGCGCCGTAGCAGACCACACCGGCGAGGAAGCCGATCACGATGGCCGAGCTCGGGTCTACGAACCCCGAGGCCGGTGTGATCGCGACCTCGCCGGCGATCGCGCCCGAGACGGCCCCGATGACGCTCGGCGAGCCCTTGTGCAGCCAGCTCATCGTCATCCAAGTGAGAGCGCCCATGCCGGCGGCCGTGTTCGTGACCAGAACGGCGTTGACAGCCAGGCCGTTCGCGGCGAGAGCCGAGCCGCCGTTGAAACCGAACCAGCCGAACCACAGGATCCCGGCTCCGATCACCGTCAGGCGGACGTCGTGGGGCTCGAAGCGATCGGACTCGCGTCGAACGCGGGGCCCAAGGACGAGCGCGGCCACGAGAGCGGCCACGCCCGAGCTGATGTGGACGACGGTGCCGCCGGCGAAGTCCATGACGCCCATCTTGTTCAGCCAGCCGCCCTGACCCCAGACCCAGTGGCAGATGGGTGAGTAGACGATCAGGCTCCACAGCAGCGCGAACAGCACGAACGCCTTGAAGCGCTTGCGCTCGGCGAAGGCGCCGATGATCAGGGCCGGGGTGATGATGGCGAACATCATCTGGAAGAGAGCGAAGGCGCTGGCCGGAATCGTCGGCGCATAGGAGCTGGGACTGACGCCGACACCCTTGAGGCCGAGATTGTCGAGGTTGCCGATGATCCCCCAGCCGTTCACGTCCTGGCCGAAGGCGAGGGTGTAGCCGAGGAGGACCCAGGTCACGCTGACCAGGGCCAGAGCGAACATGCATTGCATCAGGATGCTGAGCACGTTCTTGCGGCGGACCAGACCTCCGTAGAAGAGGGCCAGGCCGGGCGTCATCAACATGACCAGCGCCGTCGCAGTCAGCACCCAGGCGGTGTCGCCACCGTTGATCACGTCCGAGACTCCTTCGCTTCAAGGTCGCATCGAAACACGGCCAAGGTTCCGATCCGGTGAAGCGTATGGAGGCCAGGACCGCGAATCAGTAGCGGCCGGGTGACGCGGCGGTGGCGCCCTGGTGGCGCAAGGGTTGTGGTTTGGGACGCGTCTCAGCAGCCGGGCCCCGCCGAGTCCGGCTGCCTTATGGCTCGGGGCCGAACGAACCGGCCCCGACTGTCGATCGGCTACGACTGCCAGGCCACCTCGCCGTGCTGGGAGGTGTCGAGGCCGGCTTCCTCTTCGGACTCCTCGACGCGGAGGCCAACGAAGACGTCCACGACCTTGAGGATGACGAAGGTCACGACACCGCTGTAGATCCAGGTGGCGGCCACGGCGACGAGCTGCTTGCCGACCTGACCGGCGTTGCCGTCGATGAGGCCGGAGGCACCGTTTACCGCGGCGATCGCGAACACCCCGGTGAGGATCGCGCCGAGCGTTCCGCCGACGCCGTGGACGGCCCAGACGTCGAGCGCGTCGTCCACCTTGAGCCGCTCGCGCAGCAGGATCGCGCCGTAGCAGATCGAGCCCGCCGCGAAGCCGATGATGATGGCCGCGCTCGCGTCCACGTAGCCCGAGGCCGGCGTGATCGCGACCAGCCCGGCCACGCCTCCCGCAACTGCGCCGACGACGCTCGGCGTGCCCTTGTGCAGCCAGCTGACGGTGACCCAGGTGAGAGCCGCCATGCCGGCCGCCGTGTTGGTGACGACGAACGCATTGGCCGCCAGGCCGTTCGCCGCGAGGGCCGAGCCGCCGTTGAAGCCGAACCAGCCGAACCAGAGCAGCCCGGCGCCGATGACCGTAAGGCGGACATCGTGCGGCTCGAAGCGGTCGGATTCTCGCTTGACGCGCGGGCCCAGGACGAGGGCCGCGACCAGCGCCGCGACACCCGAGCTGATGTGGACGACGGTGCCACCTGCGAAGTCGATGGCCCCCAACTTGGCCAGCCAGCCGCCCTGACCCCAGACCCAGTGGGCGATCGGCGAGTAGACGAAGATCGTCCAAAGGAGCGAGAAGAGGACGAAAGCCTTGAACCGCTTGCGCTCGGCGAAGGCGCCGGTGATGAGGGCCGGCGTGATGACCGCGAACATCATCTGGAAGGCCATGTAGGCGCTGCCCGGGATCGTGGGGGCGTAGCTCAGCGGGTCCTTGCCTACGCCGTGGAGGCCGATGAAGTCCAGGCCGCCGATGATGCCCCAGCCGTTCACGTCCTGGCCGAAGGCCAGGGTGAAGCCGATCAGGACCCAGGTGACGCTGACCAGGGCCAGGATGAAGACGCTGTGCATGATCGTGCTCAGCACGTTCTTGCGGCGGACCAGGCCTCCATAGAAGAGCGCCAGTCCGGGGGTCATGAGCATGACGAGCGCGGTGGAGGTCAGCACCCAGGCTGTGTCGCCGGAGTTGATACCGCTGGCGGCAGTGGGCACGAGGTCGTCTCCCTTCGTGGTGCAGGTGTGTGGCCGCGCTGGGGCCGGCGCGAGCCGTCCTCCTTCCGGAGCCTACCTACGCGGCTTCTCGGAATCAGTAGCCGTCTAGTGGAGAATGGGTCGCGCTCCGGTGGCGTGCCGGTTGCCGTTCAGGACAGCAACGCCATACGGGCTCGAAGGTGCACCGTGCAGCGAACGTCCGCCCCCGCCGCGCCCAGCCACCGTGGGCTACGGGCGCGATGCCCGCAGGCCTATGAGGTGGCCGCCTCAACCGGCGATATCTCATGTGGCAGGTCCACGCACGGTACCCGGCAGCCACGCCCATCGCGGCCGGGCAGACCCCAGAAGTGGCGCCAGGCGGCGTCCGGCCCGTACTCGCCGCCATCGCGAAGGGACTCCCGAGCCGTGAGACGACAGCCGCATGCGGCGCATGTCAGCACGAGCGAACCCTCACGGTGGAGGGCGCGCGGCCTCTCCTCCTCCCCTATCTGTTCGCGTTCGTGGAGCTTCATCGAATCCTCCGGCCTGCATGACAGGCCGGATGAGCCTACGAGCGTGACGGCCGGAAAACGAGGACGCCGCGGTGTCGATTTGGTGCCGGATCGGGACGTCGGGAAGCCACGACCCAAGCACCTGGGGACGACCTTACGGGCTCGAGGGTGGGGTCGGCCCCGCCGTCTGGCTCGGTCCGGTGGCCGGCGTCGCGGTGGGGTCGTACAGCTCGGCGGAGCCAAGGGCCGAGAACTCCGTGTCCTGACCAACCGCGACCTGAGTAGCTCCACCCGCGACGAGAACCCGTCCGTCCAATAGCAGTGTCGCGGTGTAGTTCGTTCTGAGCTCGATGAAGGCCCCTGTCGGCCTCGACGTGCCGGCTGTGGGGTCGTACACCCCGAACTCGGCGGATGGGCCATGTTCCAGAGTCTCGGCGGCGACAAGGACGTGGCCGTCGGAAAGCAGCGTCGCCGTATGCCAATAGAGGCCGAGGGACGCGGTTATGATCGGGCCGAACTTGGCGCTGCCCGGGTCGTATTGCTCCGCTCCCCCGCCGCCGAGAACCAGGACGTGGCCGTCGGGCAGCGGCGTCGCTGTGAAGTCGTCTCGGCCCTGAGCCATCGAGCCTGTCGGACTGAACGTGCCAGTCGCGGGATCGTAGAGCTCCGCCGACGAGAGCGGCCGAGCGGCCGTTGAGTTCGATCCCATCGCGCCGTCGCCGCCCGCGATCAGGACGCGGCCGTCTCCAAGCAGGGTCGCGGTGTGGCCGGAGCGAGGCTCTCGTAGCGAGCCCATCGTAGTGAATCTGCCCGTGCCGGGGTCGTAGACCTCCGCGGCGCCGATCGGCTGCGGCGAGTTCTGAGCGGGCACGCCGCCGACTATCAAGACCCGGCCATCGGATAGCAGAGTCGCGGTGGAGCCCAATCTAGGTTGAGCCATCGACCCGGCTTCGCTGAACGTCCCGGTCGTTGGGTCGTACAGCTCGGCCGAAGCGATTGGGGTTCCACTTCCATCAAAGCCGCCGGTGACGAGGACTCGGCCGCCGGGCAGCAACGTTGCCTCAGGAACGTCGCGGGAGTGGGCCATCGAGCCGGTTGAGAGGAACCTGCCTGTGGCTGGGTCGTAGAGCTCCGCCGTGGCGATCGGCGCGCCGTGCTCGTCCACTCCTCCCACGATGAGGACGCGGCCGTCGGCCAACCGAGTAGCCGCGTGATCGGCGCGGAGGTGAACCATCCCCCCCGTACTGGTGAATCCTCCCCATGAGGCCGGCCCGGTCTCAGGCTTGATGCTGGGGTCGTACAGCTGGGCGAATGCGATCATCTTCGGCATCGTCGTGGGAGCACGGCCGCCTGCGATGAGGACACGGCCATCTCGGAGCAGCATGGCGGTGTGGTCCGCGGTTGGCATGGCGAGAGACCCGGCCGGGCTGAAGGTGCCAGTCGCGGCGTCGTACAACTCCGCTGTTGCTGGGTACACGTCCGTCGCGCCGAGAACGTGGCCGCCCGCGACCAGGACGCGGCCGTCGGGGAGCAAGGTGGCGGTGTGATCTTGGCGGCCATAGACCATGGAGCCTGTCGCGCTGAACTTGCCGGTCGCCGGGTCGTACAGCTCCGTGGAGGTCAGAAGCGACGGCTGGTCGCCTGTCGGCGACATGCCGCCCGCGACCAGAACGCGGCCGTCAGGCAGCAGAGTCGCGGTGTCGTAAATCCGCGCCTCTGACATCGACCCCGTGAGGCTGAACGTCCCCGTCGCGGGGTCGTACAGCTCGGCCGACGCGGTGCCGCCCCCCCCACCCGATCCACCTTCAATGAGCACGCGGCCGTCCGGCAGCAGGATCGCATGGTGCAGGAAGCGCGGATACGACATCGAGCCCGTGAGGCTGAAGGTGCCGGTCTTCGGGTCGTAAAGCTCCGCCGAAGCTGGGAACGTCGCGGCGCTGGAGCTGCCGCTGCCCCCGCCCGCTATCAGCACACGGCCGTCCGGCAGCAGAGTGGCGGTATCGTTCCAGCGCGCTTTGGCCATCGAACCGGTCGTGCTGAACGTGCCGCTCTTCGGGTCGTAGAGCTCGGCCGTGTTGTCGTCGCCACCGCGCATGGCGTCGCCGCCCCCAGTGACCAGGACGTGGCCGTCGGGCAGAAGGGTAGCCGTGGGGTAAGTGCGAGCGTGGATCATCGAGCCGGTGGCGCTGAACGTGCCAGTCGTCGGGTCGTACAGCTCCGCCGACGCGAGATCCCCGTCGGGGCCCTTTCCGCCGACGACCAGCACGCGCCCGTCTGGCAGCAACACCGCAGCTTGATCCTGGCGGGCCTGCACAAGCGAGCCGGTCTGGCTGAAAGTCGCAGCCGCCGGCTTGGGCGAGGCAGCTGGCGACGGCCGGTTCGCGACGATGGTCAGCAGCGCCGCAGCCAGGACGAAGGTCGCAGCCAATCCGACCAGCGCCGGGAGGGCACGTCTTGCCGGCCAGTGCCAGTTGAGTGCGAGTCGCTCTGCCGGGCGCCTCCGGTCGCGGACCACCGCTTCGCGCAGGCGATCGGGCGAGGGGACTATCGGTGCCGCCCCCAGGAGCGCCTCGAGCTTGAGTTCGATCTCCCGGTCGTTCATCGCCGAACCTCTCTCGCATCCCGGTCGAGCCTCTCGCGCAGGGCGGCGATCGCCGTATGCAATCTGGACTTGACCGTGCCCGGCGGACAGTCCAGCCGTCGAGCAATCTCATCGACCTGCAAGTCTCGCCAGAAGCGCAGTACCACGACTGCCCGCTGTTCGGGCGTCAGGACATGAAGGACACGGCCCAGCTCGTCCTTGGCAAGCAAGTCCCGGAAGGGGTCCCGGTCGGGCACTTCCTCGCCTTCTTGGATCTCGACGAACCGAACCAGCTTTTGCCGGCGCATCCGGTCCATGCAGGCGTTGACCAGGATCCGATCCAGCCAGCCGTCGAACGCGGCGCTGTCGCGCAGCGTCCCACGAGCCCGCCAGGCCCGAGCCATCGCTTCCTGCGTCGCGTCCTCAGCCTCCGCGGCATTGCCAAGGAGGTACCCGGCCAGCGAGTAGCAGCGGTCGAGCCCTCGTTCGCTCAGACGGGCGAACGTCGCCTCGATCGTTTCGGGTCGCTCGGTTGGGACCACCAGCCCTCCCTCGTACATCGACGCTTTCTCCGCTGCCCGGACCTCGGTTGCTACTTCCGTGACCAGGGACGGATGTGCGCCGCGAAACGTTCATTCTGGGGCCATCACAGCGGGCGAAGGGCGGACTCGGTCGGTTGAGTTCCGGCGGCAAGGATGCGGCCGTCGGGATCTGCCCGATCTGGCCCACTCTCCCGGCTAGATACCCAGCCGTGCCCTGGCAGCGGCGAGGGCCGCGGCCACGCGACGGGGAGCGGTTCCGCCCACGACGTCGCAGCTGGCCAGCGCGCCTTCCAGGCCAGCGGCGGCCCGCAGCTCCCCTGGCAGATCGGCGTCGCCAATCAGCGTGACCGCAACCGAGTCATCTGAGCCGGCCAGGGCCGCCGCGATCGTGGCGTCGTCCAGCGCGTCGAGCCCGGCTCCGGTCCTCTCCGCTTCGGCGACGAGCGTCCCCACCACGTGGTGAGCGGCGCGAAACGCCACTCCCCGCCGGACGAGGGCGTCGGCGACGGCCGTGGCCGTGGTGTAGCCCTCCCCTGCCGCGGCCCTCATGCGCACCCGGTCCACGACCAGCGTCTCAACCATCCCGGCCATGACCTGAAGCGAGGCCTCGAGCGTTGCCGCCGCCTCGAAGAGAGGCGGCTTGTCTTCCTGCAGGTCCCTCTGATACCCGAGCGGCAGCCCCTTCAGCAGCGCCAGAAGACCCGTCAGCGAGCCTATGACCCGCGCTGCCCGTCCTCGCACCAGCTCGGCCGGATCGGGGTTCTTCTTGTTCGGCATCATCGACGAGCCGGTCGAGAACGAGTCGGCCGCCCGCACGAAACCGAACCGCGGGTTCGACCACCAGGTGATCTCCTCCGCCAGACGGCTGAGATGGACCATGCACAGCGAGAAAGCCGCCAGTGCCTCGGCCACGAAGTCGCGATCGCCGACCGCGTCCAGCGAGTTCGCCGTCACTCCGTCGAAGCCGAGCTCCGCGGCGGTGGCCTCCCGATCGAGCGGATAGCCGGCTCCCGCCAGAGCACCGGAGCCCAGCGGCGAGACGTTCGCCCGCCGGCGGCAATCGGCCAGCCTGCCCCGGTCGCGCTCGAGCATCTCGACATACGCCAGGAGGTAATGGGCGAGCAGGATCGGCTGGGCGGGCTGGATGTGTGTGGCGCCGGGCAGGATCGCCTCCCCATCGCGTTCGGCCAGCCGGACGAGCGCCCGCTCCATCTCCAGCACCGCCTCGTCCAGGCCGTCGATCGTCCGTCGCAGCCACAGCCGCAGATCCGTGACGACCTGGTCGTTGCGCGAGCGGCCGGTGTGGAGCCGCCCCGACAGCGGCCCGATCCGCTCCCGCAGGGCGACCTCGAGGTTCATGTGGACGTCCTCGAGGGCCGGATCCCAGACGAGGCTGCCGGCTTCGACCTCGGCCCGCAGGCCCTCGAGCCCGCGCACGATCGTCTCGACCTCGTCGGCGGTCAGCAGTCCGGCGCGCCCCAGGCAATGCACGTGGGCGATCGAGCCGGCGATGTCGTCGATCGCCAGAATGCGGTCGGCATCGATCGACCGGGTGAAGTCGGCCACCCGCTCGTCAGTCGTGCCTTCGAATCGACCGCCCCAGATCCGCATCGGTCCTCCTCCGTCTCGCCGTTGCGGGCATGGTACCGGGCCGCAGTTGCCGGCGCGAGCCGTCGGCCCCGAAGGTTGCCGCCTAGGCCGCTCCCGGAACCGATTTGGCAGGGTTGGACGTCGGCGCTCTCTCGTCCCGGGGCAGGGCCACGAGCCCGATCAACCCGCCGATCACCGCGCAAACGGCCCCCACTCCGAAGACGCCCAGCGCCCCGGCCTTCGCGTAGAGCAGTCCGCCCAGCAGGTTCGCGAGGATCGCGGCCAGACCGTAACAGGTGGCCTGAAGAAGAGTCTGGCCGGTCGACTGGAGACGCTCGGGAAGGATTCGAGCGATCGTCAGCACCAGCGACATGAATATGCCGGCGAAGAAGATCCCCGAGGCGAACCGCGTGACCAAGATCGGGCTGGCGTCGACCAGCACTACCCAGCTCAGCATGCACGCCGCGAACCCCACTGACGACGCCAGCAGAACGGACCGCGTGCCTAGCCGGGCAACGAGCCAGCCGGCCAGGATGAGACCGGGCACCTCGGCCGCCCAAGCGAGGCCGTTCGCGAACCCGATCTCGACGGCCCCGCCGCCCAGGTCCGCTATCCGCAGCGAAATGTACGTCCCGGACGCCATGACGCCCATGAACACGAAGATGACCGAGAGCAAAACAGCCACGAGCCGGGGCCGGATCCTGAACGCCTCTCCGACCGAGCCGAAACGCCCCCGTTCCGGGGAGAGGCGATCACGTCCGTCGAGCGCGCGCCGGGCGTTCTGTCGACGCTCGCTGTCCCGTCCCAGCGGAACGAATTGGGCCGAGATAAGAGTCAGGGCCATCGTCGCGATGTACAGGAATGGGGCGGCCATGTAGCCGGTCTGGCTGTAGACGATGCCGCAGCCGATCGCCCCGCCTGCCGCCCCCGCGCTGCTCAGCAGCCGAAGTCGCGCGTACTCGCGAGCGGCATCGGTCAGGGCCGGCAGGGCCATGGCGTCGGTCAGGGCCATGATCGGGCCGCCGCCAGCGCCAATGACTATCTGACAGACGATCACCGCCGCGACGGGGAGTGGCGCGCCAAGCCCCAGCGAGAAGATGGCTGCGGGCAGGCAGGCGATCTGCAGCGCGCGTCTTGGGCCGCTGATGACGTCGCCCACGTGACCCCATACCGGCAGGGCCAGGGTGTAGGCAACCGAGCCCAGGCTCGTCGTCAGCCCGATCAGGGCCGGATCGAATCCCTTCGCCTGCAGCAGAACGGGCACGAAGCCGAACAGGGCACCGACGGCAAGCCCGTTGGAGACGTACAGGGCCCGCAACCAACGCACATCCAGATGGTATCCGCCGGGCCGGCTGGCCTGCCTCGTCGGTACTACGTACTGGCAGGGGCGATGAACGGCCGCGTACAGACGGCGCCCGAGGTCGGAGGCGAAGGAGGCCGCGTTCGGCGCCGCAGGCCGAAGATTCGGCGCGAGGGCGTACCATCGGGCCGTGTCCGATCAACTCGACCTGAGTCTCACCGGCGATGTGGCGCGCCTGCCACGATCGCTGCGACCGATGCTGCCAAAGCCGGCCGACGCCGCGTTCGATTCGGACGAGCACCTCTTCGAGCCGCGCTGGGGCGGCCGGCGCGCGCTTGCCTTCATCGAGCCCAATCGGCCCGGACGGAGCGCGCGCCTCAGGCTGTTGGACGAGTTCGGCCGGGACCTGGCGCCGCACCTGCCCGAGCTGGCGAGTCTGCCGGGCCTGGTCCGCGACCTGCCCGCGATCCTCGACGGCGAGATCGTGGTCCCCGACAGGGTCGGTCGGATGGACGAAGAGGCGCTGGCCGGTCGCCTGGCCGACGGTCAGGCGACAGGCTCGACACCGGTTTACCTGGCCTTCGACCTCTTGTGGGCGGCCGGACGGCCCATCATCGCCCAGCCGCTCATGCGCCGGCGCGAGCACCTGATCCGGATCGCGCACTCGAGTGCCGAGCTGATGGTCCTGCCCGGCGTCGTTCACGACGGCATGGATCTCTATCTGGCCGTCGTCCAGCAGGGCCTGCGGGGCGTCATGGCCCGCCATCTACGCGGCCCGTATCTGCCGGGCCGCCGCAGCGAGCTGTGGCGATGGATCGCCGCGCAACCCGGCGAGATCCCGTTGCAGGCCGTGCCGGATCTCGTGGCAACGCCGTCTTCGAGACCGGTCCTGGCCCTGATCCAGCGGCTCCCGCTCGAGGATTGATCAGCCGCGAGAATGGCCGCGCTGGCCGGCCGTTGGCCGTTGCCGCTACCGCGAGACGCGGGCCGCCCGCAGGATCTGGCGCAGGCCCGTGCGCTGGCCGTAGAGCAGCACGCCGGCGCTATAGATCCGAGCCGCTGCGACCAGAGCGATCGCGATCGCGACCAGCAGGAAGACGACCGCCAGCGCGAATTCCCAGATCTCCACGTGGCCGACCGAGACCCGTGCCAGCATCAGGTAGGGGCTGAAGAACGGTATGAACGAGAAGAGCTTGACCCAGGTCTCGTTGATCGCCTGGATGCCGAAGATCGACAGGAAGTAGCCGATCATGATCAGCATCATCAGCGGCGAGGTTGCGCTCTGGACATCCTCCTGCCGGCTTATGAGCGAGCCGAGCGCGGCATACAGGAGCGAGTACAACAGGAAGCCGAGGACGAACAGGACCGCGAACGCCCCGAGAACCGCAGCGTTCAGACCGCCGAACGGGACGTCCGTGCTGGAACTGCCTAGAACGGCCTGGTGAATCGGGCCCTGGGCCCCGAGCCCGCCGACAACCGCGCCGAGGATGATCCCGTACTGCGTCAGCCCGGCCCCACCGTTCCCGATCACCTTGCCGGCGAGCATCTGGAGCGGCGTCGTGGCGTTGAGCATCAGCTCCATGACGCGGCTGCCTTTCTCCTCAGCCACGCTCATCGCGACCCACGTGCCGTAGGTGATGATCGCCATGAATATCAGCACGATGAGCCCGGTCGAGAGCAGAGTGGACGAGATCTCCTGGCTCACGCTGTGGACCGTGGCGGTCCCGGACGAACTGACCGGCAACACCTGCAAGTTGGTGGGAGCCAGAACGGAGGCCGTCGAAGTACCGGCACGGACCAGCCCATCCTCGATCGCAAGCATCTGGGTGGCGCCCGCGATCTGCTGCGTCTGCCGGCCATCCGATGGCATATCGGTCCGTAGCGTGAAGACGAGGTCCCGGCTGGTCGGATCGCGATCGATGACCAGCAGGGCGTCGAACTTGCCTTGCTCCAGGGCGCTCTGAGCCGAGGCAAGATCGCCGCCGGCGAGCCAGCTCAAGGCAAATGCCTTATGGGAGTTCGAACCGGCTGCCGGCGCGCCGTTGAGTACCCCGTCGACGACCTTCGGCGCATCCGACGGAACGCCCGAAGCTTTCACGAGGATCTCGACGCGCGTCTGGCTCGTGCCCCCGACGAAATCGAGCAGGACGGGGAGTTGCGTTGCCGCGAAGGCGATGGCGGCGAGAAGGACGGTTCCAAGAACGAAGCTCCTGCTGCTCACCCGGCCCCGGTACTCCCGGACCGCGATGTACCAGGCATTTGGGAAGAGGGTTCGCCAGCCGTTCATGCGTGCACCGCCTTTGGGGCGAGCGTTCTCTCGCTCGTGTCCAGCTGCCCGACGTGCTCGATGAAGATCTCCTCGAGCGATGGGTCGGTGATCTCGAAATGGAGGACCCGGCAGTCGCGCTCCAGAGCGGCCCGCAGGACAGCCTCGGGATCGTGGCCCCCGGTCACCACAGCCTCGGTGTAATCCTGGCCGCGCCTCGTGACGCGAACCCCGTCGAGCGTCGCCAGCCAGGGGATTTCGGAGTCCCCCTGCACGGCCAGCCGGACCACCTGCCGGCCGGTGGAACGACGCACGTCACGGACGGACCCACCCACCACCACGCGCCCTCGGTCGAGGATGGCGATCGACTCGCACAGCTCCTCGACCGTCTCCATCTGGTGTGTCGAGAAGACCAGCGTCTTGCCCCGGTCTCGCATCTCCAGGAACGCCTCCTTGAGCAAGGCGACGTTGACGGGATCCAGGCCGGAGAACGGCTCGTCCATGAGGAGCACGTCCGGGTCGTGGAGAATCGCCGCGATGAACTGGACCTTCTGCTGGTTGCCCTTGGAGAGCTGCTCCGCCCGACGATCCGCGTAGTCCGAAATCCGGAAGCGCTCCAGCCAGTCGCCGGCCTCCCGCTCGGCATCCTTCGGTCTCACGCCGTGCAGCTTGGCGAAGAAGACGAGCTGCTCTCGGACCTTCATCTTGGCGTAGAGGCCGCGTTCTTCGGGCAGATATCCCCAGGTGTCTCGGGGTAGGTCCCTGTTGGACTCCCCGTTCCAGGCGATCGTGCCCGAGTCCGGCCGCAGGATGTCCAGCACGATCCGCATGGCGGTCGTCTTGCCCGCGCCGTTGGCGCCCAATAGGCCGAATACCTCACCCGGCTCGACCTCGAGGGAGACGTTGTCGAGCGCCTTGACGGTGCCGAACTCCTTCGATATGGAGTCGATCACGAGAGACATTCAGAACTCCCCTGGATGAGACCTTGGTTCCGTCGGTCCTCGATGATGAGACCGCACATTCGGGCCGGAGGATCGCTTCGGGTCGGTGGTCGAGGCCAGGGTGACTCGCCGCTGCCTTGACCTCTACGATCGCAGCCGTCCAGCGGGAACCGGCTCTCGACGCCGGTCACAGCCGCCACCTGTACCAGACGATCCCGCCGAAGTAGGCCATCGCGAACGCCGCGCCAAGCAAGGTGTACGGCGTCGAATCGCCCCCTCTGAACTGTGTGACCAGGAAAGCGGCCAGAAGGATCACCGCCAGCGTCTGGGCGGCCAGAGACAGGGCGGCGGCGTTGATCGCCTCCCAACGCTCGTCGACGGGGAGCCCGGAGAGCAGGCTCGCGGTCTCGCTCCGGGTTTGAAGGAGCCGCAGGCCGAGGGCGTATGCGGCCACGACCGCGAACCCGATGGCGGCCTCGAGCGGCGTCGCCTTCCCGCCGAGCATCGCCGCCGCGACCAGCAGCCCGATGACGAAGCCGACCGCCGGCACGATCCACCTAGACATGTTCATCGACACGGAAGACCTCTTCGACAGCTTTTCCGAAGAACCGCCCGATGGCCAGCGCCAGCGGCAAGGACGGCAGGTACTTGCCGGTCTCGATGGCGTTGACAGTCTGGCGGGAGACGCCCAGGTGCCTGGCCAGGTCGCCCTGGCTGAGGGTCTTCTGCTCGCGCAGCTTCCGGACGTCGTTCTGCATGCCTGTCAAGTTAGCTTGACAAACGCAGCCTGTCAAGTCCCCTTGACAGAGGCTGGCGGCCAGAGCACCCGGGTGGTGGGTCCCCGCAAGAACTCAGGCGACCCAGGGCCGGTGGCGGATGGCCCGGTATGCCTCGGCCAAGAGCGCAGGCGCCAGCGCCACGACCGCGACGAGGAGCCAATCGGCGGCGTCGAGCGGCGTTGCCTGGAATGCTTCGGCCAGGGCCGGCACGAACGGGATAACGACCTGGATGGCGACGCACAGGACGCCGCCGAGGAGCAGCAACGGGTTCGGGCGCCGCAGCAAGACCGGGTAGGAGAGGCTGCGGTTGGCATTGGCACGAACTACCTGGCCCACGACCAGCGCGGTGTAGGCCAGCCATCGGGCGTGCTGGAAGTCGATGCTGTGCTGCTCGATCAGGTACAGAGCGGCGAAGGCGCTGAAGCCGCCGGCCAGGCAGATGCGGGTCAGTATTCCCCAGTTCAGGATTGGCTCCGTGCGCGGCCGCGGCGGACGGCTCATCGAGCCCGGTTCCTCCGCCTCGCCCGCGAAAGAGACGGCCGTAAGCATGTCGATGAACACTTCCAGCCACAGGATCTGGATCGGCAGGAGCGGCTGGCTGAACCCCGCGATCGTCGCGATGAGGATGAAGCCCAGCATCGCAACGTGCGTCGAGACCAGGAACACGAGACCCTTCTGGACGTTGGCAACGAGGCGGCGCCCCTCGCGCAATCCATGCATCAGCGTTACGAAAGAGTCGTCGCCCAGGACCAGGTCCGATGCTCCTCGCGCGACGGCCGTACCGCTGCCCATGGCCACGGCAACGTCGGCGTGGTGCAGGGCGGGCGCATCGTTCACGCCGTCGCCCGTCACCGCCACGGTCCGGTTGGAACGCCGCGCGACGTCGACGATCCGGAGCTTGTGCTCGGGAACCGCCCGAGCCACGATGTTCAAGGCCGGCAGCTCGGCGGCCAGGCGATCGTCGTCCCACTCCGCCAGCTCGGCGCCGGTGACCACTCGCTCGTTGGGCAGACCCGCGTCGGCCGCGATCGCGGCCGCGGTGGCGGGGTGATCGCCGGTCACGACGAGGGGCTGAATGCCGGCTGCGGTCGCAAGCTCCATGGCCTCCCGGATCCCGGACCGGATCCTATCGGCGAAGGCCAGAACGCCCAACGGCAGCCACGTCTCCCCGTCAATACAGCGCGCCAGCAGGAGCAGTCGCTCGCCCGCCTCGGCGCCGCTCCCCACCAGATCCGCCCACGCCCTGGCCTCGGTCGTGGACAGGCCGGAGCACATGGCGAGGACGGCTTCGGGCGCACCCAGGGATAGCTCCTCCTCGGCCGGCTCCCCGTCGGAGGTTCGCGTACGGGCGCGAGTCCGGGAGTACGGGCGATCGTCGCTGACGGGATCGGCGTCGATCAGGTCCGACGGATCAAGCTCCAGGACGATGGCCTGCTCGGACAGAAAGCCGAAGAGCGACCGACTGAACGAGCCGGGCTTGTTGCCCGTCGCCACGCTCCAGGCATCCTCTTCCGCGCGGACGGCGAGAACGGCCAGCTCGGCCACGCGATCGCGATCCTCGACGACTCCGACCGGCGTGCGGATGGCCGTGAGGGCGAGCCGGTTCTCGGTGAGAGTACCGGTTTTGTCGGTGACGATCAGATCGACCGATCCGAGCGTCTCCTGGGCCGAGAGACGCCGGACGAGGACCTTCATCCGCAGCAGCCGGTAGGCTCCCAGTCCGAGAACGACCGCCACCAGCGCCGGCGGCTCTTCGGGGATAGCCGCGATCGCCGCCGATACTCCGGCCAGCAGGTTCTTGCCGGCCGGGTTGTGGCGCAGGAAGCCCAGCGTCACGACGACGGCGATCAGGCCGATCGCCACGACCAGCAGAATCCGGACAAGGCGGTCCATCTCGCGCTGGAGCGGCGACCGGCGCCGCTCGCGACCGGCGAGGGCCTGCGAGATGCGCCCGAACTCGGTGGTCAGACCGGTCGCGACGACCACGCCCTCGCCCCGCCCTCCGACGACGGCCGTGCCCGCGTAGGCCATGGCGTGGCAATCGGCCAGGGCGGCGCCGGGCGGATCGGGCTCGATCGAGCCGGGCTCCGGCAGCGATTCGCCGGTCAGGACGCTGCGATCGAACGCCAACGCCTCGGCGCGGATCAACCGCAGATCGGCCGGCGCGACGTCGCCCGTCCGGAGCAGCACGACGTCGCCCGGGACCAGCTCGCGAGTCAGCACGTCGTCGACCAGCCCGCCTCTTCTGACTCTGGCGTAGGGGGCCGCAGCCTCGCGCAGCGCCTCGAGCGCCTTCTCGCCGCGGTACTCGGTGATGACGCCCGCACCCACGATCGGGGCCAGGATCACGAGCACGAGCAAGCCGTCCCGGACCTCGTTGAGGGCGATCGCCAGACAGCCCGCGATGAACAGCAGGACGACGAAGGGCTCGCGAGCGCCGTCCCAGAAGAGCCGCGGCAGCGACGTCTTGCGAACGGCTTCCAGCTCGTTCGGACCGAACCTGGCGATCCGCTCCGAGGTCTGTTCCGGTGTGAGGCCAGTTGTCGGGTCAGTTCCGAGCCGCTCCAGAACGGAGCCGGAGGTCAGTTGTGCGGCCACGCCGGACACGTCGAGGGAGGAGTCGACCGGGCGAGCAGCGGCTTGCTCCCGGGCGGATAGGTTCACGGCAACCTATGGAATCGAGCCGGGTCCGCTGCTCGGTTGTCAGGCTCTCGGGCGTCCGCCCCGACGCCGCCCCTAGAATGAGGCATGACCCAGAGTCCTGCAAACACGCCCGCGGGCATCAACGCCGACCGCGGAGCGGGCTTGCTGACCATCGATTGGGCGGACGGCCATCGCAGCGAGTACGGCGCGGCGCCACTGCGGCTTCTGTGTCCGTGCGCCTTGTGCCAGGGCGAGGCGGGGCGACCGGGCTGGCTCGACACGAATCCGGCCCTGACCGACGAGCAGACCCGGATCGTGGGCGCGCGGCTCGTCGGGCAATACGCAATCGCCGTGACGTGGGCGGACGGCCACGACACGGGCTACTACACATACGAGTCGCTTCGGAGCAGCTGCCCCTGTCCGGCTTGCACAGCCGGGCGAGTCCCTCAGGGCTGACAAGGCACGAGGCCCCAACCGTTATCCGCACCATTCGAAGGAGATCGCATGATAGTGGCCACCACTCCCTACCTGGCCGGCTTCCAGGTCACCGAGGTCAAGGGCCAGGTCTTTGGCCTGGTCGTCCGAAGCCGCGGCTTCGCCGGCAACTTGGCCGCGGGACTGCGCTCGCTTGTCGGCGGCGAGATCCACGAGTACACGGAGCTCCTGGAGGACACCCGGCGGCAGGCCCTGGATCGAATGGTCCAGAACGCCACTCTGATGGGCGCCAACGCTGTCATCTCCATGCGCTTCGACTCGTCCGAGATCGGCACCTCGATGTCCGAGATCGTGGCCTACGGCACCGCCGTCGTCGTCGTGCCGGGCGCGGCCGCCGGCCAGCCGGTCGCCGAGTAGCGGCGTCGGTCGGGGGCTTGAGATGCCTGACGTCTACACCTGGATCGCCTGGGCCATCGCCAGCCTGGCGTTCGTCCTGGGCCTCCAGGTGCTCGGCGTGGCGAGGCTCTTCGTCGTCATCGTCGTCGGTCTCGTGGCCCTGACCGCCGTCGGGTTCACAGCCGGACGACGCGCCCGGCGCCGCCACGCGCGGCCGGATCCACGGTTCCAGCCTACGCAGGAGGTCTTCCGCGACCCGCGCAACGGCCAGACGATGCGGGTCTACGTGGACGAGACGACCGGTGAGCGCCGCTACTGGAAGGCGCGCTGACGGCAGCCCCAGCGGCGCGCTAGCGAAGAGGCAGGCATGCTCCACACATCGATCCGGGCTCTGAGCTTCGCCTTCGGCGGGCTCATCTTCCTTGGAGGAGTGGCCACGCTCGGCGTCGGCGGTCCGGAGGCGGCGACAGGGGTATGGGGGATTCTGGTCGGATCCGCGGTGATGATCGCCGTGGTCCTGCAGCGGTCCCGCTACCGCTCGGACGCGGCCGAGCGCAGCCATGACGACCCCGGCCCCGGTGGGGGCGAGAAGGGCTGGTTCGAGCCTCGCTTCGTGCCGACGACCGAGCTTTTCGTGGACCCGACGAGCCACCGCCTGATGCGGGTCTTCGTCGATCCGCGCACCGGCGAGCGCCGCTACCGCGCCGAGGGCTGAGCGGGGCAGGCTCCCCGTCGATCGGGTTCGCCAGGGCGCGGCAGGCACGGCGGCTCTTGCGCTGCGGCCGCGACAGTTGAGAATGGGCCGATGCACCCAATGGGCCGTAGAGATCGCAACGTCGAGGCGCATGGAACGCAAGTGACCGCCATCGTTCGAAGGACCGCCACAAGAGCCGCCTCCACGGGTCGCGAGGCCGGGTCGAAGTTCCCGTATATCAATCGCGAGTTGAGCTCGCTGGAGTTCAACCGCCGCGTCCTGTACGAAGCCCGCGACACCCGCAACCCGCTCCTGGAGCGCGTCAAGTTCCTGGCCATCTTCGCCAGCAACATGGACGAGTTCTTCCAGATCCGCGTCTCCGGCCTCATGGAGCAGGCCGAGGCCCATGCCGCGCCCACGACGCCGAGCGAGAAGCCCGCGTTCGAGCAGCTGGCGGCGATCCGAAAGCGCTTCAGCGAGCTACTGGATGAGCAGAGCGAGGTCTTCGAACGAGTCTGCTCCGAACTGAGCGCGGCCGGCATCCATCTCGTCGACTACGCCGACGTACCCGAACACCATGAGAGGCTCCGCCAGCGCTTCACCGACGAGATCTACCCCGTGCTTACGCCGCTGGCGGTGGACCCCGGCCACCCCTTCCCCTACATCAGCACCCTCAGCCTCTCGGTCGCGATCCGAATGGAGGACCCGGACGAGCAGGAGGAGCGGTTCGCCCGGGTCAAGGTGCCGCCCGTTCTGCCGCGCTTCATCCAGGTCGCGCCGAGCAAGTTCATCCTCATCGAACAGGTCATCGCCGCCAACCTGGACATGCTCTTCTCCGGCATGACAATCCTGGAGACCCACCTGTTCCGGGTCACCCGCGACGCCGATCTCGAGCTCCAGGAAGACGAGGCCGACGACCTGATGATCGCCCTGGAGAAGGAGCTGCGGCGACGCCGCTTCGGCGACGCGGTTCGGCTCGAGGTCGACCAGGCGATGCCGGCATCGATGCGCCGGATCCTGGAGAAGGGCGTCGGCGTCGATCCGGCCGACTGCTACGAGACCCCGGGCATGCTCGACCATACGGGGCTCTGGCAGATCGCCGGGTTGGACCGGCCCGACCTCAAGCTTCCCCCCTACTCGCCCGTCGTGCCGCCCCGCCTGGTTCCACCCGACGAGGGCGAGCCGGCCGATGTCTTCGCCGCGATCCGCAACGGCGACATCCTGGTCCACCACCCCTACGAAAGCTTCGCCGCCTCGACGCAGCGGTTCATCGCCCAGGCCGCTTCGGATCCCGACGTGCTCTCGATCAAGATGACCCTGTATCGCACCAGCGGCGACTCCCCCATCGTGCGTGAGCTGATCGCCGCCGCAGAGCGGGACAAGCAGGTTGTGGTCCTGGTCGAGATCAAGGCCCGCTTCGACGAAGAGGCGAACATCGTCTGGGCACGCAAGCTCGAGCAGGCCGGCGCCCACGTCGTCTACGGGCTGGTCGGCCTCAAGACCCACTCCAAGACGGTGCTCGTGGTTCGCCGAGAGGGTTCGGGGCTGCGGCGGTACGTTCACATCGGGACCGGCAACTACAACTCCGGCACGGCCAGGCTGTACACGGACTTCGGCCTGCTGTCGTGCCGGCCGGAGCTCGGCGCCGACGTCAGCGACCTCTTCAACGTCCTGACCGGTCTGTCGCGGCAGCGCGACTTTCGGCGACTGATCGTGGCCCCGATGAACCTGCGCACCTGGATCCTGGAGATGATCGACCGCGAGAAGGGTCACGCTCGGGCCGGCCGGCCCGCGAGAATCATCTTGAAGCTCAACTCGATCGTGGACCCGGCCTGCATCGCCGCCCTCTATGCCGCGAGCCAGGCAGGGGTGAAGGTGGACCTGATCATCCGCGGGATCTGTTCCCTCTGGCCCGGTGTCCCGAACGTCAGCGAAGGCATTCGTGTGCGCTCGATCGTGGGCCAGTACCTGGAGCACTCGCGCGTCTTCCACTTCGCCAACGACGGCAACCCGGAGTGGTACATCGGTTCGGCGGATCTGATGGAGCGGAACCTCGACAGGCGCGTCGAGGCCCTCGTTCCGATCGAAGACCCGGAGGCGCGGCACCGCATCCAGGCCGCGCTCGAAGTCATGCTCTCCGACGACAGACGGTCGTGGCAGCTGGGCCCCGACGGCGCGTACCGGCGGACCGAAGAACTCAGCGGCGTTCCGGGTACCATCGACATCTTCGAGACGATGCAGAAGCGGGCCATCGAATCGTCGGCGGCGGTGGCCGCAGCGCCGCGACGACCGCACGCCGGCGTCGGATCGCTCGATCCAAAGGCGTAGAGGCCACGGCCGGAGGTGTGGATGGCCACGCAGCGCAGGGTAGAGGTCGAGCTCAAGTACGAGGTCACGGCGCACGGCGATGCGGATCGCTATCTGGTCGCGCCCGAGCTCGGACCGTTCAAGCCGGCGGGCGGGGTCCGATCGGTCCAGATCGAAGACCGCTATGTCGATTCGACCGATTGGGCTCTGGCCAGGGCCGGCTTCGCGGCTCGTCTGCGCCGGACCTCCCGGGGAACGCTGATCAGCCTCAAGGCACAGTCGACCTCCGGCAATCATCTGCAGCGGCGCGAGGAGATCGAAGGCCCGGCCGGCGCGGAGCCCGAGCCGGCGGACTGGCCCGCCTCAGAGGCTCGAACGGTGATCCTCGAGCTGTGCGGTGACGAGCCGCTGGTGGAACTCCTGACGATCCGGCAGACGCGTCGAGTCCGCCGCCTCGAGGCCGGCGACACCAGGGCCGAGTTGAGCCTGGACGAGGTCGAGGTCTTCGGCAACGACACGCTGCTCGACAGCTTCGATGAGCTAGAGGTGGAGCTCAGGAAGGGCAGCGAAGAGCCCCTGGCGGCCCTCGCGGAATTGCTCGGCCGAGACGAGAGCCTGCGCCCGGTCTCGCGATCCAAGCTGGACCGAGCGGTCCTGGCCCTGAGGACGGCCCTGCCGGCCATGCCGGAAGCAGTTCAGAAGCACTGGCAAACGGCTCCGCCGGAGCTGTTCGACCGAAGGCAGAAGCGAGTCGGCACCGAACGGCCGGCGGGTGTCGAGCCCGCAGCCGACGCCGGGACCGCCACAGATCCGGACTCGCTCGCCGAGGGACGGACGAGGAGTCCTCGTCGCTCCAAGGTTGCGGCCCGTCCCGCTGGGCCGCGCAGCCTTGGCGTGGGCGCGGACGACAGCATGCCCGAGGCTGCCGGCAAGATCCTGCGCTTCCACTTCACCAGGCTGCTGGACAGGGAGGTGGGTACGCGCAGTGGGTCGGACGTGGAGGATCTGCACGACATGCGAGTAGCGGCCCGGCGGATGAGGGCCGCCTGGCGGATCTTCGACGATGCATTCCGGTCCAGCCGGACCAAGAAGCTGCGACGGCGTCTGGAGACACTCTCCGACGGGCTTGGCACAGTCCGGGACCTCGATGTCCTGATCGGCGGCCTGGAGGCGTATCGGGAGGGTCTGGATATCGACCAGCGACCTGGTCTCGACCCGCTCCTATCGGTGTGGTCCCGTCAGCGCGATACCGCCCGCGAGGAGCTGCTCCGGGGCTTGGATTCGCCGGGACACGAGGCCTTCGTCAAGGAGATGGAGGCATTCCTCGACGGCGGCTCCAATGCCGCGGCGACAGTCGCCACGCCCACGCTGCCCCACCGTGTCCGCGACCGCGCGCCGTCGCAGCTGTGGGCCGCCTACGAAACCGTCCGGGCCTACGAGATGGTGCTGCCGTGGGCGGACGTCGAGACGCTGCACCAGCTCCGCATCGCGGCCAAGCGACTTCGCTACGCCCTGGAGTTCTTTGGGGAGACGCTGGGTCCCGACAGCACCCGCCTGCTTGAGCGGGTCGTCGCTTTGCAGGACCACCTCGGCTGCCTCCACGACGCCGATGTCGCGGCCAAGCTGGCTCGCGATGTCCTGGTGGCGCGGGCCGGGCAGCTGACCAAGCCGGAGACCGAAGCGATCGGCGCCTTCCTGCACTCGCGCGAACGTGAGGTGGCCCGGCGCCGCCGGGCCGTGGGGCCGATCTGGCGCGCCGTGGCCGGCGCTCCGTTCCGCAGAGCGCTGGGCCGGGCAACGGCTGCTCTGTAGACGGACTGACCTACACGTGCCCACCCCCTCAGAGGTCCAGCTCCATTTGCTGCGGCACGCCCACGCCGGCGATCCGCTGAAGTGGGACCGCGCCGATGCCGATCGCCCGCTCTCGGACAAGGGCCGACTCCAGGCCGAGCGATTGGGCCAGTTCCTCGCCAGGGCAGGCTTCCAGCCGGACGCCATCCTGAGCTCTCCGATGCTGCGAGCACTTGACACTGCCCGCCTGGTGGCGGCGCCGCTCGGGCTGCCGGTCCACGTCGTCGGGGCCCTGGCAGGGCCGCTGGACCCCGATGCGGTCGAGACCCTCCTCCACGCCGCCGGGGATCCGGTCCGGCCGCTTCTGGTCGGCCACGACCCGGACTTGAGCGAGCTGGCCGCGGAGCTCGTAGGCGTGGGCGATCTGCCCATTCGGAAGGGCACGCTGGTCCGGATCGATGTCATCCGCCCAATCCAGCCCGGCACCGGCCGGATCCGCTGGCTGGTGCCACCGGATCTTCTGCTTGGCCGCGACCACTCCGATTGACGCTCCGCTGAGCCGCGATATGCTTCGGCGACCGCACAACAGCGGTCGCACCGGGCCCGGCGAGTGGCCCGACGCCACCGTGGAAGAGGAGCGTGATGGCCAAGGGTCGCAACCGGGAGAAGAGCAAGAAGGCCGACCGCGACGCCGCCCTGGCTGAACGGTCTGCGGCCGCGAAGAAGCCCGCGGCGGGGAAGAGTTCTGTCGCGGCCGAGACCGCCCCGGCAGAGCAGCCCGATCAGAGGGCCGTATCGGTCCGGGGCATCAAACGGCACCTGCGCCGGCTCGAGCGCCTGCTGGCCGATGCCGCGAAGAAAGAGGGCAAGCGGATCCGCAAACTCGAGCGGGCACGCTGGCGGCGGCAGCGACTGGAGGCCGAGATCATGGTGATCCGCGGCGCCCCAGCCGCAGCCGAGCCCGTCAAGGCCCGGCCGATCAGAGCCCGGCCGATCAAGGCCCGGCCGATCAAGGCCCGGCCGATCAAGGCCACGCCCGTCAAGGCCGCCGCCGCGGCGAAGCCCGTCACCGGCGGAGCGGCTGCCAGACCCACCGCGCCGAGAGCGGCGCCTGCGAAGCCGGCGTCTCCACGGCCGGCGCCGAGCTCCAGATCCACGCCCGCCAGGACGACTCCGGGCAAGGCCTCGCCCGGCGATGTGACCACGCCGAAGATCTAGCGTGAACAGCCCCCGAGATGTAGCGACGCATCTCGGTCATCGCGCCTGATCTTCGGCGATCCAAGAGCGCCCAGCCCGGTTTCCTGTCATCTGCTAACGGGGGTAGCACAAGGCGAGGTTTCTGGCCGTGCCAGCCCTGCGCGCGGGTCTCCGGAGCGCTACCCCGAGCGTGGCGAGGGCCATTCCCGGTCTGTTTTCGGTGTCCGCGACGTCCTCGCGGCCCCGGAGTCTGTCCCGTGCTACCGGGGTTAGCAGATGACATGTTTGCGGTCCCCGGCCGGCGCCACAGGTGTCGGGGGAACTCGGAGACTGTTCAACCTAGCGCCGTCTCGAGCGCCGTAGCCGCCGACCCGGGGTTGATTCGGACCGGATCGCTCCGCCGGTCTCCTCCCCGCCGGCCACGACCGATTTCTCGCCCGTGAGAGGCTGCGCGGCAGGCGCTTCGGGGGCCGCCAGGGGAATCGCGAACGAGAAGGTTGAGCCGGCGCCCTCCTCGGATTCGGCCCATATCCGTCCGCCGTGCGACTCGACGACGTGGCGGGCGATGGAGAGACCGAGGCCCGTTCCACCTCGCCCCCGCACCCTGGCCCGATCGACCTTGTAGAACCGCTCGAAGATCCTGGCCAGGTCCGCGCGCGGAACTCCGATCCCCGGGTCGCGGACCGTGACCACGACCTCGCCTTCGCCCTCGCGCACTCCGACGACGATCTTGCCGCCGTCCGGGCTGAACTTCACGGCGTTGTGAAGCAGGTTGATGATGACCTGACCGAGCCTGTCCTCGTCGCCCCGGACGGGCGTGACACGCTCCGGGAGATCCAGGGTGATTCGCAATCCCTGACGCTCCGCGAAGGGTCGCAACCGCTCGACGTTCGCCCGGGCGACACTGATCAGGTCCACGTCGTCGAGCAGCAGGGCGGCCGTCCCGCTCTCGATGCGCGAGAGGTCCAGGAGCTCGTTCACCATCTGTATGAGGTGGCCGGTCTCGACCTCGATCTTGGCGATGCGGTCGCGGAGTCGGGGCGAAGCGGATTCGGCGTCCCGAGCCGCGGTCTCCGCGAGCAGACTGATCGTCGTCAGCGGGGTCCGGAGCTCATGCGACAGGTTGTCGATGAACTCGGCTCGCATCCGCTGAAGGCGGCGCAGCTCGGAGACGTCCTCGAGGACCAGCCACACCCCCGATACCGGCGAGCGGCGGGCGCGGACCGTGACCGTCGCAGCTGCGCCAGACCGCACCGTCAGCTCGCCGTTGGCAGACCCCGACTCCATGGCCGCTCGGGCCACCGCCTCGATCCGGGCGTCGACGAAGGCCTCCAACGCCGAGCGGCCGATCATCGTGCCCGGCCGGCGCTCCAGCATGACGTGCGCGGCGCTGTTCGCGAACTCGACCGTCAGGTCGTCGCGAAGCCGGACCACGCCCGCCGTCAGAAGCTCCGTGAGGTATCCGGTGTCGTGGCTTGCCTGCTCGGCGTGCCAGCGAGCGGTATCGGCCGACTCAAGGGCGTCGCGGACCCGTCGCTCTACGTCGTCTGCGTCGCCGGCGCCGGTCGCGTCGCGCAGGCGGTCGATCGCCCGGCCGCGAGTGATGGCGACCGCGAGAGCCCAGCCGAGGAGTATCGAAAGGCTGGCGATGAACAGAAGCTCGACCGTGTCCACGTGTCGAGCATGGCACACCGGCTCAAGTTCGACAGCTCTGGCCCGGCTGGCAACCCAGGCACGGCTGGCAGCCCAGGCACGGCTGGCAGCGCGCGCCGTCGGTCGCTACCCTTAGCGAGTCCAAGTCACGGAGGTACAGGTGCCATCGTTTCGGCTGATCCCGCGCGAAGAGCGGTTCTTCGACCTGTTCGTTCAGGACGCCGCCAACGTCCTCGACGGTGCCCGCCAGCTAGAGGCGATGCTGCGCACGTTCGACAACCCGGACAAGGCGGCCAAGAAGATACGGGAAACGGAGCACCGCGGCGACGAGATCAGCCACGACATCGGCCGTCGTTTGGAACAGAGCTTCGTCACGCCCTTCGACCGCGAGGAGATCCACGCCCTCATCAGCGGCCTCGACGACATCCTCGACCTGATCGAAGAAGTCGCGGACACCTTCGTCCTCTACTCCATCGATGCGCCCACGAAGACCTCCATCAAGCAGGCCGCCCTCGTGGTCCAATGCTGCGAGACGCTCCACGAGGCCCTCAGCAATCTGCGCGGCTTCAAGGATCTCGACCGCTTCGTAATCGAGGTCCATCGCCTGGAGAACGAAGGCGACCGGCTGGCCCGGGCGGCCATCGCCGGCCTCTTCGACGACGGCGCCAAGGCGATGGAGGTCCTCAAGTGGAAGGACATCTACAGCCTTCTCGAGGACACGATCGACAAGTGCGAGGACGTCGCCCAGATGATCGAGCGGATCGTCGTCAAGCACGCCTGAGCGCACGCTCGCCGGCGCGCGGCGAGGACTCACAGGGGCGAGCAGCCAGGCCAGGGTTCACATCGCCGGCAGGCCCGGGCGACCGACCGCCGCGAGTTTCGGCGCGGGACGCCGGCGCACGCCTGAGCACGAACGTTAACGAGTCGCCAACACCGCGTTAAGCCCCGGATTTGACCATGTCCTCGGAACTGGGAGCAGGTTGGAACAGATAGCTGCCCAGTAACGAGGAGAGACCAAGTTGCTCAACGGATACCGGCGCTTCGGCGCTATGGCACTGGCGGCGGCAATGTTCGCTGCGGCCTGCACTTCCGCCGGCGCGACGTCGGCGGCGGCACCGGCCACGTCGGCACCGGCCACGTCGGCGCCCACCGATACCCCCGCCCAGACGGCGGCTGGCGCCTCGACCACGCCGGCCCCCGTTTACACATACCGCTGCACCAAGGCTGATGGCCAGCTCAACGGCGCTGGCGCCACCTTCCCCTACCCGCTCTACTCGAAGTGGGGCGCGGACTACAACGCGAAATGCGGCGTCAAGCTGAACTACCAGTCGATCGGTTCGGGCGGCGGCGTCAAGGGCTGGCAGCAGAACACCGTCGACTTCGGCGCATCCGACGCATTCCTACTGGACAGTGAGATCCAAGCCGCGGCCGCCAACGGCGAGCCGGTTGAGATCCCGGTCGCCTTCGGCGCCGTCGTGATCGCCTACAACCTCAAAGGCCTCACCGCGCCGCTCAAGATGACCGCGGATATCATCGCCGGCATCTTCGATGGGAAGACAAAGTCCTGGAACGATCCGGCCATCGCGGCCGTGAACCCGGGCGTGACCTTGCCAAGCACTGAGATCAGCGTCGTCCACCGGTCGGACGGCTCGGGCACGACGAGCATCTTCACGACGTACCTGACCCTGGCCAGTCCGAGCTGGGTGACCGCCGTAGGCGCGGGCGATCCGAAGAAGTCGGCCGGCAAGACGGTCGAGTGGCCGGTAGGCTTGGGTGCCAGCGGCAACGAGGGCGTCACCCAGGGCATCAACCAGACGGACGGTGGGATCGGGTATATCGAGCTCACCTACGCCCTGGCCAACAAGATCCCGTTCGCGGACGTGAAGAACGGTGCCGGGACGTTCATCACGCCTTCGCTCGACTCCGTGAAGGCCGCTGCGAACCTCTCGACCTACCCCGCCGACCTGCGCTTCAACCTGGCCAACTCGCCCGCTGCGGCCGGTTATCCGATCACCGGCTCGACCTGGCTCATCGTGTACAAGGACCTCTCGAAGGTCATGAAGAGCCAGGATCGCGCGAACGCCCTCGTCGACTACCTCTGGTGGGCCATCCACGAAGGACAGAGTGACTCCGCGGCGCTCTACTACGGCTCGATCCCGGCCGGCCTGCTCGCCCAGGACGAAGCGGCCGTGAAGTCCATCAACTGGGCGGGGCAGCCGCTGCTGCCCTAAGACAAGCCACCAGCATTCAGCCGCCGCTCAGGGGCCCAGAGCTCCGAGCGGCGGCTGAGCCTTTCTGAGGACACGATGGCCATCCGCATCGACAGTGCTGGCGCCTCTGGGTCTGAATCGAACCCACTTGGTCGCCGACGCCCGCTCAACGGCGACGTCATCTTCAAGCTGGTGGCCGGCGCCGCCGCGGCCCTGACGGTCACCCTCATAGGTCTGATGCTCCTCGACAGCGTGAAGGCGGCGTGGCCTGCTTTCGAACGCTTCGGGCCCGATTTCGTTACCGGGTCGCGCTGGTCGCCTTCGTTCACGATCTACGGCGCCCTGCCCTTCATCTACGGCACCCTACTGACGAGCGCGATCGCATTGCTGCTTGCGGTCCCGATCGCCCTCCTTGTCGCCCTGCTGGTGACCGAGTTCCTGCCGCCGCGCATAGCCCAGCCCGTCGCGGTCGCCGTGGATCTGCTCGCCGCGGTCCCATCGGTTGTATGGGGGCTATGGGGGCTGCTGGTCCTGGTGCCGTTCATGCGACCCATCGAACGAGGCATCGCGGCAGGACCCGGCCAATTCATCTCGTTCCTCGGCCCGCCCACGCCGGGGCCGAGCTACCTGGTGGCCGCCGTCATCGTCGCCCTGATGATCGTACCCATCGTGGCTGCCGTGTCACGGGAGGTCTTCGCCGCCACGCCACGGCTCCAGCGCGAGGCCGTCCTGGCCCTTGGCGGCACTCGCTGGGACGTCATCAGGCGCGTCGTGCTGCCGATCGGGCGGACGGGTGTGATGGCCGCAGTTCTGCTGGGCCTGGGCCGGGCCATCGGTGAGACGATCGCCGTGACCATGGTCATCGGCAACGCCCCACGGATCGGTCCATCCATTTTCTCGCCGGGGTTCACCCTGGCGAGCGTCATCGCCAACGAGTTCAACGAGGCCACGGAGCCGCTCCACGCCGAGGCCCTCGTCGGCCTGGGAGTCGTGCTGTTGGCGATGGCCGTCATCGTCAACGGGGCTGGCGTCGCAGTCCGGCGCCGCTTCGAGAGGAGCGCCGAACGTGGCCGCTGAGTACCCCGCACTACTCAAACCGACCAGCCGAGGGCGACGGCTCAAGGCCGACCTCGTCGTCCTGCTCGCGGTCGTGGCTACGGTCGTCGCCCTGATCCCTCTGGCGTCCGTCTTCCTCTACATCGTCGGGCAGGGCGCCGGCTTGCTTCGCCCCGAGTTCTTCCTGGAAGATCCGCCGGGCGATCTCAGCGCCGCCGGGGGAGGCATCCGGAACGCCATCGCTGGAACGCTCGAGATGACCGCCCTGGCCACTCTCATGGCCGTCCCTCTCGGGATCCTCATCGCCATCTTCGACACGGAGGTAGGCGGCAGGGCGGCGACTGGGACGCGTTTCCTCATCGACGTCCTGGCGGCCTTGCCGTCGATCGTGGTCGGCATCTTCGTCTATTCGCTCGTGGTCGTGGCTCAGGGGCACTTCTCCGGGTTCGCAGGTTCGGTGGCGCTGGCCGTGATCATGCTGCCTCTGATCGTCGTCTCCACCGAGGAGATGCTGCGGCTGATCCCGAAGCCGATAACCGAAGGCGCCCGAGCCCTCGGCCTGCGACGCTGGCGGACCTACCTCTCGGTCTTCATCCCAACAGCCCTGTCGGGAATCTTCACAGGACTCCTGCTGGCCGTTTCCCGAGCCGTGGGCGAAACGGCCCCTCTGCTGTTCACCGCCCTCGGCAACAATTTCTTCACCGCCGAACTGAGCGAGCCGATGCAGGGGATGCCGCTGCTCATCTACCGCAACGCCCTCAACTCCGCATACCCCGCAGCCAGAGACCGGGCCATGGGCGCGGCGCTGGTGCTCATACTCATCGTCCTCGCCTTCAACCTGCTGGGACGGTGGCTCGTCGCCCGACGTAAGCCTGGTCGGGGATCCGGCCGATGAACGAGGAAGTGGCCATGGCCATCGAGACTCCCGCCCTCATCGCCCCGCCCTCGGAAGCGCATGTCCGGCAGGCCGAGGACGTACCTGCCGCCTCGGTGACGCTGCGATTGCGGAACGTCAACGCCTACTATGGCCCGCGCCGGGTGATCCGCGACGTCAACCTGGACATCGTCCAGAACGCCATTACGGCCATCATCGGCCCGTCTGGTAGCGGCAAGTCCACGCTCCTGCGTTGCATGGACCGAATGCACGAGGTCGTGCCCCACGCCCGTGCGACCGGACTGATCGAGTACCGGGGCATCGACCTGTACGACAGGCGGATCGATCCCGCCGCCGTGCGACGCTCGATCGGCATGGTCTTCCAGCAGCCCAACCCCTTCCCAACGATGTCGATCTTCGACAACGTCGCCGCGCCTGCCCGCTTCAACGGCCTGGTCCACGGCCGAGGCGCGGCGGCAGACCTGGTGGAGCGATGCCTCCGGCAGGCGGCGCTCTGGGAAGAGGTCAAGGACAAGCTTCGCCAGAGCGGGACGTCTCTTTCGGGCGGACAGCAGCAGCGTCTCTGCATCGCCCGGGCGCTCGCCCTGGCCCCGGACGTACTGCTCATGGACGAGCCGTGCTCTGCCCTGGACCCGGTCGCCACCCTCCAGATCGAGCAGCTGATGGTCGATCTTCGGGCCGACTACACGATCGTCATCGTGACCCACAACATGCAGCAAGCCTCGAGGGTCAGCGACAGGACGGCCTTCCTCACGATGGGCGAAGATGGTGCCGGCTACCTCGTGGAAGAAGGACCCACCGGCCGCATCTTCACCCAGCCTCGCGAACAACTGACTGAGGACTACATCTCCGGGCGGTTCGGATGAGCGCGCCTGAGCGCAAGGAGCGGACGATGGAGTCGCGCGAAGAGCCGGCACATGTGCCGGTGATGGATCCCGCCACGGGAGAATCGGGCGGTACTCTGGAGGAAGGGGCGGAACGCGCCATGCGACCTGAGCCGCACACCCCGCACGTGCGGGGCAGCCTGGACGCGGAGATGCGCGGTGTCAAGGAGGGGGTCCTGCGCATGGGCTCCTTCGTGGAGGAGCAGATCCTCGCCGCCCACGACGCGATCATGAACCGCGACGCGGCGCTGGCCCAGAAGGTCATCGCCTCCGACGGGCGCATCAATGAGGTCCAACGGGCCGTCAGCGGTCTCGTGGCCATGACCATCGCCACCCAGGCACCCGTGGCCCGAGACCTCCGCTTCCTGCTCGCCCTGGATCGAGTGACCTACGAGCTCGAGCGGATCGGCGATCACGCCGGGTCGGTTGCCAAGCAGGCTCGCAAGCTCGCCGGTGTCACGAGTATGGTCACGTACGACGAGCTGACGCCCATGGCCACCCTGGCCGCGCAACAGGTGCGCGACGTGGTCATGGCCCTGGTCGACATCGATGAGTCGAAGGCCCGCGAGGTGGCGACCCGGGACGACGAGATAGACCGGCTGTATCACCAGATCTTCGACGACGTCCTGGCGGAGATGCGGACCGACCCTAGCAAGGTCGACCCCGGCACGCGGATCCTGTTCGCCGCCCACTACCTCGAGCGCATCGGCGACCGAGTTACCAACATCGCCGAGGATGTCGTCTTCCTCGCGACCGGCGAGGTCGAGGACCTGAACCCCTAGCCCAAGCTCGCACGGAACGGAACCCTAGACAGCGGATCTGGTCGGAGGTTCAAGTCCTCTCGCCCCGACCATAACGACCAATCGAGCCCCATTCCAAGCAACGTCCCACCCTTGAGCCTTCGCCGACGCGCTCGGGTGCAGCTTGACCTTGCGAGCACCGAGAACATCGATCCGATCCAGGAGCGCTTCGGCGAGGAGCTTCCGGCCGGACGGCTCGGCGTCGTCCCACAGCTTGGGCAGCTCGCGCAGGGACTCAACGGCCTCTTGCGGTGTCGGCCCATCGGAGTGCACTGTCTTGGCCTGGCGTTCCTCCTGATCGAGCGCCCGCATGGTCGCCTCCAGGGCGTCGGGGTCGCGGTCGCGGCGGTAGCGGACCGTGGCCGCATCTCGGTCGCGCTCGATACGGGCCAGAGTGACCGGATCGGGGCCGGACGCGTCATCGGCGACCCGGCCGACCACGGCCGCCACAAGGGCAGCGTTGGCGCTGACGTGACCCAGGGCTTGGCGGACCAGGCCCTCGAACGAAGAGGCCGGGTAGCTCACGCCCCGATGGCGCTTATCGGTGGAGTTGCGGAAAGCCCGGGGTGCAGCCCGGGCGGCGCCGAGCCAATCAGGACACGGGAAGTTGTGGCGATAGCGGCCGGACTGGCCGACCAAGTGACGGCCGCAAGCGGCGCAGTGGAGCATCGAGAGGGCATAGGGTCGGCGGACGGTGGGCCGGCCCGGGTGGCGGCGGGAGTATCGGGATCGGGCGAGCCCGACCCGGTCCCAGGTGTTCTGGTCGATGACGGCCGGAACGCGGGTCGCGGTCCCGTCTCGCAGCCGGCCGATGTAGACCGGGTTGGTCAGGATGCCCCTTGCGGTGTAGAACGGCACGCCCGTCCGTTCGGATACCTCGGCATCGGTCATGCCTTCGGCCGCAGCTGCGAATACGGCCCGGACCCGCTCGATCTCGGCCGGCACCGGTTCGAGAACCGGCGGCTTGCCGGTCCGGATGTAGCCGTATGGCGGCTGGCCGCCGGGCTCGCCCAGACGGCGGCGCTTGGCCGCTAGGCCTTCGGCTATGCGGCGGCCCAACTTGCGGCTGTAGGACTCGGCTTCGTGGGCCTCGCGGACGAAGTCGTCCCAACGGTCGGCATCGGTGGAGATGATCCGCTCATCGCAGAACAGGACGGCAACTCCAGCGGCGTGGAGGTCATCAACCGCGATCAGGGTCTGCTTGAGGTTCCGTTGGAACCGGGAGACGTAGCCGACAAGGAGCAGGTCGTATCGGCCCGCCCTTGCCGCGGCGGTCATGGCGCCGAACTGCGGGCTCTGGTACACGGTCCGGCCCGAGGCGGTGCTCTGCCAGGCAAGCCCCGTATCGAGGAGGCCATACCGCTCGATGATCCGGTCCTGGAGTTCCCGTTGGGCATCGGGTCCCCAGTTGTCGTACTGGCCCGCGGTGGACTCGCGGACCCAACGGGCCACCCGTAGGCCCGATACCTGGTCGGTGGAGCGCGGCAGGGCGTGCACGGTAGGGCGAGTCATAGCTCAATCAACCCGTTGAGTCCAGAGGCCCACGGCCGACACGGCGGGCGTGGGCCTGGCGGATGCAGACCGCCAGGGCCCGTACCAGGGGGTCACCGGGCCCGATGGCCCGAGTGCGGCTGGATGACGCGGTAGGGGCCGGCGCCTGACCGGCCTGACGCGGGCGGTTCATCGCCGGCTCCCTGGCCGCATTTGCCGGGTGGACCCACGGGACGTGGGCCTGGTGGCCGTGGTGGACCGGCTGGAGCCGTTGGGCTTGCCGGGCCTGGTGGTTCGGCTGGACCGGCTGGTGCCGTTGGGCTTGCCGGACCTAGCCGGGCTGCATCGGCTGGAGCCGTTGGGCTTGCCGGGCCTGATCGGCCTAGTGACCGGGGTGGTTCGGCTGGAGCCGTTGGGCTTGCCGGGCTGGACCGGCCTGGTGACCGGGCTGGACCGGCTGGAGCCGTTGGGCTTGCCGGGCTTGATCGGCCTGGTGACCGGGCTGGACCGGCTGGTGCCGTTGGGCTTGCCGGGCTTGATCGGCCTGGTGACCGGGCTGGACCGGCTGGTGCCGTTGGCTCTCCGCCTGGTGCCGTTGGGCCTGCCGGGTCCAGCGGGCCTGGTGACGGGCCTGGCGGGGCTGGAGCCGTTGGCTCTCCGGCTGGACCCGTTGGGCTTGCCGGGCCTGGCCGGCCTGGTTCGTCCCCCAGCCCGGCCTGCCTGAGCCAGCCGGGCGCTGGCCTGTCGGACCGCCCGCTTGGCCACGTCCCCACCAACGACGGACGCACCGCGCTCCAAGGCTCCAACCAGCAGGGCCCCCGACCCAACGAACGGGTCGACCACCAGCGACCCTGGGCCGATGCCGGCCATTGCCGCCAGCTCACGACCGAGGCCATCAGGCTTGGCTGTCGGGTAACGTCCAGCGGTGCCTGGTCCAACGGCGGCCACCGAGACCAGATCGACGCCAGCCAGAGTCCGCGAGCCTGGTAGCCGTCCAACCAGGACGAACTCGGTCTGGTGGCGAAGTCCCCCACCGAGCCCCGGATACTGGCGGTCCCAGGTGATGGTCCGGATGCCAGAGAAGCCGGCTCGCTTCAGGGCGTCGATGGCCTGGTCTAGACCGTCGTTGTTGGTCATGGCCATCAGGACCCCATCGGCCTTGAGCTTGCGGCGGGCGACGGCGAAGACGCGGCCGATCTGGGGCCAGGTCAACCCAGCGGGGAACCAGTCGCGCAGGTGGCCGCTGGTCGATGCTCGGTTGACCGTGACATAGGGCGGGTCCGTGATGACCAGATCGATCGAGCGATCCGGGAGCGATCCCAGCAGACGCTCGGCCGAGGCCAGAGAGACGCGGACGCGCCCGGTTGGTGGAGCGGTCGTGCGGAGCTGCGAACCGTTCACGGCTGCAAGCCCCCACTTTCACGGCTAGAGCCCGAAGTGGCCCGATGTACCTCCTGCCGGGTGATCGCGCCCTGGCGTGCCCTCTGAGGGGCATGGACGGCACGCTCCGCGCGTCTCGCCAGACTGAGACGCTTGCGGCACAGATCGGAGCAGGTCCGCCGGTCCGCCCGGCTCGTTACCTCCAGTGGGTCTCGGAACGAGAGACAGCGACGGGTGTTCATCGCGGCCCTCTCTCGGTATACGCCGGCGACGACGGCGCGGGCGATGTCCCGGCGATCGCCCCGAGCGCGGCGAGATAGCGAGCAGTTGTTCGGGCGGTTGGCCAGTATGTCGCCTCGACCGCGGAGATCCGCTGAGGCGATACGCCCAGGTGTTGCGCGATCGCGCGCTGAGGCACGCCGCGGGCAACCCGTGCGAGCTTGAGATCGAGTCCGGTGCTTGGGTGGTAGTTCCGTGTCGGCATAGACGCACTATGGCGAAGTCGATAGAGTGCGTCTAATACGAGGAGGAAGCGTGGAGTCAGAGACAAGGGCCGCTCGTACCAAGGTCACCGAGGCCTCTCTCGCGAGCGGCCGCTGGCTCGTCGGTGAGAGCTACGTGGTGCACGACGCCATCGATCGCATCAGCTCAGCCCCCGATGCCTGGCTGCCGCTTTCGGGCCAGCCCAGCCGCAAGGTTCAGCAGGGCGATGGGGGCTGGGTCTGGGTCGAGCGCGATTGGCGCGGCCAGCCGCTCGCCATCCCCGACGAGGATCGAAAGCTCCTACCCACTGAGGCGCGAGTCCGCCTCATCGTCGACGAGACGCCGGACCCGCGCACCCGGAAGCCGGTGGTATGGACGCCGGGCGACCGGTCCGACCTCGCGAACGAGCTGGTCCGCCTCGGGCGCGGGGACGAAGCGGCCATCGTCGGCTGGGTGCGCGAGCATGGCTTCGTCGGGGTGCGGGCCAATCCACGCGAATGGTTCGAGAGCGTTGAGGAGATCCGCCATGCCCTCGGCTGGCTCGGCCAGGCGCGTGATCTCATGGTCGCTATCCGTGACCTAAGCGGCGAGGCACTCCGGCGCGAGACCGAGCGGCTCATCGGCCTCCCGGCAGGCGAACTCACCGAGGTCAAGGACGACCCGGGTCAGCCCATGTCGGGCCAGGCCCTGGCGGGCCGGTTCGGCCTCGCTGTGCCCGCCGGCGAGCGCTGGCCGAGCGCGGGCCCATACGTCCAGGCTCTCGACGGCTTACGGGGAGCCTTGCAGGCGCCTCTTAGTCGGCTTCTTCGGGTGCAGGCGACGATCGCCCCGACCGGAGATGGGATGCGGTTACAGGGTGCGATCGTGGCTCAGGGACCACTGGCGACGGCCTTCTTCCAGACGCTCAACGAGGCGAGCTGGCCCGCCATCACATGGGCCGGCTCAATGTTGCGCCTGGACTGGCATGCGCCGCGCCGATGCCACCGCTGCGGCAATGTCTTTCGGCCACGGAGGCGCGACCAGAAGTGGTGCGGCCAGCGCTGTCGGTGGGCCAACTCGAAGGCGGGGTCCTAACGACGCCGAACGGCTCGGGGGGATCTGCCTGTCATGGTCCCTCGCTGGGCTCTGACTCAATGACACACCGCTAGACTGGGTCACAGGCGCGGACGGCGCCTCCCCCGGGTGCCGGGTCGCGCCCGGCCAGCCGGCCGCTACCCCCTCGGCGGCCGGCTGGCTTCCGTAGCGGCGGGTGTGACTGGCGAATGGCCCGTGCTGGGGGACTTGCGCCACCGGCAACGATGTCTCTGACGATGACCTCGACGTGCCGTCCACTGAGCCTGCCCCTCGGAGGCAGCTGACGCCGTTCAGGCGGCCTCTCCGCTGATGCGCATCCTCGATCGTGTCGAACGGCGATGTCGCAGCCGAGGACCTCCGGCCAGGACTACCGGCAGGTGTTGGCGGGCGCGGGTTTGCCGTACCAGAGGCGGTCCTGGCCGAAAACTGAACGGAGAGCGCGGCCACCTTGTCGTTGAGCAGACAGGTAGCCGCGTTGACGGTGCTGATGTTGAGGATCGTGTACGGCAATCCGAGCACAACCTGCCTGAAGTTCTGACTCGGGACGTTCTGGGCCATCGCCACGTAGTCGGCCACCTGGTTCGCCTTGAAGTCGGTCCCCGGGTAAGGGAATACCCCAAGAGAAGCGGGATTGCATCCTCGGACTCCTCCTGGGGTATTCGATGTCCGCTATAGCTGGTTACGAGGCAGAAGAGCCAAATAGGCACTTTCCGCAGATGGTCAGTTCTCGGTCGCCCGAATGAGCGTCCAGCTAGTCCCGCCATGCTTCCCGCACGGCGGGAAGGTCTCGTTCTTGCTGAGGGCGATCTGCTCCCCGCAGCATGTGCTTTGCCATATGCCCGACTGTGGGCACTTTTCACCTGTGTGAGGCACGGGTTGAGTCCTTTCGGAAGGGCCGGGTGGATCTTCCCCATTCCGGCCTATGTGGTGGTAATGTCAAGGGGAACGGCTGACCTTTTGGCCGGTCGTTTCAGGAGCAGCGGACGCCACGGCGGAAGTTGCTCCCGCAGTGGTGCCGCAGACGGAGTCCGTTTCTCCGCCATGCGATCTCCTCTGGCTCGTGGTGCCGGCGCTGGTCCTGTCAGACTTCTTGGCGCCGGCACTGCATTTCCGGGTCGGGTCATTAGCTCATCCCTCCACCCATCGCCAGATACGACCACGCCCGGGGATCTTCTCCATCTCGGGGTGGGTATTCCTCAAGGAATAGCCCATAAGGTCGACGGTGGCTTCCGGGTCCTTGGATTCGGTGTTGGCTCCAAGGGCTTGGGCGCGCCTAAGAATCTCGCGGGCCGAGAGCGGCTCGCCGTGCGCTTCTTGGAGAACCCGCAACACCGTTCCCCGCATGCTCGGGGCTTTCGGTCCGGCAGGCATTCTAAGTTGCATCGGAGGCTCGGTGACGGTCGCGGGCTTCTTGCCGCCCGTCCTGAGGGCCACTAGCCTCTCTACGGCCCTGATCCAATCCACAAGCGCCTCGCGCTCCTTGTCCAGGAGCCTCAGTTCGATCTGCGCCTCGTGAAGGCGCTCTTGAAGCTTCTGGTCATCCATCCTCGAGCCTCCTTGACAGCTGTCATGACCGGCGGTAAGGTCCAAGAAGCCGGCCGAGGCGAAAGCCTAGGTCTGCGCTAGGGAAGGCTCCGACGAACGCCGCCAGACGTTCAATCGTCGGGCCTTTCTTGCTTTAACTCCACTTTCGAATCTACCACGGCGGTCCGTTTCCGCGCAAGCCCGCATCCAGTGTTCAGACACTCGCATGTGCACTGACTGTTAGTAACAAGTGTTCACCTTTTGACAACATTTTGTCTTTACATACTCTGGTGGAGTATCACCCGCCGCTAGACATGGGGGATTAGACTCGGAGCGTGGAGAACGTGGTGGACAAACCGACTGCGGAGAGCGCGGAAGCCTGATCCATCCGACCTGCTTTGCGGCGGAACGAGGAGTCAGTGCACTTGTCGACGTGATCCACCAGCGAGATCGGATCGATCGGGCTGGCTTCTGGAAGATGATTGACGAGATCCAGGACCTCAGGCGCCATCTGGCAGGGCGGGATCCTTCGGTCTGACAACCCCCCCGCTATCACGCTCACAATGAGCCGCGGAGAGGGTGGGATTCGAACCCACGGATCTCTCGATCAGCGGTTTTCAAGTCTAGGCCCTGGCGTCCGCGGGCGTTCGTTGATGACGCTGCCAAGCACGATTGCGCCGGTCCCTCGGGCCTCGAATCCGCCGATCTTCGGCCCTGTTGCTACCGGCCGTTGCTACCGGCAGACGACGCCAGATGACGGACCGCAACACTCAGCCTGGAAGGCCTAGACGTGTAAGCGCAGTGGCCTCCCTCGTGGAGGCCCGAGCGTAGGGTGTCCAGTTATCGTGTCGTGCTGGGAGCCGGAGGTGTCGACCTCCCGAGTCGAAACATCCGGCGCACCTCGGACTTGACTCTCCGCCTCCGCACTTTGGCAAGCTCGTTCCCCCAGCTATCGACCAAGAGCTTGGCAACGGTCAGGCGATCCCGTGGAGTGTACGGGCGAAGACCCTTCTCGGTGTCATCCCATGGTCGCCATGCCCCCATTCCAGG